>JAYNHP010000003.1:0-89333 GCA_038108155.1 Flavobacteriales bacterium | reverse complement strand
TTTCAATCCAGTGTATTGAGCAATAAAACTCATATTTGAATTTGTAAGTGTTTCTATTGCTAATAGTGGGGGACTAGCCCTGTAAATTTTTTTATAAATTTCTATTCTAGAACCATCTAAAGAAGCATCTTTAAATACTTTAAGAACTCTAGATAAATGTTTCTCAAAATTCCCAAAAAAAGAACCGTTGGATACAAATAATGGAATATTAGATAGAATCTTTTGAGAAAAGTTATATTTATTTAATAATTCTTGTGCAGTAACTATAGACATTTTAACATCATCTCTCATTACTTTTTGATCACTTCTAGAAGGAAAAAAATCAGAATCACGATCTAAACTTAATTTTCCAATTTTGACAGAAATATTATTTAGTTCTGAAATTTTTTCATCTTCAAAATTTCCACATACAAAACTATTATGATCTAAAATATAAGTCACTATTATTTAAAGTTTTCGGGCATAATATTATGATAGTATAATTCTCGCTTTTTTAAAAAAGGATTTTCCTTTATGTCTTTTTCACTGCCTATAACAAAAGATAATGTTGCCTCACAAACTATTTTATCTCCTACTTTTGTAGTTGTTTTGGTAGTAGCTCTTGTTACATCAATAGAAATAAGAGTTGTTTCGATTAAACATTGGTCTCCTGGTTCAACGAAAGATCTAAATTTTGCTTTTTGAATAATACTTAATATAGGAAACACATTTCCTTTATTTTTATAATCCCTATAATAGCTTTGTTCTATTAAAACGCCTGACAATTGAGCCATTGATTCTGTTAATAAAACACCAGGAACAGTTGGGAAACCAGGAAAGTGTGCGTCAAATATTTGGTTGTCTAAACTCCAACATTTTATTCCAGATGCTGATTTACCTATTTTAATTTCTTTTACTTTATCAATCAAATAAAAATTCATAGAATGTTGAGTTTTTTTATTTTATCCAAAATATTACAGTATTCATTTTCAAAAAAACTGAATACCTGTTAAAAAAGATAAATTTTGTTTTAATAAATTTATTTAAAATACTTACAGTCAATTACTTGTGTTTGAAATAAATGATATTATTTATATTAGCTATTTTCTAGATAATTAAAAAATTACAAGAGTATCTATATCTTCTCTATATCTTTTTAAATAGCTAAATGATGGATTTGCTCTTCCAACAAAACAAGACTGGTTGAAACCATATTTTTTAATTACACTAAGTGCTTTAACACATTCTTCTTCGTTTTTTCCAAATCCAAACATAGAATGTCCGGGTTTTTCTATTAAATACCAATTACCATCTAGAGATTTTTTAGCAACTAATTTCTCTGGGTCAAATGGAAGACAATCTTCTGAAGAGTTAGCATAGCTATTTAATTCCTTATTTCCAATACCAGAACTATCAGACGACAATTGGTATTGCATAATAAGTGCATCTGTATTTTCTTCTCCAACTGAATTTGTGTAATAACCCTCCCCACATTTACAAATAAATTTTGTTTGATAATGTTCTAATATAATTTTTGTTTTTTCAGCCTCTTCAAAATTTGGAAAATAGAATAAATGTTCATCTTCTTCATTTCTTAACTCCCATATACTATCCATATTTTTTAATACCATTATATTAGAAATTGATATACAATTATCTTCTACAATAGGAGATGCTTTTTTATAGGAAGTTTTACTACAGGACAAAAAATTGTAAGCTCCCAAGGAAAAGATTAAAAAGTAAATAATTTTTTTTGTTATCATAAAGCCAAATTGACGAAATATTTTCATTAAAAAAACTAATATTTTATAAATTTAAAAGGAAATTGTATTGACCTACATTTTTTGATAAATTAATGATAATAACATGTTTTGAGGAGTTTATATCTGACTTATATGCTTTTTCTAAAAAAAGTTTTGCATTATAATAGTATAAAATAGACCATATATTGAAGAAAATCAGTCACTTTAAAAGATTTTAAATATTAATTAATAACAGAGCTAAATTATTGAAATAGAAAAAAATCAATATACCTATTCCAAAATTCTAATCATAGAACCTAACAGGTCTTTAACAAACTATTGGAACCTAAAGAGCAAATTATTAAAATAATTAAATCCACTCATAGTGGTGAAAAACTTGCATGGATAAAAAAATAGAATTCACAGCTTATTCACCCTTGAAGATAGCTATAAATGAAGGATAAAATTTTAAAAATACAGAATATTGAAATAAATTTCAGAAAGAGTTTAAAAGCAAAAAATATCTCAATTAGAATAAAACCATTTGAAGGTGTTTTAGTGACAGTTCCTAGATTCTTATCTTTTAAAATAGCTAATGATTTTGTAGAATCTAAAATGAATTGGATTCAAAAGAACCTTCTTAAAATACAAAGTCAGGAACAATTACAAACGAATTTTAAAATTGGTAGTGTGTTTCATACAAAATTCCATTATTTTTTTATTGATTCTACTTCGGAAATAAAAAACACTTTTTTAAAAGAAAACAAATTCATAAAAATTTATATTTCAGAAAAAAAAGAAATACAATCTATTGAAAGTCAAGATTATATAAGAAATATAATTGAACAAATTCTAAGAATAGAAGCTAAATCTTATTTACCTAAAAGAGTAGATGATTTGGCAAAAAAACACAACTTTACGTATCAAAAATTGGCAATTAAAAATACAAAAACTAGATGGGGGAGTTGCTCTTTTAAAAACAACATAAATCTTTCTTTACACTTAATGAGACTTAGAGAAGAACTTATAGATTATGTTATTCTTCACGAACTGGTTCATACCAAAGTTAAAAACCATAGCAGAGAGTTCTGGACGACTTTAGATATACATTGTCCAAAATCTAAAAGTTTAGATAAAGAATTAAAGAAATACAGTTTAAGATTTTTTTAATTACTGTAAATACCCTTTATTAAAAGAGCTGCGCTAGATGGGTTAGTAGCTAGAGGAACATCGTGAACATCGCACAATCTCATAAGCATTGAAATGTCTGGTTCGTGAGGATGTTTCTCTAATGGATCTCTAAAAAATATTACCATATGGCAAGTTCCATCTGCAACTTTTGCTGCTATTTGTGCATCTCCACCTAGAGGACCAGAAAGTAGTGCGGTAACTTTAAACCCAGCTTTTTTGACTTTTTCTCCAGTAGTTCCAGTTGATATTAACTCAATTTCGTTCTTATGTAGAATGTCAGCTTGTTCATTTAAAAACTGAACCATTTCAGCTTTTTTACCGTCGTGTGCTATTATTGCTATAATCATAATTTAAAGATTAAAATTATAAACAATTTCTCTTTTAATAAATTTTAATTGTTAATCTTTCTTAAACATTTATAATATACCAGCTCCCTGTCTTATCAATACCAAATTTTCAGATGTACAGTCTACAACAGTTGATGCTACATTTCTTCCATATCCGTAGTCAATTACTGCATCTACATTATTTTCATGATTTTCAAATATTATCAATGGGTCTGTAGTGTATTTAACAATTTCATCTTCATCGTTTACACTAGAACATATTAAAGGATGATTTAATTCTTTAATAAGTGTTCTAATAAATTTATGGTTTGGAATTCTTATTCCAATTTCTTTTTTATTGGAATTAAATATCTTGGAAATATTATTATTTGCATTTAATATAAATGTAAACGGACCAGGAAGTGCATTTTTAAGAGTTTTAAAGGTCTTTCTATCAAATGGCTTGGTATATTTAGAAATATCTTTTAAGTCCTGACAAATTAAAGAAAAGTTAGCCTTTTTTAATTTAATATTTTTGATTTTAGCCAATCTTTCTAGCCCCTTTTTGCTCTTTATGCTAGTTGCAAAAGCATAGATTGTATCAGTAGGAATTACAATTAAACCGTCGTTGTTTAGGATTTTAATAATTTTTTGAATTACTCTTAAATCAGGATCTTTTGCAACAACATTGATAAGCATAATTATCTAGCCATTTACTTTTTTAAAATCGGCTAAAAATTTAGCTAAACCAATATCGGTAAGTGGATGGTTAAGTAAAGCTGTTATTGCGCTTAGAGGTCCTGTCATGACATCTGCTCCAATCTCTGCACACTGTATAATGTGCATTGGGTGTCTTACAGAAGCTGCAAGTATCTCTGTATCAAATATGTAATTATCATAAATCTCTCTTATTTGAGCAATTAAATCCATACCGTCAGTACTCACATCGTCTAATCTCCCAATAAATGGAGAAACATAAGTAGCACCAGCTTTTGCTGCTAGCAATGCCTGTCCAGCTGAAAATATTAAGGTACAATTGGTTTTTATTCCTTTGTCAGAAAAATATTTAATTGCCTTAATACCATCTTTAATAATTGGTACTTTGACTACAATATTTGAATGTAACTTAGCTAATGCTTCGCCTTCTTTGACCATTCCATCAAAATCTGTTGAAATAACTTCTGCACTTACATCGCCATCAACGATTTCACATATTTTATTATAGTGATTAATAATGTTTTTAGAACCTGAAATTCCTTCTTTAGCCATTAGAGAAGGATTGGTGGTTACACCATCTAAAATGCCCAAATCTTGGGCTTCTTGAATCATCTCTAAGTTTGCTGTATCAATAAAAAATTTCATGTGTAGGTTTTTAGTTGGTTATTTGGTGAAAGTAATAATAATTAAAAAGTGCTAAAAAGAAATTTTTAAGTAATTGCTAACAATTAATTTGAAAATTTAACACACTCACAAATACAAGATTCATTATAGCTGCTGCATCTAAAAGAAACATTGCATTTATCCTTCCATATTTTCCCCATATTTTCTACTGGTTTTAATCCAAACTTGTAATTTATTTTTCCTGCTGGCATTTTATTTTTAATTTTCCACGCATAGGCAACTACCTTGTCTTTAGAATTTAAAAATTTTTGAAAATAATAAGTCATAAGTTTTGTACCTATACTTTTTTTTTGCCAATTTCTTTTTATTGCGATACAATCAATTACCACATTTTTAATTTCTTTTTTTCCTATAAAAAAACCAATGATATTGTTTTTCTTTAAAGCAACTATTTTGACAATATTTTTATTTAGGAAATATTTTTCAGAATGATAACCTTTTCCAAATAAACAATTGGAAATTTCAATGCATTGAGATAAATGAAGAGGATTTAATTTCTTTATTTCTTTTATTTCTATAGACATTACTGTCCAATAAGATACAAAAAAAAGGGCAAGCTACTCATATCGCACCGCTACAACCATTTACCCTTGCTATGTTCCCATCCTGGGGGATTCAACAGGAGCTGGTCGTATGAGACTTGCCCATAGCAAATGTAGAATATTATTTATTATTTAAGAAGATTTTTATGATAATTACTTTTATGAATGGTTCCATGAACAAACCCATTAAGTTCACTACCAAACAAACCAGTATTTTCGCTCATAGAGGTATTGTTTTTTTTATCATATATCCATTTCTTATCGGGATCAAATAATGTCATATTCGCTTCATACCCCTCTTTTATAATAGGAACTTCATATTGAAGGATTGTTCGCGGATTGATGGACATACATTGTACAATTTTTTCTAGTCCGATATATTCCTTAAGATAGGTTAAAGCTAATGGAAAGCAAACTTGAGTACCTATAGATCCAAAAGGTGATAAACTGAACTCTACATTAGTTATTTCCTTTTCATTAGGTTGGTGGTAAGATGTAATTACATCAATCGTCCCATTTTTAACCCCTTCTAAAAGTGCATTTCTGTCTTCTTTTGTTCTAAAAGGTGGAAGTATTTTAAACCTATTGTCAAATTGATCAATAATTTCATCGTCAAATAATAGGTGAAAAATGGATGTTCCACAACTTAAATTATTTTGAGTTTTTTTAGCAACTTCAATCTGTTTTAAGCTCTTTTTAGAAGATAAAATATTGAAGTGTAACCTTCCCTCGTGGTATCTATTTATCAATAAATCTCTGTTGACCATGAGCTCTTCTGATAAGTCTGGAATTCCTTCCAAACCTAATTTAGTTGAAACAACACCTTCATTTATTAGTCCGTTAGGTGATATTTTTTCTTCGTAAGGAAAAGATATTATTAACCCATTGAAGTTTTTTGCATAAAGCAATGCTCTTGATAAAAGACCGCTGTTATGAACAGGTCGCATGTTGTCTGAAAAGGCAAGTGCTCCTGCATTATACATGTCAAACATTTCTGCCAATTGTTCTCCCTTTAGTTCTTTAGAAATTGCTCCGAAGGGTACAACATCTATTCCAAAATCTTTAGTAGTGTTTTTACAGAACAGAATTTCACTTTTTTTATCCCTTGCAGGTTTGTAAGTAGGCTGAAGTCCTACACCTGTGAAACCTCCAGATTTAGACGAGAACAGACCAGATTCAAGAGTTTCTCTTTGCTCATTTCCAGGGTCTGGAAAATCTACTGAAAAATCGAAAAGACCAGGACAAACATGAAGATTTTCTTCTTGAACTGTATCTAAATTATTAACCTGAATATTGTCTTCAATCTTAACAATTAATCCATTTTTTAAAAGTATGTCTTTCTTTGAGTTGTTAAAATCAGAATTGGGGTCTATTATATTTACATTTTTAATTAAAAGTGAAGACATATTAGATTAGTTTTTTAATTATTATGATTTCTAAAATTAGACATATTAAACTTAAATAAATAAAATATATCCAATATTCTAAGTTCTTTTTACTGTTTTTAATTAGTTCAGGATATTTATTTTGCTTTATGTCCCAATAGTGAATTTTTTCATTTAAATCTAAATTTTCAAGTTCTGAAATAAGTTTTTTTGAAGATGAAAATGCCATTTTGGATTCGCTTTTTTTATTATTTACTGAAAACCCACTTACCAAACTGTCATTATTATATATGTAGTAGTGACCAGTGGATTCAATCATATCTTTTATATACAATGATGACGAACCAGAACTACTTGAAATTAAAGGATAAAAAGAGAAAGTTGGTTTGCTTTGATCGTTGGTGATTTGAATATTTCCATTTTGTTGAATTGCTTGATTAATTTTAAGGTTCTCCAACTCATTTATTGAAATTTGACTAGTAATGTCGTTGGCAGACTTCTCCTTTATACGAAGAAGAATAGGAACAAACAAAGCATGTTGGCTAAAATTTGAATAGTCTTTATTTAAATTGGAAGTGAAAAAATAAATGTCATTGTTCTTGTAAGAATATTTACTAAGTAAGGACTCTGTATTGCTTAAGTTTATATAATTAATTGGATTGTATAAGTTTTGAAATTTAAGGTACTTGTTGAAGTAGGGTAGATCTAAATTTTCATTATAATTTAAAAAAATATTTTTAAAAAAACTCATGTCTATAGATTCAATATCTAATTCTAATTTTAGGTTTATTAATTCAGAATTTTTAATGCCAAGTATTTTATATAAATCTTTGTAATCTACATCTCTGTTCAATGAAGGGAAAATTAATATGCTTTTTCTTTTAGAGGAGCTTGACAAGAGTTGTAGGGTCTTTTTATCAATTTTTGATAACTCATTTAAAATAATAAGTTCTGCATTTAAATCCTGATTGGTAATCCCATTATTAATATCTATATTTTTATAATTGGTTTTCTCTACAGACTCAAATAGTGTTTCTATAGATTTATTTGATTTGTTTTCACCTTGGTAAACATTAACTATAGAAAATTTTTCTTCTAGCACATAAGAAAAGAAATACTTATCGTCAAATAATAAATCGTTGTTAGCAGGATTTATCAAGCTAATTGATCCTGATTTAATTCCTTTTTCATTAACTGAGTAATCAAATTTAATATCTGCAGACTCCTTGGGATTAATTTTGTTAAAAGATTGGTTTAAAACCTCACCATTATTTATATTTAATTTGGTTTGAAATTCTACCTCTGATTCTGAATGATTGGTGATTTTAACATTTAAATTCTCACTGTTGTTAATTGTTCTATTGTTTGTATTAAACCACACAGAATCAATTGAAATATTTTCATTGGAAGAGGAACCATATTGAAGAATGTTGATGTTTTTAATAATGCTTTCGTCTTTAATTTTATCCAAATCCAAAGTATTCTCTTGAAGATCTGTAAACCAAAAGGAATTTAATTGCTCAAGGTTAAACTGTTCATGTTGTATTTCTATTGCTTCAGAAATAGTTAATGTCTGAGCAGTTGTTTTTAAATTGATAATTTCTTTTTTAATCTCATTATTATCAATAAAGTATTGTTTGTTATGTTTTTTATTATTGGTCGTTAAAACATACTTAGTTTCTTCTGGTAAATTATCTATTAATTTGATTGCATCGTCTTTTGCTGATTCAAGGAGTGTTTGGTTTTGGAAGCTTCTACTCATAGAAAAAGAATTATCTATATAAATTCCCACTTTGTTTAAATCTTTTAATAGGTCTATTTTTTGATTCTTTTTATAAGGGAAGCAAAAAGCTATAACTACAGAGCTTACAAGTAAAATTCTAGAAATTAGTAATAGAATATTTTTTAATTGAGATTTTCTTTTTGTCTTTTCTTCAATACTTTTTAAAAGAGAAACATCAGAAAAGTAAATGGTTTCGTGTTTTTGTAAATTGAATAGGTGAATAAATATTGGGATAATATTTAAAAGTAATGCCCAAAGAAAATCAGGATATAATAGACTCATTAAAGCACGAATTTAATCAATATAATTTGATTTAAAACTCATTGGATTCAATTCCCATTCCAAAAAGTGCAAAATCATATTTTACGGGATCTTTATTATCCAATTTTCGCAATGAAATATCAAGCTCTTCTACAGCCTTCCAATCATTTTGTTTTCTCTGTAGAAGATTCAATGCTCTAGCAGACCTACCACTATGAATATCTAGTGGACAGGATAACTTTGATGGACTTATTTTATTCCATATGCCAAAATCTACCCCTTTATTATCTTTTCTTACCATCCATCTTAAAAACATATTTATTCTTTTAGCTGCAGACCCCTTATTAGGGTTTGCAACATGTTTTTTAGTCCTAATTTCATTATCCTCTCCCAAAAATTCCTTCCTAAAATTTAAAATTGCTTCAAAAGAATTGTTATTTTTTTCAAAATCTGGTGCAAATAGCTCTTCTAAAGAAGTAAACCTTTTGTATATTTTTTGAAGTCTTAAAATAAAAAATTGTAAATCAAAAACATTAAATGTTCTATGTTTAAAGTCATCTAATAAATTCAATTCATTTTCCTTAAAATTCATAATAAAGTTAAAAGGTTCGTTATTCATTATTTTTAAAAGATTTTCACCACTATTAATAATTGACTTTCTGTTTCCCCAAGATAGGGTAGCTATTATTAATCCAAATATCTCAATATCTTTTTGATCTGAAAATCTATGAACAAGTCCTATTGGGTCGGGTTCTATAAAAGTGGAGTTATTGTACTTCTCAACAAAATAATCAAGTTTTTCTTTAGTTTCTTTTTTCATAAAAAAGAGATTATTTAAAAATTATTCCTTTCTTTTAATAAAGGATTTAGTAGAGCTTTTACCACTTTGAAAAAGTTGTACTATATATATTCCAGAACTTAATTTTTTGGTTGGTAATAATGTTTGGTAGCCATCTAACTTTGAGCATAACATAACTTCACCTAAAGGGTTGTAAATTGTTACGAATGAATTATTAGTATTATAATCCTTAAAAAATATATTAATGTTTGATCCAGTTGGATTTGGATAAAGTTCAAAGTCTAATAAATTAGTTTTAGATATTGAAAGAGGAGCATTAAACCCTTCAAAAATTTTAATATTATCTAAATATAAATTGTTTCCAGCTCTGTTAGTTGTTTCAAATTTAACTAAAATGTCTTCATTAGAAAAGCTAGAAAGATCAATAGTGTCGTTTCTCCAATGACCAAAATACTCAGGAACAAAATCAAAAGAAGATGTATCAAATGTGCTAAGATTATACCCATGCTTTTCGTAAACCAAATAATCATAAGACAATCCACAATTATTAGAGACCAATACCCTAAGGGTGTCATTTAATACACCTGATGCACTTCTTTTCTGATATGCAATATCAAATGTTAAAAATAAATTATTGGATGTAGAAAGACTTATTTTAGGAGTTATAAGACCATCTTTTTGATTGTTCCTAGGAGCATAAGAAAAAAGCTTAATACTGGCTGATAAATCGCTCCAGGGCAGGCCAGCAGTGGAATCAATTTTCCATGTTTTGTCAAGATCTATATTTTCAATAATCCATGTGGTGTCGTTGATCCCATTTTCGAAATCCTCAATAAATGGAAGCGTAGTTATTTCCTTAATAATTGAAAATCTTAGGATACTACTGTTATTAAAGTAATCATATTCATTTAAGGAGTTTCCTAGATTAGCCAATATTTGTATTTCATTTTCACCAGAATTTAACCCACTTATAACAGGAAGAGTATAGCTAGAACTAGAATTTGGAGATAAACTTCCCGTCCAATTATTATTTAGAATAGTATCCCCATTAATTTTTAAAGTAAATTCAATATTGGTAATTGTAAAATCTCCAAGATTTTTAAAAAATACTGTTGGGGTAAATGTATCTTCACACGTATTTTCTCTAAAATTAGGTATGGTAAGAGAATCAAGATGAATATCATAAATCAGACTTGAAGGGTCAACTGGAGTATGAATTTGGCTTAAATGTTGAAATGCTGCATGAACATCAATCATCCCCATTCCATAAATATTGTCTTCACCAGGAATTCCTAAATCCACAGCAGATAAATAAAGTGCCCAAAGAAGTTCCTCTCCAGAAAGAAAAGGAAAGGCTTCTTTTAGTAGCAAAATAGCTCCTGAAACATGAGGAGCAGCCATACTAGTACCAGAAATAGTATTAAAATTATTTTGTTCCCATGCCGATCTTACATTCTGACCTGGTGCTACAACTTCAGGATGAATGGCTAAGGATCCAGAACTAGAACACTGACTAGGTCCTCTTGTAGAAAAATTTGATATTGGATAAGGGAAAGAAATATTTCCATTTATACTACCAACACAGAACGTATTAACTTCCGAAGTATTGATTCTTTGTGGAGAATTTACACTTGAATTATTTGGACCTGAATTTCCTCCAGAAAAAACGTTTGCAATTCCAGCTGCTTCAATAGCATTCATAAGATTTACAACAAAACCTTGACAGTGAGTGGTGTCATTACCATCATACCATCGCCAACTATTATTTATTACATCTGGAATATCCTCAGTTGTAGAAGTGTCATTGTCTGGATTTAATGCCCATTGAAAGGCTTCAATCATATTTACAATTGGAGGTAGCGCTTGTACTGTAGATGTGACAAAATCATTAGCAATCCAATAAGAACCAAAAGCAACTCCTATCGTGTCTTTTGTAGACTCTACTAGTCCAGCGATAGTTCCCAAAGTATGTGTTCCATGATTTTGAATAGAACCGTTAGGAAATGAATTAAAATAACCAATCCAGCTTTGTTGCATTGGAAATCTACTACCAATAAATCTATTGCTAAATGCTGGGTGATTAGGCCATACTCCTGTATCATAATTGTAAGCTAATCTTCCTCTTCCAGTATATCCAAGTGCCCACATTGCAGGTGCATTAATTGCAATTAAACCATTTTCAACTCCATTAGGGGTTCTATTATTATCCACTGATACCTCAAAATCTTCATGGGCTATAAATTGGTTATTTTCAATTTTTACAGAAGAAATATTAGAAAAATGAGCTAATTTTTCAATTGTAGAAACATCTACTTTAGCAACAATAATATTAACAATCCAAAATGAATGATAATAGATTTCAGATGGGTTTTGTTTTTTTAAGAAATCTAATACAAATTCTTGGGATTTAATAGCTTGCTCTTTTAAAAGCCTATTAACAATTTTTGGACGTTGATTTACTGGAATTTTTTTCTCTTTAAATTCCTGATTTAGCTTGTAACAATCTACATTATCATTGAATTCAATACGAATAGGGACTAGTTCTCCAGGATTATTCTTAATCCATTTATCTATTTCTTTAAATTCTATTTCTTGGTTATATGCATGAAAGAAGATAGATAATAATGAGAAAAAAAATATAATTTTTTTCATACTCCTCATAAAATACTTGGATACAACTTGGGATTGCTTTCATGCATTATGTTGTATATGGCTTCTGTAATATCATTTAAGCTCGGTTTTGAGAAATAATCTCCATCAGTTCCATAAGCTGGTCTATGGTCCTTCGCTGTTAATGTCACTGGTTGGGAATCTAAATGGAAATACCCTTTTTGTTTGTTAATAACTTGGTCTAACATAAAAGCAGTTGCTCCACCAGGAACATCTTCATCAATAAAAATAATTTTATTCGTTTTTTTCAAAGACTTACTAATCAAATGATTCACATCAAAAGGAATAAGAGTCTGTATATCAATTAGTTCACACGATATGTTGTAGTTATTTAATTCTTTTACAGCTTGTTGACAAATATTAAAAGTAGAACCATAACTAACTACTGTAATGTCCTTTCCTTCCGAGACAATTTCAGGAATTCCAATTGGTGTTGTAAACTCTCCATAGTTCTCCGGTTCATTTTCTTTTATCCTGTAAGCATTCAAACATTCAATAACCAATGCTGGATCATCTGATTTTATTAAAGTATTGTAAAACCCAGCTGCTTTTACCATATTTCGAGGTACACAAACTATGATTCCTCTTAATAAATTAATGATTCCTCCTAAGGGAGATCCTGCATGCCATATACCTTCTAGTCTGTGGCCTCTCGTTCTTACAATAAGTGGACACTTCTGGGTCCCTTTTGTTCTGTAAGCCAATGTTGCTAAATCATCACTCATAATTTGAATACAATAGAGTATATAATCTAAATATTGTATTTCTGCAATTGGTCTTAGTCCTCTTAGAGCCAATCCTATTCCTTGGCCTATGATTGTGGTTTCTCTTATTCCAGTATCAAAAACTCTAAGCTCACCAAATTCCTCTTGCATTCCCTCCATTACTTGGTTAACTCCGCCAATAATTCCGGTATCTTCTCCAAAGGTTAAAAGTTCAGGAAATTGGCTAAAAAGTTTTTGAAAATTATTTTTTAAAATTATCCTTCCATCTAATTTATTTTTAGAAAATACTACATCTTCTTGATTAACCTTAAGAGCAGAATAATTAGTTTCAGTGTATAAATTAGAACTGTAATTATCAAACTCATACTTTTGTTGAGCTTTAAACCACTGAATAGCAGCTGATTTTTCGTTGGATTTCTCACCTCTAGTTATTAATAAAGTTTTTCTAAAACTTGAAAACACATCTTTTTTAATAGGTTCTCTAATTTTCTCTAAGTCATTTACTATTTGAAGTATTTCTGATTTTTTAGAACTTTTACTTGCAATATTTTTAAGATGTAAAGAACATTTATTCAAGCTTTCTTTAATTGGATTTAAAAACTCAGCCCAAGCTATCTTAGATAGTTTCTTTACTTCGTTTTTACAATCTATTTCTATTTTTTCTAAAACTTCTAAGCTACAAATAGGCTTTCCAGTTGCATTTTCATTACTAAGTATCCATCTTTTAAATTGGACTATACAGTCGTATTCTTTTTCCCAGGCTAATCTTTCGCTAGACTTGTATCTTTCATGTGATCCGGAGGTTGAATGTCCTTGAGGTTGGGTTATTTCTTCGACATGTACCAAAGATGGCTTATGGTGTTTTCTTGAAAAATTAACAGCTTCTTGGTAGGTACTGTATAGTTCAGCGTAATTCCATCCTTTACATTTGAAAATTTTCAAACCGTTTGACTGGTCTTTAATTTCAAATCCAGATAAGGCCGCAGAAATACTTTCTTTAGTAGTCTGGTATTTTTTTTCTACTGATATTCCATATCCGTCGTCCCAAACAGACATAACTAAGGGAATTTCTAAAACACATGCTGCATTCATGGATTCCCAAAACACTCCTTCAGATGTACTTGCGTCTCCTATGGTTCCGAAAGCAACTTCATTTCCGTTATTAGAAAATTTCTTAAAATCCTTTAATTCTTTATTTTGTCTGTAAATCTTAGAGGCTAATCCTAATCCTACAAGACGAGGCATTTGTGCACCAGTGCAAGAAATATCAGAATAAGTATTTTTTTTGTCAATTAAATTAAGCCAATTCCCATCTTTATCAACTGATTTTGTAGAAAAATGTCCACCCATTTGTCTGCCAGCTGAATTGGGTTCTTTTTCCAAATCTGTATGTGCATAAAGACCTGCAAAAAATTCCTGAACACTAAGCTCTCCAATTGCCATCATGAATGTTTGATCTCTGTAGTAACCAGATCTAAAATCTCCTTTATTGAAGAATTTGGACATTACAAGTTGTGCTAATTCTTTTCCATCACCAAAAATTCCAAATTTTGCTTTTCCATTAAGAACTTCTTTTCTTCCAAGTAAAGAGGCCTCTCTACTCATACAAATTACACGATAGTCGTTTAGGATTTGACTTATAAACTGTTCTTTATTTAAATCTATACTGTTAATGGTAGTATTATTTGACATTAAGATTTTTAGAATTTCTACAAAAATAACACTATTAAACAATTAAAAAAGTTGCATATTAAATTAATGATTTTATTAGTGTAGATTCTACATAAATAAAATACTATTGTTACAATTAGAATAAAAATAATATAAATCTTAAATACCTTATTTTTGAGAAATTAGATTGTGTATATTTGAATAAACAGAATTAAAAAAATGAAATTATTAGAAGGTAAAACTGCAATTATAACTGGTGGAAGTAGAGGAATTGGTAAAGGAATAGCTTTAGTTTTTGCTCAGCATGGTGCAAATGTTGCTTTTACATATAGTTCTTCTGTAGAATCTGCTAATTCTTTGGAAAAAGAGTTAAGTAATTACGAAGTAAAAGTGAAAAGCTATCAAAGCAATGCTGCTGACCATAAAGAATCACAAGATTTGGTTGAAAATGTTTTAGAAGATTTTGGTTCTATTGATGTTCTAGTAAATAATGCTGGAATTACTAAGGATAATTTATTAATGAGAATGGGTGAAGAAGATTTTGATAAAGTAATTGAAGTGAATTTAAAGTCTGTTTTTAATATGACCAAAGCTGTACAAAGAACAATGCTCAAACAACGAAAAGGTTCTATTATTAATATGAGTTCTGTTGTTGGAGTAAAAGGAAATGCTGGACAATCCAACTATGCTGCTTCAAAAGCTGGAATTATTGGATTTTCCAAATCAATTGCTCTTGAGTTAGGATCAAGAAATATTAGAAGTAACGTAATTGCTCCAGGTTTTATTGAAACTGAAATGACTGCAAAGTTAGATGAGAAGACTGTAGATGTATGGAGAAATGCAATTCCACTTAAAAGAGGTGGTGCACCAGAAGATATTGCAAATGCTTGTGTTTTCTTGGCAAGTGATTTAAGTGCTTATATAACTGGTCAGACTTTGAATGTTGATGGAGGTATGTTAACCTAACTTACTATAGTTGAGTACAATAATTTTTGATTCCCCCATTTATGTTTTTTTTGTTTCTATTGCAATTGGATTCACCTTAACTATTTTTCTTTACAACAAAGAAAGAAAACAGAATTATTTATCCTCAAAAACTATTTTAATCTTATTTATTTTAAGATGGATTACCTTTATTTTATTAAGTATTTTTCTTTTAAGACCTAAAATTATAAAATCAGAGTCAGTGGAAGAAAAACCTATTCTTTTATTTGCTCAAGACAATTCTAGAAGCATTATATCTAATGAAGATTCAATTTTTTTTGAGAATTATTATGAAGATTCAATTAAAAGTCAATTTGAAGAGTTAAAAGAGTTTTATGATTTAAGAACATGTGTTTTTGGACAAAAAATTTTAAAAGACACACTTTTTTCCTTTGAAGACAATTCTACTAATTTTGATCAACTATATAGTTTTATAAATTTAAAATACCATGGAACTAACTTAACAGATTTAGTAATCGCATCGGATGGAATAGTAAATATGGGCAAGGATTTACCTTATTTATTTATTTCTCCTACTATTTCGGTAAATACAATTCTACTTGGAGATACCATACAATACGACGATATAAAGATTAAGTCTATCAAAAATAATAAGTATGCCTTGTTGGGAAATGAATTTCCTTTAGAAGTTATCCTTGCTGCGAATAATTCTTTTCAAAATGTTAAAGTTCAATTATTTTATGGTAAGGAAATAGTACAAGAAAAAAAGTTTAAAACCCTTAAAAAAGGAATCCATAAAGTAACTTTTATAGACAAAGCAAATGAAAAAGGGATTATGGAATATAAAGTAGTGATTAGTTCTGAAAAAATAGATAAAAATTTATTTAATAATTCTAAAAAAACAGCCATTGAAGTAATTGACTATTCTCAAAAGATATTGATATTAAGCTCCGGTTCACATCCAGATATTGCAGCTCTTAATTGGGCATTAGAAGACCAATTGAAATCCAAAGTAACTACCTTTCAAATCGATGATTTTAATGGAAAAATTAGCGACTACGATTTACTGATTTTTCATAAGCCAACTAGTAGTGATATTTTAATGAAAATTATTGAGAAAAGTAGAAAGATGGAAATACCATCCTTAATTATTTCCGGATCAGAAATAATATCTAAGACTGCTGATAATATTCTTTTAGGACTTAAACAAAATAAATTTAAAGGGACTAACGAAGTGAGAGCCCATTTAAATCAAGATTTTAAGTCTTTTGCGTTTGGAGAAAAATGGCAAAACATAATTTCTGAATATCCTCCTCTTTCTGTGCCATTTTCGATAGACTATAATCTAGTTTCTAATGCAAATATTTTACTTTATCAATCGGTAAACAACTTAAAAATGCCTTATCCATTAATTTATTTTTTCAATAGTAGAAATACCAAACATGGAGTAATAATTGGCGAAGGTATATGGAGATGGAAAATGTCTGAATATAGGCTCAATAACAATGCCTATATATTTAAAGATTTAATAAGAAAAATCGTCCAATATTTGAAAAAAACAGATAAAAAATCTAGATTAAATTCTATAGTACCAAAGAGTAGTTTCGAAAATAAATCTCTTTATATATACACAGAGTATTACAATGAATTAATGGAAGTGGAATCTGGAGCAGACATTGTATTTTCTTACCAAGATTCTTCCGGCAAAGAAAATTTCAAAAATTTGATTCCAAGAGATAATTTTTACGATTTGAAACTTAATGGACTTCCTATTGGAGATTACAGCTATAAAATAATTTTAAATAACAAAGATGAAGTTCTTAAAACAGATGGTAAATTTTCAATTATCCCTTCCAATATTGAAAAGTTAAATACTGTTGCTCAACCAAAAAAACTAGCATTACTTAATCAAAATGGAGGAAGTTATCAGTTTTCAGAAATTAAAAACTTAGTGGATGATTTAAAGAAAGATAATAATTTAAAAATTAAGACTCATATCGAACAAAAGCAGCAAGATTTAATTAACTATAAATGGCTACTTTTTCTCTTAATATTTCCTTTTGTTGAATGGATTTTAAGAAAGAATAAAGGTCTTTTGTGATTTAGTATAAGTCTTGGTCTAGTTCTTCAAAACCGCCGAATTCATCTTCTTCAGGTTCATTTAGAATGTCTTCAATTTCGGAAAGTTTGTTTTCATCTTCCGAGTTAAGTATATCATCACTTTTTTTAGGTTCATATTCACCCAATTTGTGAAGTAACTTTAAGGTTTCGTTGTCCTCTAAATCACTTTCTTTCAATATCTCTACATAAAATATGTTCATATTTAGAAAGTCATTTACATATAAGAATTTAAATTTCTTTTCTTGGAAAACTTCATTTAGGGTAATAGATTCCATGAATTTAACCGTTGAATCATCTCCAATGTTCATATTCATTAAAGTAATTTCTTCTCCTTTATCCCAATCGTCGTTACTGTAGAAAAAAGAAGACATTTCTAATTTATCTAAATGAAAATTTTCTACTAAAAAATCATGTATTGTCAAGAAATTATTTTCTTTATGTATTCTTAAGTCCGCAAATATATCCTCTTGAGTATCTGCTACTATTCTTATGTCTAATGAGTTATTTTTCAATTATTCCAATTTCTTTAGCCTTAATAAGTAAATAGTCGTATGCTTCTTGGTAGCTGTTTTTTATAATTCCATCTAAAATAGCATTTTTTATAGATTCTTTAAGAATACCAACTTCTTTACATGGTTTAATGTTGAAAGTTTCCATAATCTCTTTTCCATCTATTGGAGGTTGCCAATTTTTTATTTTGTCTCGGTCTTCTAAATCTTTAAGTTTTATTTTAACATCCTCAAATCTCTTGATATATTTAATTTTTTTCTCCCTATTTTTTGAAGTAATATCTGATTGACATAATGTCATTAAGTCCTCTAAATCGTCTCCAGCTTCAAATAACAATCTTCTAAGGGCTGAATCTGTTATACTTTTGTTGGTTAATGATATTGGCCTCAAATGCAACAAAACTAATTTTTGTACATATTTCATAGGATTGTCTAATGGAAGTTTTAATTTTCTAAATATAGAAGGTACCATTCTTGCACCTTTGTCTTCATGACCATGAAATGTCCATCCTTGTTTTGTATTAAATCTTTTCGTGTTTGGTTTTGCTATATCGTGAAGTAAAGCTGCCCATCTTAGCCACAAATTTCCTTTACTATAAGGCAGAATATTATCAAGAACCTTTAATGTATGGTAAAAATTATCCTTATGGCTTTTTCCATCTTTTATTTCCACACCTTTTAATAACTGAAATTCGGGAAAAATTAATTTCAACAATCCAGTTTCTTCTAAAAGTTTAAATCCTTTTGAAGGTTGATCGCTTAATATTATTTTATTTAATTCTTCAGTTATTCTTTCTTGTGCAACAATTTCTATTCTACCTACATTTTTTTTAATGGCTTCTAATGTTTGATTTTCAATTCTAAAATCTAATTGAGAAGAAAATCTAATTGCTCTCATCATTCTTAATGGATCATCTGAAAATGTGATATTTGGATCTAGTGGAGTTTTTAGTCTCTTCTCTCTCAAATCTTTTATTCCATTGAATGGGTCAATAAATACACCATAATTTTCTTTATTTAAGGATATAGCTAATGCATTAATTGTAAAATCTCTTCTGTTTTGATCTTCTTCTACAGTTCCATTTTCAACAATTGGGTTTCTAGAGTCTTTTCTGTAACTTTCTTTTCTAGCGCCAACAAATTGAACTTCAAGATCTCCAACATTAATCATAGCTGTACCAAAATTTTTAAAAACTTTAACAGGCGAAATATTTAAAAAATTGGCAGTCTTCTTTGCAAGCTCTATTCCACTTCCAATTGTAACTATATCAATATCCTTTGTGGTTCTATTTAAAATTTGATCTCTTACATAACCTCCTATAACAAATGCTTTTTGATCAATTTGATCAGCAATACTTGAAATGGTTTTAAAGATTTTATCAGATCCTAAAAGATTATTGTATTTATTTTCTGAGATATTCAATTTTACCGTTATTGATTTTTATTACTTCGGATGGTGTTCCAGAAGATTTTACTTCAAAATTAAGAATTAGATCTGCAGAATTTAGAATTGAATTAGAAATATTATCTAATCTTTTAGGGAAATTTTCTCCACTAATATTAGCAGAACTTGAAATAAGTGGAGAATCTAGTTTGCTTATAATTTCTTTCAACTCGTTTATAGGTGTTACTCTAAAGGAAATCTCATTTGAATCATTTGCTAGAAATCTGTATTTACTTTTGCAATTTGGATATATTACAGTAGGAGGTGAGTCGTTCTTATTTATTAAATCAAAGTCCTTAATATTTAGATTTTCTACATATTTTGTGATATTATTTATACTATCAATTAAATTAATTAATGGCATATGGTATGGTCTCTTTTTAATTTCATAAATCCTCTTAACGCTATTTTTAAGTACTGACTTACACCCAATAGCCCAGATAGTTTCAGTCGGATAAAGAATAATTCCCCCATTATTAAGAACATCAACAGCGGAATCAATTTTTGAAGAACTATAATTATTAGACCAAACTTTCGTAGACATCAATAAGTTGTTTTGAAATTTTATTTGGTTGGAAGTTTTCTGCATGTTTTAGACCCTGATTAATCATAGATTCTCTTAATTCGGTATTGGTAAGACATTCTTCAATTTGAAATGCAAATTCTTCCCTGTTTTCTGAATCAATATATTTGCTAAAATCTCCACCAGCTTCTTGAAAACAACCTCCCTTACTACTTATAACTGGGGTTTTACAGTTAAGTGCTTCGAGAATAGGAATTCCAAAACCTTCAAAAAGAGATGGATAAAGGAATAAGGATGATAGCGAGTAAATTATTGGTAATTCGTCAATTGAAACATCCTTTAAAAAAATAATTTTTTCATTATCAAAATTCATTTTTTTCATTTGAATTTTTAGAAAATTCATATACTGTGTTTTTTTTCCAACTACTACTAAAGGAACATCCATTTTCATAACACTCATAGCGTTTATTATGGATATTAAATTTTTTCTGGTTTCTATGGTTCCTACATTTAGAATAAACTCTTTTGGAAGATTAAATTTTTTCTTTGTCAGATTTATTTCCTCTTGGGAATATTCTTTTCTGAAATTTTCGTGGCAAGTTTGATATATAACTTTTATACTTTCAGGTTTTATTTTGTAAAATTCTACTATGTCTTTTTTTGTTTGTTCACTGATTGCAATGGTTAAATCTGCATGCTTTACTGCATATTTATATTTAATGTTATAAATCTTTCTATCTATGCTTCTGTAATTTCTAGGAAATCTTTTAAAGATTAAATCATGTATGGTAACGATATATGGGATGTTCTTATTTTTAACTCTTGGAATCTCATTGCTTAAACCGTGGAATATATCTACATCATTTTTTATAATGGATTTTTCCATGTTTATTGTTCGCCATAATCCTTTAAAAGTTTTATTTAGTTTATTATGAGGAAATACCGAATAAGTATTGTCGTAATTACTTAAGAAATCTAATCTGGAATTTTCAGAATCTTTTGGAGCAAATAGAAAGTATTCATTTTCTGGAAATTCTTTGATTAAGTGCTCAATTAAGTCTCTACTGTAATTGCCTAATCCAGTAAAATTTTGATATGCTCTTTTGGCATCAAAACCTATTTTCATTTCGCAAATTTATTTTAAATAATTAAACAGTGACTTCAAACTCTCTTAATACTTCGTTAAGAGATGTTTTGAGATCTGTACTTTCTTTACGTTCTCCAATAATTAATGCACAAGGTACATGATAATCTCCACTATTGAATTTTTTACTGTAGGAACCAGGAATTACTACTTTTCTTTCTGGAACCACTCCTCTGTATTCTATAGGCTCAGATTGGGTAACGTCAATTACTTTAGTAGATTTTGTAATTACAACATTTGCTCCTAAAACTGCTTCTTTCCCAACTCTAGCACCTTCTACTATGATACATCTAGATCCAATAAAAGCATTGTCCTCAATAATTACTGGAGATGCTTGCAATGGCTCTAAGACTCCTCCAATTCCTACACCACCGCTTAAATGAACGTTTTTTCCTATTTGAGCACATGAACCAACAGTTGCCCATGTGTCTACCATAGTTCCTGAATCTACATATGCTCCAATATTTACATAGGATGGCATCATAACAACGTTTTTAGCAAGATAGGCACCAAATCTAGCAATAGCATGCGGAACAACTCTAACACCCTTAGAAGCATATTTACTTTTTAATTTCATTTTATCGTGAAACTCTAAAGGACCAATTTCTATTGTTTCCATTTTTCTAATTGGAAAATACAAGACAACAGCTTTTTTTATCCATTGATGTGTTTCCCATTTATTATTAATCTTCTCAGCAACTCTTAGTTCACCAGCATCTAATTTGGCAATTACTTTTTCTACAGCATTAATCGTTAGTTTATCTTTTAATAAATCCCTATTTGACCATGCTTCATTGATTATATTTTCTAAATCCATATATGCAAATATCACAATTAATTTAAATGGTTTTGTTTTATAGGATTATATTTGAAAAATGAATCAAATTTTGGCTTTAGATTACGGATTAAAAAGAACAGGTATTGCCTATGCAGAAAGTCCATTATTTATTGCACACCCCTTAAAGACAGTAAAAACTCATGATTTACTGATTTATATTGAAAACTATTTGCTTAAAAACAAGGTAAGTAAAATAGTTATTGGAGAGCCAAAATCTTTAAGTGGTGGACAAACCCACTCCAGTGATATGATTCAAAAATTTTACCATAAAATAGCTAAATCTTTTCCTGAGATAGAAATAAAATTTTACGACGAAAGATTTACTTCAAAAATAGCCATGCAAACTATCTTAGGTTCTGGAATAAAAAAAATGAAAAGAAGAAATAAAGAAACCCTAGATAAAATAGCCGCTGTTATTATTTTACAAGATTATTTAAAGTCAGAGGAATTTCAAAGACCTTCAAAGACATAAATAACCTCATCATTTTTTTTCATTAAATAATGTTCTCTTGCAAATTTTTCTAGAGCAAATTTATTGGTAGTTAACTGCTTTGTTTTTTCTTTAATTTGTATTATCTCATTATGTTTCTTAATATTTTCAAGCTCTAGAGTGTGAAGTTCTTGCTTCATTTTATATAACTTATAAAGTGTAGTGTCGTCGAAAAGTAAAAGCACAATAATCAACATAAGAGTAGATAAAAAGTATCTGTTATTTAACACTATCAAATTTTTCACATTACAACTTTATTAATTAAGTTAATTTCTTTTTATTTACATGCTATTTGTTTTTTAACATATCAATGTTGGTCTATAGACTTATTTCCGATGACAATTTTACAATAAGCTCAATCAAGATACTATCGATTAGGACATTATGTCATAGATTTGTAATAATAGTCTATTGGCATGTAGTTTGAATAGATATTTAAAAATTATAAAAAATGCAAAAAGGATCCATAAACGTACAAAGCGAAAATATTTTTCCAATTATCAAAAAATTTCTTTATTCAGATACTGAAATATTTTTAAGAGAATTAGTTTCTAATGCTGTTGATGCTTCTCAAAAATTAATGACTTTATCTAATGCTGGAGAGTACAAAAAGGAAGTAAAAGATTTAAAAGTCGAAGTAATTTTAGATTCTAAGAAAAAAACACTTACCATCAGAGATCATGGTATAGGAATGACGCAAGACGAAGTAAATAAATATATTAACGAAGTTGCTTTTTCTGGGGCAGAAGAATTTTTAGAAAAATACAAAGACAAAGACCCAAAATCAATAATTGGTCATTTTGGTCTTGGTTTTTATTCATCTTTTATGGTTTCCAGCAAGGTTCAAATTCAAACTCTTTCACATAAAGATGGTTCTAAAGCTGTACAATGGGAATCCAAAGGAGACCCAACTTTTGAATTAAAAGAAATTAAAAAGAAAAACAGAGGAACAGATATTATTCTTCATATCGATAAAGATTCTAAAGAATTTTTAGAAGAAAATAGAATTTCAGGAATTTTAAACAAGTATTGTAAATTTCTTCCTATTGACATAGAGTTTGGAACTAAAACAGAATCTATTGATGATCCTAAAGGGAAGAAAGACAAAGATGGAAATGTTGAGAAAATTAGTATTGATGTTCCAAATATTATTAACAATCCATCTCCTGCATGGATTAAAAAGCCTGTTGATTTAGAGTTAGAAGATTACAAATCTTTTTATAGAGAATTATATCCATTTACAGAAGAACCACTTTTTCATATCCATTTAAATGTAGATTATCCGTTTAATTTGACAGGTATACTTTATTTTCCAAAACTTAAAAATCAAATTGAATTACAGAAAAATAAGATTCAGCTGTACAGCAATCAAGTTTTTATTACAGATTCTGTAGAAAATATTGTTCCCGAGTTTTTAACGCTTCTACATGGTGTAATTGATTCACCAGACATTCCTTTGAATGTGTCCAGGTCTTACTTACAAAGCGACAGTAACGTTAGAAAAATATCTAACCACATTACGAAAAAGGTTGCAGATAAATTATCCGGAATGTTTAAAAAGGATAGAAAAGATTTTGAAAGCAAATGGGACGATATTAATGTTTTTATCCAATATGGAATACTAACAGACGAAAAATTTCATGAAAAAGCCAAGTCATTTAGTCTGCTTAAAAATTCCAAAGACGAGTATTTTACTTTGGAAGAATACAAGGAAAAAGTAAAAGCTGCTCAAACAGATAAAAACGATAAGTTAGTATTTCTGTATTCTCACGATAAAGAAGAGCACCATTCACTTATTGAGTCTGCAAATAAAAAAGGATATGATGTGCTAATTATGGATGGACCTCTTGCTTCTCATTATATTTCAAAAACAGAACAAGATTTGAAAGTTTCTTTTGCTAGAGTTGATGCAGATACTATCGATAATATTATTTCTAAAGAAGAAAATATTCCATCGAAATTATCCAAAGAACAAGAAGAGTCACTAAAGCCAATTTTTGAAGGAATTGTTGAAAAGGAAAAATATACTGTACAAGTGGAAAGTTTAAGCGAAACTGAAAAACCAGTTTTAATTACCCAGAGTGAATTCATGAGGAGAATGAAGGAGCAACAAGCTGCTGGAGGTGGAGGAATGAACATGATGGGAGTAATGCCAGAAATGTTTAACCTAGTAGTAAATACCAATCATCCATTAATTTCGAAAGTAATTACTTCCAAAGGTAAAAATCAAAAAGTTCTTGCCAAACAAGCTTTAGATTTAGCTCTTTTATCACATGGTATGCTTAAGGGTAAGGATTTAAGTGATTTTGTTGAAAGAAGTTTTGAATTGATTTAAAGTGTTAATAGGAATTGGTGGTTTAGTAGGTGCAGCACTTGGTTTTTTTGCAACCAGAAGTTTATTTGGTGCTTTCCTTGGCTATTTCATTGGGTCTAGTTTTGATAAGTTTAGCTCTAACAACTCTAAAACATCTGGTTTTTACAACTTTAGAGGAAGCTCTTATTCTAATGATGCCAATTATTATTCGTCTAGAATAACTCAAAATGACTTTGCTACAGCTCTACTTGTTCTTTCTGGGGCCGTAATGAAAGCAGATGGAAAAATTCTTAAATCCGAATTGGATTATGTTAAAGATTTTTTTAGACAGCAATTTTCTCCCCAACTTTCCGCAAAATACATCAGTGAATTTAAGGATATATTAAAGAAGAACTTTGTACTAATTGAGATATGTAATACAATAAATAATAGTATGCCTTTAAGACAAAGGTCTTTACTTATTCAATATTTGTTTGGAATTGCACAAGCCGATGGAAATGTTTCGGACTCTGAAATGAAAGTAATTCAAAAAATTGCTTCTTATTTTAGAATTTCAAAAATAGAATTCGAACAAATAAAATCTTTATTCTATAAAGATGTTTCTAGTTCTTACAAAATTTTGGGTATAGACGAATCAGCTAGTAATGACGAAATTAAAAAAGCTTATCGAAAAATGGCCGTAAAACACCATCCTGATAAATTTAACCAACTAGGAGAAGAACAGCAATTAGCAGCTAAAAAGAAATTTCAAAAAATTCAAGAAGCTTACCAACATCTTAAAAAAGAGAGGTCAATAAAGTAGATGAAAGATTTTTACAATATCTTTTTAAAATATTATTGGATTTTGTTTTTTTTATTTTTTTTGTGGTTGGTTCATTTCGCAAATATTTATTTTCATTTAAATCTGTATAAACTTGGAGTCTTTCCTAGAACACTTGATGGATTATGGGGAATAGTATTCGCCCCTTTAGTTCACTCTTCATCTGACAATAATCATTTAATTAATAATTCTTTACCATTTTTAATACTCACTTGGGCAATGTTTTATTTTTACCGTCCTATTGCTTGGAGAGTTTTATTTTTTTCATGGATTATAACAGGGACGAGTGTCTGGTTTTTTGGTAGAAGTTCTTTTCATATTGGTATTAGTGGAGTTATTTATAGCCAATTATTTTTTTTATTTTTTAGTGGTGTTTTTAGACAAGATTCAAGATTGCTTACGGTCGCATTACTGGTGGTATTCATTTACGGAAGCATGATTTGGGGAATATTTCCATACGATTGGAAAATCAGTTATGAAAGCCATCTTTCCGGAGCAATAGTAGGGGTAGTTTTGTCTAGATATTTTAGGCAGGAAAATGCTACATTTATCCAAAAGAAAACACAGTGGGAAATCGAAGAAGAATTAGGAATTGAATCTGACGATTTAGATGGAATTTGGAATCAAAATTTAGAAGATTAATCTTTTTTAGATTTTGATTTCTTTTTAACATCTTCGATAATAACAATAATTTCTTCTTTCTTTTTATCGAAATCAATTTTGATTACATCCCCTTCTTTCACCTTTTTTTGAATAATTTCTTCTGCTAAAGGATCTTCAATATATTTTTGAATTGCTCTATTAAGTGGTCTTGCACCATACTTTTCGTCAAAACCTTTTTCAGCAACATATTCCTTAGCATTTTTAGTTAATTCTACTTTGTAACCAAGAGAATTAATTCTTTTAAATAATTTATCTAATTCTATATCTATAATTTTTAAAATATCTTTTTTAACTAGAGAATTAAATATAACTACGTCGTCAATTCTATTAAGAAATTCTGGAGCAAAAGCCTTTTTAAGTGCACTTTGAATAACTCCTTTAATATTTTCTTGGTCATTTTCAGTTCTTGTTTTAGTGCCAAATCCAACCCCAGTGCCAAAATCTTGTAGTTGTCTTGCACCAATATTAGAAGTCATGATTATTATAGTGTTTTTAAAATCAATATTTCTTCCTAAACTGTCTGTCATCTTACCATCGTCAAGGACTTGAAGTAATAAGTTAAAAACATCAGGATGTGCTTTTTCAATTTCATCAAGCAGAATTATAGAATAGGGTTTTCTTCTTACTTTTTCTGTTAATTGACCACCCTCTTCATATCCTACATATCCTGGAGGAGCTCCAATCAATCTAGATACTGCAAATTTCTCCATGAATTCGCTCATGTCAATTCTAATTAGTGCTTCTTCACTATTAAATAGATACTTGGCTAAAACTTTACATAACTGTGTTTTACCTACACCGGTAGGACCAAGAAATATAAAAGAACCTACAGGCTTATTTGGATCTTTTAAGCCAGCTCTATTTCTTTGAATAGCTTTTACTACTTTGGTAATAGCATCGTTTTGGCCAATGACAGTTCCGTTCATGGAATCTACCATTTTCATTAATTTACCACTTTCTTTTTCGGCAACTTTTTGAACTGGAATCCCTGTCATCATGGCAACAACTTCAGCTACGTCTTCGTCAGTTACTTCTTGTCTGTGGTTTTTACTTTCTTCTTCCCACTTAATTTTAGCATTGTCAAGTTCTTCATTTAATTTTCTTTCAGAATCTCTAAGCCTAGCTGCTTCTTCATATTGTTGACTTCTTACTACCTTGTTTTTCAGTTCTTTAATTTCTTCAATATTTTTTTCAATAGTTATGATTGATTCAGGAACATTGATATTAGTAATATGAACTCTTGAACCAACTTCATCTAAAGCATCAATTGCTTTATCGGGTAGGTGACGATCTGAAATATATCTTTCAGTTAAATTAACACAAGATTTAATAGCCTCTGAAGAGTATTTTACATTGTGGTGATCTTCGTATCTCTCTTTTATATTTTCTAAGATTTGGAGAGTTTCTTCAATACTTGTAGGTTCTACAATTACCTTTTGAAAACGTCTTTCTAAAGCCCCATCTTTTTCAATAAATTGTCTGTATTCATCTAAAGTGGTTGCACCTATACACTGAAGTTCTCCTCTTGCAAGAGCAGGCTTAAACATGTTAGATGCATCAAGTGATCCAGAAGCCCCTCCGGCACCTACAATTGTATGAATTTCATCAATAAATAAAATAATATCAGGGGACTTTTCTAATTCACTCATTACCGCCTTCATTCTTTCTTCAAACTGTCCTCTGTATTTTGTCCCTGCAACTAAAGATGCAAGGTCAAGGGAAATAACTCTTTTATTAAAAAGTACCCTAGAAACTTTTCTTTGGGTAATTCTTAGTGCTAGACCTTCGGCAATGGCAGATTTACCAACACCTGGTTCACCAATTAATAATGGGTTATTCTTTTTTCGTCTAGAAAGAATTTGGGAAACTCTTTCAATTTCTTTTTCTCTGCCTACAATTGGATCTAATTTGTCGTCTTCTGCAAATTTGGTTAAATCTCGTCCAAAGTTATCTAAGACTGGTGTTTTGGACTTGCTATCTGTAGACTTTTTAGAGGTACTACTAGAAAAACTGTCATCTTTTTCTATATCATCTTCATCTGCAGATTCAGGGTATTTAGATTCTGGAAAAGATTCAGGCTTATAACCAGATTCCA
The DNA here is from genome assembly GCA_038108155.1 of Flavobacteriales bacterium. Lineage (GTDB taxonomy): Bacteria > Bacteroidota > Bacteroidia > Flavobacteriales_D > Parvicellaceae > MED-G20. The sequence continues at coordinate 60,952 of JAYNHP010000003.1, read as the reverse complement.
TCATTATATCTAATTCCTCTTTAATGGAATCATAATTTAAATTATGTTCATTTAACAGCGATGAGGCTATATTGTTGTCTTCTTTTAAAATAGACAAAAGCAAATGCTCTGTTCCAATCATATTGCTTTTAAATAGTTTTGCTTCTAAGTAGGTAATTTTTAACACTTTTTCAGCTTGTTTCAGAAGTGGAATATTTCCTGAACTTTTGAGTTCGGATATTTGTCCAGTATCTAATTTTGATTCTAGTTTCTTTCTTAATTCTTTAGAATTTATTCCTGAGGATTCAATCATTTTCATAGCTACTCCTTCTCCTTCTCTAATTATCCCAAGTAGAAGATGTTCAACTCCTATATAGTCGTGGCCCAGTCTTAAGGCTTCTTCACGACTGTAACTTATAACTTCTTTAACTCTTGGTGAAAATTTAGCATCCATATTCTATCAAAATTAATATTGTTTTTCATATTTAAAACATTCGTTTCAAATTTAATCAACAACAATTTTGTTAATTGTTCATAATATTTGCTTTTCGCACATGATTTTGTGGATAAATGTTTGACAAAACACTTGTAATTATGGTTAAAGAAATGATACTTTCGTTTATCTTAAAAAAACATAAAATTATAGATTATGAGCGAAGAGAGCGGTGAAAGAATAATTCCTGTAAGTATTGAGGATGAAATGAAGACGGCTTACATTGATTATTCAATGTCTGTTATTGTTTCTAGAGCACTTCCTGATGTAAGAGATGGTTTAAAGCCTGTACACAGAAGAGTTCTTTATGGAATGCTTGAACTTGGTGTAAGATCTAATAGTTCTTTTAGGAAATCAGCTAGAATTGTTGGGGATGTTCTAGGTAAGTACCATCCACACGGCGATTCTTCTGTTTACGACACTATGGTCAGAATGGCTCAGTATTGGTCTTTAAGATATCCGCTGGTAGATGGTCAAGGTAACTTCGGTTCGGTAGATGGAGATAGCCCTGCTGCTATGCGATATACAGAAGCAAGACTTAAAAGAACTGCAGAAGAACTGCTTTCAGATTTAGAAAAAGATACAGTCGATTTTTCGCCCAATTTTGATGATTCTCTTAGTGAACCATCAGTTCTGCCAACCAGAATACCTAACTTATTAGTAAATGGATCATCAGGAATTGCAGTTGGTATGGCTACCAATATGGCTCCTCATAATTTAACAGAAGTTATAGATGGTACGATAGCATACATTAACAATAAAGAAATTGACATAGATGGATTAATGGAATTCATAAAAGCACCTGATTTTCCTACCGGTGGTACTATTTACGGCTACGAAGGTGTGAAAAATGCTTTTCATGAAGGGAAGGGTAGAATTGTAATGAGAGGAAAAGCCACCATTGAAGAGATTAGAGAAAACAGAGAAGCTATTATAGTAACTGAAATTCCATATCAGGTTAATAAAGCTGATATGATACAAAAGACTGCTTCTTTGGTAAGTGAAGGTAAGTTAGTTGGTATATCTGAAATTAGAGACGAATCGGACAGGAATGGAATGAGAATTGTATACGAAATTAAAAGAGATGCAATCCCTAATGTTGTTTTAAATAAATTATTCAAGTATACATCGCTACAAACCTCATTTTCAGTAAATAACATTGCTTTAGTTAACGGCAGGCCAGTTGTTTTAAACTTAAAAGACTTAATCGTTCATTTTGTAGACCATAGACACGAAGTGGTTATCAGAAGATCGAAGTTTGAGCTTAAAAAAGCAGAAGATAGAGCTCATATATTGGAAGGTTTAATTATAGCCTCAGATAATATTGATGAGGTTATAGCTTTAATTAGAGCGTCAAAGAGCCCTGATGAAGCTAGAGAAAAATTGATGAGTAAGTTTAAATTATCTGATCTTCAATCTAGAGCTATTGTTGAAATGAGATTAAGACAATTAACGGGCTTAGAACAAGATAAATTAAGAGCAGAATACAACGATTTATTGAAAGTTATTGAAGATTTAAAAGACATTCTTAACAGAGAAGATAGAAGAATGGATATAATTAAGACTGAATTGGAAGAAGTTAAGAAAAAATTTGGTGATGAAAGAAGATCAATCATTGAATATTCTGCCAATGAAATGAAGATTGAGGATTTGATTCCAAATGAAGAAGTTGCAATCACAATTTCTCATGCTGGTTACATCAAAAGAACTAACCTTAACGAATATAAAGTACAGAATAGAGGTGGAGTTGGTTCAAAAGGTTCTGCTACTAGAGATAAAGATTTCCTACAAGAATTATTTGTTGCAACTAACCATAATTGGCTTTTAATTTTTACAGAAAAAGGTAAATGTTTTTGGATGCGTATATTCGAAGTTCCAGAGGGTAACAAGGCAGCAAAAGGTCGAGCTATTCAAAACCTTATAAACATTGAACAAGACGATAAAGTAAAAGGTTATGTTGTAGTTAAAGATTTAAAAGATGAAGAGTACACATCTAATAATTATATTATAATGTGTACCAAAAAAGGAATCATTAAAAAAACAAGTTTAGAGGCTTATTCTAGACCAAGAACGAATGGTATTAACGCTATTGGAATTAGAGAAGGAGATGAATTACTTGAGGCTAAATTAACCAATGGAGAAAGTGAAATTCTGATGGCAATTAAATCTGGTAGAGCTATTAGATTTAATGAATCTAAAGTTCGTTCAATGGGAAGAACTGCATCTGGTGTTAGAGGTATTACTCTTTCTGAAGGAGACGAAGTTATCGGAATGGTATGTGCCCAAGATTTTTCTAGAACTATTATGGTTGTTTCTGAAAATGGATATGGAAAAAGAACTTTACTTAACGATCCAGAAACTAATGAACCAATTTATCGAGTGACCAACAGGGGAGGAAAAGGAGTTAAAACACTTAATGTTACAGAAAAAACAGGAAATTTAATTGCTATTAAATCTGTTACCGATGAAGATGATTTAATGATTATAAATAAATCAGGATTAACAATAAGAATGCACGTTGCAGATATAAGATCACAAGGAAGAGCTACTCAAGGGGTTAAATTGATTAATCTTAAAGGAAAAGATCAGATTGCAGCCGTTGCTAAAGTTGAAAAAGACGACGAAGAGGAAATAATCGATGAAAATATTGAAAGAATTGAAAATTCAACTGCAGAAGATTCAGTTAATTCTACAGATTCCAACGATCATTCAACGGATACATCTAATGATGATTCAAACAACGATAACGAATAATAAATAAAAAATGAAAAAACACATTATTTTAGTAAAACTAATACTCTTAACATTAATTGGAAGTGCTCAAAAACTTCAGTTAACAGAAGCTGCAACTGAGTTTCGAAACAATTACAATAGTTCATGGATATCAATTCCAGATTCTACTTTAAGGTCTACTCAATTAGCAAAAAATACTCCGATATTACTTAAAGCAAAAAAAGCTATTGACGAGTCTTATAACAAACAATTACAAACTCCATTTGTAAAGTCAAAAGACGAAACTAAAATGTATTTTTACAGGGGAGCCATTTATTTAGATTACTGGATGATGTCTCCGTATAATTCCTCAATTTTTGATGAAGTTTCTGCTTTGGGTGAAGAAAAAATGAAGAAATCTACATTTGGTTCTTTTTCTAAATGCTTAGAACTAGATACTAAAAAACAATGGACTTCAGATATTAAAAATAAAATGATGACATACAGAAATCAATCTATTAATGTTGGTGTTGATAATTTTATTAAAAAGAATTATGAAAATGCTTTTAGCTCCTTTAAAATGGCAATTGAAATGTATAATATTTTATCTCTAACTGATACTCTTGCTATGATAAATGCTGCTCTATCTTCTGAAAAAATGAAAAAAACAGACGAAGCGTTTAAATATTATAAAATGTGTGCAGATAATAATTATGGTAAGGGAGCAGAGATGTACCAATCTATGATTAGAGTACTTAATGCAAGTGAGACGAAAGATGAAGAACAAATTTTAAATATAATTGCAGAAGGAAAAGAAAGATATCCTAAAGATTATGTTCTGAATATTGAAGAATTTAATTATTGGTATTCTAAGGGCAATAACGAAAAAGCTCAATTAGCTCTCGAAAATGCCATTGAATCTAATCCTACTAATAAAATTTTACATTTTAATATTGGTGTTACTTATGATAATATTTCTAATAAATACCACGATGAAAATAAACATGAGGTTGCTTTCGAATTTATGAATAAGGCTATATCTGGTTATGAAAATGCTATTAAAATAGACAGTACTTATGTAGATGCGTATTATAATCTTGGAGCTCTTTATTACAACCAATCAATTACTTACAAATCTGTAGCTGGAGATTATTCAGGCGATAAATATGAGTCTGAAATGAAAAAAGCCGATGATATGCTTAAAAAAGCAATTCCATTATTGGAGAGAGTTTTATCTTTTTCCCCAAATGATAAATCAACACTTAAAGTGCTTAAAAGTTTGTATTTTAACCTAGACGATATGGAAAACTATTCGAGGATTAAGAAACAACTTGAATCACTTTAATTTTATTCAAAATCTCTTATCTCTTCTATGAACCATTATGGTAATATTAGAAAGATGCACTCTGAACTTAGAGATGAAGTAGAATATGCTTTACCCCTTTACGACTCAACGGTTCCGTCTTTAAAAGTAAAATTAAACGATTTAATTGGAAGGACTATTAAAATTTCTTTTTCTGGAATTATAAACTGTGTTGTTACTGGTAAAAAAATTAGAAAAGCTTATGGTGAAGGCATGTCTTACGATGCCTTTAAATCCTCTCCCTTAGCGGTTGAAAGTATTATTAGACCAGAGCTAAGTAAAATTCATTTAGGAGTTGCTCTGAGAGATTACGAATGGGAAATGGAACACCATATGAAGCCCCACATTGTATACTTGTCTAAAACAGCCGGAAATAAAGTTGGTGTTACCAAAGAAAGTCAAATTCCAACACGATGGATTGATCAAGGTGCTATACAAGCACTCATCATAGCAAGAGTTCCTTATAGACAAGCAGCAGGGGCAATAGAAATTTCACTAAAAAAACATGTAAGTGATAAAACCAACTGGAGAAAAATGCTTCAAAATGAAATAAATCAAGATTCTTTAATTTCTTTAAGAGAAGAATTATTCCCTTATGTTGACGAAGAATTTAAACAGTACTTAGTAAAAGATGAAAGTCTTTATGATATTAATTTCCCTGTAATAAAATATCCTGAAAAAGTAAAGTCTTTAAATTTGGACAAAATTTCAGAAATCGAAGAAAAACTGGTGGGGATTAAAGGACAATATTTGTTATTCGAGAATGACTTAGTTTTTAATGTAAGAAGACATTCTGGATATTTAATAGAACTTTCATATTGAAATAATTAACCAGCAACAACTTATTTATTATTAGTTTTTATATATTTAAAAAAAAGATCAATTATGTCATATTTAGTAAAAGTTCAAAATTTTTTCTTAAAAAACGATCCAGATCGCTATTACTTAGCCAAAAGAATTACCAGAACCTTTAGAGAAGATGAAGATGCTGTTATGGCTAGATTGGAAGAGATATACGCTAAAGGAGGACCTAAAAAACTAAAAGTTAAAGATCTTGCTCCACCAGTTAAAAAGTCTGTAAGTTCCTCCGTAGATGCAGAAGAAAAAGAAATAGTCTTAGAATCTAGCACTGAAGCTCCAACTCCAAAAAAGAGTAAAAAGAAATTATTTATAATAATTGGTTTAATACTTGCTCTAGGTGGTGGTGGTTTTGGCTTTTACTTGACAATCGGCGGTGAAGACAGTCACGATGGAGAATCACACTCATCTGAAGTTCATGCATCAGATTCAACTCACAATGAAAATTCTCATGAACCAACAAAAACTGTTGAAGAAATAGAAAATGAAATAGAACAAGCAGAAAAAGATTCTGTTTCAGAAGACATAATTGATGCTGCAGAAGCCATTCAATTAATTCGATAGTTATGGATTTATTTTGTGAGGATCTTGATTTCTTAATTCAATTTCATCCTTTATATATTCTATTTTTAGGGAAATAGCATATAATAATTTGTCTTTTTTTTGCAACCAAATTTGTGAATCTTCCCAAGAGTCTGCACTTCTTGCAAAGTGGAATAATAAATCAAATCCATTTTTTTTAAGAAATACCAATGCAGATTCTTTACCTTCAATTCCCTCGATGGTTGCAAGTAGATGAGCATAGTTATTATCTAGCAACCATTTTCTAGATTTTTTATCATTCAAAATAGCAAAACAAAATATACCTAATTCCTTGTAGGGACTTTTAATTAAAAAATCTCTAAATTCATCATTTCCTCCAATAGCTTCTCTCCAAGCAATAAGTACTTTGCTTGGATATTCCAATTGTTTTAGAATTATTTTTTTTGATTTTTTATTACTCATTTTTCAAGAAACCTTTAAGCATTATTTTTATTATATCTTGAGCAGCTTCAGAAATTACTGTTCCAGGACCAAATACTGCAGCAACTCCCATGTCAAAAAGTAATTGGTAATCTTTTTTTGGAACAACACCACCAACAATAATCATAATATCTTCTCTATTAATTTTTTTAAGTTCTTTTATTAATTCCGGGATTAAGGAAAGATGACCTGCTGCTAGTGAAGAAACTCCAATAATATGAACATCATTTTCTATGGCACTTTTAGCAACTTCTTTAGGAGTTTGAAATAGAGATCCGATATCTACATCAAAACCAATATCAGCAAATGATGTAGCAACAATTTTTGCTCCTCTATCGTGCCCATCTTGTCCCATTTTAGCAACCATTATTCTTGGTCGTCTTCCAACAACAGACTCGAACTCATTGGTGAGTTCTAAAGCTTTTTTATATTTTTCATCTTCCATAATTTCTTTAGAATATACACCAGAAATACTTTTTACTGTAGCTTTGTATCTACCAAATTCTTTTTCTAAGGCGGAAGATATTTCCCCTAAAGTTGCTCTTTCTTTAGCAGCTCTTACAGTAATTTCTAGTAAGTTTCCAGTGTTGTTTTTGGCAGCTAGTGATAGTTCTTCCAAAATCTTGTTTACTTTTTCTTGGTTCCGTTCCGATTTAATTTTAGTAATTCTATTGATTTGATTTTCTTTAACTTTTTTGTTGTCAATTTCTAAAATATCTACCTGTTGATCATCTTCAGATTTATAGGCATTTAGACCGACTATTATTTCTTTTCCGCTATCAATTTTTGCTTGTCTTTTTGCTGCTGCTTCTTCAATTTTCATTTTAGGTAATCCCATTTCAATAGCTTTGGTCATTCCCCCCTGATTTTCCACCTCTTGAATTAAATCCCATGCTTTATTTGCTATGTCATTGGTTAGTTTTTCTAAATGAAAAGAACCTCCTAAGGGATCAATAGTATTACATATTTTATTTTCATTTTGAATAAAAATTTGTGTGTTTCTTGCTATTCTAGCTGCATTTTCACTAGGTAGTGCTATGGCTTCATCTAAAGAATTGGTATGTAAGGATTGTGTTCCACCTAGTACAGCTGACATTGCTTCAATATAAGTTCTAGCAATATTATTATAAGGATCATTTTCAGATAAACTCCATCCTGAGGTTTGACAATGGGTTCTTAGAGCCATTGATTTTGGATTTTTAGGATTAAATTTCTTAATGATCTTTGCCCACAACATTCTAGCAGCTCTCATTTTTGCAATTTCAGTGAATTGATTCATTCCAATTCCCCAAAAAAATGAAAGTCTAGGGGCAAATTCATCAATATCTAAACCAACTTCAATCCCTTTTTTCACATATTCTAATCCATTTGCTAAAGTATAGGCCAATTCTATTTCTGCATTTGCACCAGCTTCGTGCATATGGTAACCAGAAATACTTATAGGATTAAATTTTGGCATATTTTTAGAGGTAAATTTAAATATGTCACCAACAATTCTCATACTTTCCTTAGGAGGGTAGATGTAGGTATTTCTAACCATGAACTCTTTAAGAATATCATTTTGAATAGTACCAGTTAATTTTTCCAATTCTACATTTTGTTCTATTGCAGCTACTATATAAAAAGCCATTATGGGAAGTACAGCTCCGTTCATAGTCATAGAAACGGACATCTTATCTAAAGGTATTTTATCAAATAATATTTTCATGTCCTCTACAGAATCGATTGCAACACCTGCTTTTCCGACATCTGCAGAAACTCTCTCATGATCAGAGTCATATCCTCTATGTGTAGCTAAGTCAAATGCTACTGAAAGACCTTTTTGACCAGCTTTTAAATTTTGTCTATAAAATAGATTCGATTTTTCTGCAGTTGAAAATCCTGCATATTGCCTTATTGTCCAAGGCCTAGTTAAGTACATAGAAGAATAGGGGCCTTTAAGAAATGGAGCAGTTCCAGCTATGAAATTTTCATGTCCAAATGATGTTTCATTTAAATTGGAAATATCTAGTTCAATATTTTTAAAAGATACTCTTCCCATTTCAATTTTTAATAAATTTTCTCAAATCACTATTTTTTAAACTTTTAAGTAATCCACCATTTCCTTCAATTTGTTTAAAAATTCTCCATGCTTTATTAGCCATTTTTAATGATATTTGCTCAATTATATGTGCCCCTTCAGTAATGTCATTTGCAATATTAATTTGACTTTCTTCGTTTAAAATTATAGGGATATTTGCAGCTATTTTCTTCCAGTAATTTTCATCAGAGATTAGCAATGAATCTGAAAGAATAAAAGAATTAGCTCCTCCAATAAAACTACTCATTGCAGTAGAAGTAATGGATAAAATTCTAAAGTCCTCACTTTGGTCTTTTAATATTTGAGTATTCACTGAGGTTTCAATTATCACATTGGCTTTTATACTATGAATTTTCAGTATTTGGTTTATGATAGATTTGATAGCTTTTAATTTTGAAATATTTTCTAAAAAACTATTATCTAAGAAGGATTTGAGAATAATTTTTTTTGGAATTTCAATATTGTTTTTTTTATGAATTTCAATAATTTCATTTAAATAAGCCCCTGTTAATGCAATTTCTGAGGAATGATTTTTAAAAGAAATATGTTTGTTTGATATTTCTATATAAATGCATTTAAATTTTGAATTTAAATTTCTTTGAAAATGATCTTGATAAGCTTTTAAATCTATAGAGTTGTTTTCACCATTTGGAGCTTCAATAAATTTCGTTAACAAACTCATTCTTATGGATCCTTTAAAATTAGGATTAGAATTTATCCAATTTGTCCAAGATGATATATTTTCTTTTGAAGCATTAGGTCTTAAAATAATATGGGTGTTAATTATATCATTCATTACATTTTTAAAAATAGAATCAGTATAATTAATACCATCAATATAAATGCTATTTATTCCATCATTTAATCGGTTTAGTATTTGAGAGTTTATTTTATTTTTATCCTCAAAATTCCAACCTATTTCTGAAAGTTTATCCTTTTTACAACTTTTAAGTACAGATAAGGATTTTCTAAAAGAATCTATATTGCCATACTCAGTTTTCCAATGAAAATCTTGGATTGTTTTATTGGATGAATCGTCTAAAACTTTCTTAATCCACTGATTTTCACTTGAAGCATTAAATTCTGGCCAAAGACTCATTTTTTGATTTATTGTTTTAAATATACGTATAGATATTCATTAAGACTTATGAAATGTTTAATTTGGTTTTAGTTTAGTAATAATACTATTAATTTCATTAAAGGATTTTAAAGTATCTAGGTTTTCAATCCATTGATAGCTTATATCTTTTTTAAACCAAGTCATTTGCCTTTTGGCATATTTTTTTGTGTTCCTCTTAATTAGATTTATTGCTTCTTCTTTAGTATAATTACCATTAAAAAAATTAAATATTTCTTTGTATCCAACTGTATTAAGTGCATTTAAATTTTTCTTATCTCTTAAGTTTTCTACTTCCTGAAATAATCCATTTTCAACCATTTGGTCAACTCTTTTTTCAATATTTAATTCTAGTTGATTTTTATCAATATATAATAAAAACTTTACCATTTTAAAAGAACGTATCTTTTTTGTTGCGGTTAATAAACTTGAGTATGGTTTTGAAGTAATTCTACACACCTCCAATGCTCTTATTAAACGTTGAGAATTACTCAAATCCATAATACCGTATTGCTTTGGATCTAAAATTTTTAAATTTTCTTGTAAATATTCAATTCCATTTTCCTTTAGTTCTAAATTCAGACGATTTCTAACAGCTAAATCTTTTGGTAAATTATCTAAACCTTTACACACAGCATCAATATACATTCCAGAACCACCTACTAAAAATGCAATTTTTTTATTTTTAAAATAATCTTCTAATTGGTTAATAATTTCTTTTTCGTAATCTCCAGCAGAATATGCCTCTTCAATACTCTTATTATTTATAAAATAGTGTGGAACTTCATTTAACTCATCTAAAGAGGGCTTAGCTGTTCCAATGGACATTTCTCTATAAAACTGACGACTATCACTTGAGAAAATAGAGCTATTTTTATTTTTTGCCAACTCGATTGACAACTTGGTTTTACCCACAGCTGTGGGGCCAGCTAAAACAATTAATAAAGGTTTTTCTTTTTCAGTATTCAAAGTAATTAACAAAAATAGTTCAACAAATTTTCAAAGTATTCAGTAAGATTTCAAAGGGATGATTAAATTTGTGTATGGGTAAAAACTTGCTGATACTTGATTTTGGTTCTCAATATACACAATTGATTGCTAGAAGGGTTAGAGAACTGAATGTATATTGTGAAATTCATCCTTACAATAAGATTCCAGACAATTTTAATTTTAGTGCAGTTATACTTTCTGGTAGTCCATGTTCGGTCAATCAAAATGATGCACCTCACCCAAAATTAGAATCTTTCAATAAATCAATGCCCATATTAGGTATTTGTTATGGTGCGCAATTTCTGGTAAAACATTTTGGTGGAGTTGTGGAAAGTTCCAATAAAAGAGAATATGGTCGAGCCAATCTTTCTTTTTTTGATATGGAACACACACTTTTTGATAATGTAAAACCTAATTCTCAAGTTTGGATGTCTCACGGAGATACAATTAAAAATTTGCCTTCTAATTTTAATAAAATTGCATCTACTTCTGATATTGAAAATGCAGCTTTTCATATAAATGAAAGTAATATTTATGGTCTTCAATTTCATCCTGAGGTATTTCATAGCACAGACGGTTTGCAAATCATTAAAAACTTTGTAGTTGATATTTCTAAATGTTCTACAGATTGGACGCCAGATTCATTTGTGGATTCTTCCATTTCAAGTATTAAGAAACAAGTTGGTAATCAAAAAGTTGTATTAGGATTGTCTGGAGGAGTAGATTCGAGTGTAGCTGCTTTGCTTTTACATAAGGCTTTAGGAGATAATTTACACTGTATTTTTGTTGATAACGGTTTGCTAAGAAAAAATGAATTTGAAGATGTTTTAAAACAGTACGAATCTTTGGGATTAAATATCAAAGGAGTGGATGCAAAACAAGAGTTTTACGATTCTTTAGCTGGTCTTTCAGATCCTGAACTAAAAAGAAAAGCAATTGGCAAAACGTTTATAGACGTTTTTGATAGAGAAGCAAATAGCATTAAAAATGTAGATTGGTTGGCTCAAGGAACAATTTATCCAGATATTATTGAATCAGTTTCTGTTAACGGACCATCAGTTACCATAAAATCTCATCATAATGTTGGAGGATTGCCAGATTATATGAAATTAAAAATTATCGAACCTTTAAAATCCTTATTTAAAGACGAGGTAAGAAGAGTAGGAGCTTCAATAGATTTACCAAAACAAATTTTAAATAGACATCCTTTTCCAGGTCCTGGATTAGGTATTAGAATTCTAGGAGAGATAACTGAAAGTAAGATAAAAATTCTTCAAGAAGTTGATTTTATATTTATTAATGGATTAAAAGAATTTAAACTTTACGACGATGTTTGGCAAGCAGGAGCGATTTTTCTCCCTGTTCAATCTGTTGGGGTAATGGGTGATGAGAGAACTTATGAAAATGCTGTAGCGCTAAGAGCAGTTTCTTCCACCGACGGAATGACAGCAGATTGGTGTCATTTACCGCATGACTTTTTAGCCAAAATTTCTAATAGAATAATTAATAATGTAAAAGGAATAAATAGAGTAACTTACGATATAAGTTCCAAACCGCCTGCTACCATTGAATGGGAATAAAAACTTTAACATATAGATTTTCATCATTTTTTTTAGCAGTATTTTTTGTGACAAATCTAATTGCTCAAGACAAACCTAATGTAAAGTTTACTTTTCATACGGTTTCCAAAGGGGAAACAAGCTATGGTATTGCTAAAAAATATCAAATTGATTTAAATGAATTTTTCAACTATAACCCTAGTGCATCCAATGGTTTGTCAAAAGGAGATACTTTAAAAATTCCAATTAAAACTTTTATTGATCAAAAATCAAATAATGAAATTGATTCTTCTGTAAAGATACATAAGGTAATGCCAGGAGAAACACTATGGTCAATAGCTAAAATATATGGTGTAAAGTTATCTACTATTAAAACCTATAACAAATTGGCAAACAATGAATTATCAGAATCTCAATTGTTGTTAATTCCAAATATACAAACAGATACAACTAATATAATCCAACCAATAATTAAACATGTAGACCATCCTATGCTTAATGAGTGTGATACTCTAATTATTCATAAAGTAAAAAAGAAAGAAACTTTATACTCGATTTCAAAAAAATATACCATTGGCTTGGACCAGATAATTAAAAACAATCCTTTTTTAAACGAATTTGGACTTAAAAAAGATCAAGAACTGAAAATAATTTTAAGAATTAAAGATTGTATAGAGGATTCTATAGAAAATAAAAATGATTCTCTAGATCTATTTCTTGACAATATCTACGAACAAAAAACTTTAAGAATTTCATTGGTATTGCCATTTTTTATAAATAAATCCGATTCAATTATTGTAAACTGTCCAGAAAATACGAATTGCTCAATAGATAAAATATCTGAAAATTCTTTTCAAATTTATAATGGAGTAAAAATTGCCCTTCTTGATTTAAAAGATTTGGGATACAATCTTGAATTAAATGTTTTCGATAGCAAATACGATACAAATACCATCAAACAAATATTGCAAGACACTTTATTCAAATCCTCTAATTTAATTATTGGTCCATTATTTTCTAAGAATATTAAAATGATGAGATTATTTTCTAAGAATTCCCGTATTCCTATGATTTCGCCCTACAATATTCCTAGTCAAGCACTTTTTAATTATCCAGATTTATTTAAAATATATCCATCAAGATCTACCCAGTCTAAAGAGATGGCATTATATATTAAGAATTCCAAAGAAGATTACAACATGCTATTATTAAATGATATAGAAGACAATAAAAGTAAGGTTTATGGAAGTATTTTTGCAGATGCTTATAGCGATACTAGTTACCTATTAAATGATTCTTTAAACGAAATAGATTCAATTTCACCAACTTTACTTAAAAGAGGAGATGATTGGAGTCATTTGTTGGATAAATTGTCAGATAAAAAAAGAAATTTAATTGTAATAACTTCGAATCAAGTTCCATTTTTAACCTACGCGTTCAATAAAATAATAGAATTTTCTAATTCCCAAGAGCATTATAAATCTGATTTTGAAATATTTGGTTTTGAAGATTTATATAGGATTAAGACTATTGATGTTATTTACAAAAACAAGTTTAATTTACATTTTGTTTCTAAAGGAATACCCGATTTTAATTCTATTAGAATAGTAGATTTTAAAGATAAATACAAGGAGTTTTTCTCTGCAGAGCCCACCAAATATTCTTACTTGGGATACGATATTGTAAAATCTATTTTTTTGAAAATTTACCCAGACAAGTTAAATTCTGAAAGTTATTACCAAGGATTACTCAATGATGTGTTTTATAATAGAATTGATTTGGGTAGCGGCTCAGAAAATAATCTAGTTAAGTTTTACAAGATAGAAGATTTCAACTTAATTCAAATTCCTCAAGATTGAAGAAGTTAATATACATTCTGGTAACTTCATTTCTTTTTTTTGTGGTCTATTTAATTTTTCCATTTTTTAATCTATTTATTAATAGAGAAAAGAAAGAGATACTTTCCGATACTAATAAAGTTGTTTTAAAAATACAAGAAGATTTATCCTTCTCTGAAATTGGAGATTACTTAGTTAAAAAAGATCTTTTATTAAGTTCCAATACAATTAACCAACTTATTGAGTTTAAGAACTTAGAAAATATTGTACTTAAAAAAGGAAAATATACAATTCAAAGAAAATGGTCTACTAACAAATTAGTCAATCAGCTATTTCTAATGAGAAACCAACACATTGTAGATTTATACATTCCTTCAGTTAGAAATTTAGAGATATTGTGCGGTAGACTTTCTTCGCAACTTGATATAGATTCTTCTAAATTATTACATCTTTTTCAAGATGAAAATGTTCAAGAAAAATTTGGTTTTAATTCCTATACTTTCTCTTCAATGGTAATTCCTAATACCTATGAAGTATTCTCAAATGTTTCTGAAAATAAGTTAATCGAATTTATTGCTAGCAAATACAAAAGTTTTTGGAATTCAGAAAGAGTTGCTAAAGCCAAAGCATTAGGATACAATCAATCTGAAATTACTACTCTTGCATCGATTGTTCAAATGGAACAGCAAATAAAATTTGACGAACATTCTAAGATTGCTGGACTTTATATTAATAGACTTAAAAGCAATATGAAACTCCAAGCAGACCCTACAGTTAAGTTTGCTTTGAAAATGCCCAATTTAAGAAGATTGTATTACAAACATTTGGAAGTAGATTCTCCCTATAATACTTATAAATATAAAGGTTTGCCACCAGGACCGATTTGTATTGTTGATCCAAGAGTTATTGATGCAGTTTTAAATTATTCTAAACACGATTTTATCTTTATGTGTGCCAAACCGTCTTATTCTGGATATCATAATTTTTCTTCTACCAATAAAGAACATGAAAAATATAAAAAGATGTACACTACTTGGTTATCTCAAGAAAAAATTAATTAATTGAAAGTCCAATTATAAGACTTATAAAACTAGATGCGAAACAACTAATTGCAATTACTTTAAGCTGACTGTCTAATAAATTCAACTCTTGGTATTTATTCAATAATTTTAGATGTCTCACCACAAATAATAAAGGAAAAATAGAAAATAGGTAATAATAATTATAAGAGAAAAGAACAATTGTAATAAGTGAAATAATTGCTACAAATAGTAATAAGAAATGATATTTTTTGGATCTATTTATTCCCATTTTTACTACTAAAGTTACTTTGTTATTTTTTTTATCATTTTCATAATCTCTCATGTTGTTTAGGTTAAGAACTCCACAACTCATAAGTCCAGTAAATAATGCGCCAGGAAGAGTTATCCAGTGAAAATTTTTAGTGAATAAATAATAACTTCCAATTACACCCACTATTCCAAAGAAAATAAAAACCGATAAATCTCCATAAGCTTTATATCCATAAGCAGATTTACCCACAGTATATTTTATAGCAGCTATAATTGAGCCAATTCCAAGAAATAGAAAGATTAATATTTTAAAGATTTCTTTCTGAAATACACTAAAAATTAGAAAAAGTCCAACTAATAAAGTAATGATACTTATTACTACAATTACCAACTTCATTTGAGATTTAGAGATTTTTCCAGATTGTACCATTCTCTGTTCTCCTGTTCTATTCTTGTCAGCTCCTTTTACTGCATCTCCATAATCATTGGCAAAATTAGATAATATTTGAAGTAATAGAGTAGTACTGAGGGTTAGAAATAGTACTTTAAAGGATAATTCTATATGGTTTATTATCACCAATGAAGAAGATAATAGAATACAAGAAAATGCTAAAGGGAGTGTTCTTAGTCTAGCTGCTTTAATCCAATATTTAATTTTCACATCCTAAAAGTATTATCTTTTTCTTTCCCCAGGGTTATTGTGTTGCTTTTTTCTTTCTAATTGTATTTTTTTAAATTCTTTTCCTGTTTGGTAATACTTTGCTAATTTTCTAATGGGAATGACTTCTTTAAATTTTTCATGGTATTTAACTAGAATATCTACTTTTTCTTTACCCATTTGTATTCTAGCGTCCATCATATCCTCTAATTCGTCGTCGGATAAGTCTTCTATATTTTTATCCTTCAATATCATTTTGCCATGAGCATTTTTATCTTTAAGCTCTTTTAACTCATTTTCCATCTCATTTACTACAGGCCAAAACATTTTAGATTCTTCGCTATTTAAATTCATTTTCGCAGTAAAAAATGCAACTTTTTGGGCTTGTCTATTTTCTTTCTTTTGGTTAAATTCATTTTGAGCAAATATAATTGTAGATGATAGACATATAATAACTAATATGTTCAGTTTTTTAATTTTATTAAGTTTTTTCATAGTTTTTATGTTAGGGGTTAAAATCAATTTCTATTTCTAAATAATCGTCTATGTTTTCTTCAATATTTAAACTATTTAAGTCTTCCTCATAAATGAATGTATAAAATATTTCATTTTCTACAGCCAAATAATCATCAATATATTCATTTAGTTGAACATAGTTAATATTTTCATCTTTATATGGTAAATTCAATAAGTAGAAGAATCCTATCAATGGTAATAAAATTGCAGCTACTTTAAATAATTGATTAATTAAAACAATTTTTGTTTTTTTTGATTCTAAACTTTCTATCCTATTTTCAATAAGAGGGCTTAAATCATTAAAATAGTTTTTAGGGGTATTATAAGTATATTTAAAATATTTCTTTTTATTTTTTTTTAATTTTTCCAAGTCATTTAACATAGTTGTTATTAATTTTTTCAGCTCTTATTTAATTCACTAATTACTTTACTTGTTTCAAAGGAATTATGAAAGGTTTCATTAATTACTGGACTGTTTAATAACTTAAGTTCATAGTTGATTAGAGCATTTTCATCCAACATATAAATCTCGTCTTCAATTTCTTTTCTTTTTTTAAGAAGTTTTATTACTTCATTATTTTGTGTTATTTCTGCGTAGTCCATTTCAATCAATACAAAGATTTGATAATTATTTTCTTAAAAGGTTTAATCACTTGACAATAATTTTTCGATTTTGGTAACTGCATGATGGTAGTTAGCTTTTAAGCCACCAATACTTCCTCCAATTATTATTTGAATTTCTTTATAGGACAAATCTTCAAAATATTTTAATTGAAATACCATTTTTTGTTTTTCTGGTAATTGTAAAATAGCTTTCTCTAACAAAATGCTTATTTCATCGGCATCTTTATGAAAAATATTGATAGTAGGTTGATTATCTGTTTGAATCTCAGAAATATTTAAATGGTATTCTTTTCTATTTTTTCTAATCCATTGAATAGCTTCGTTATATGTTACTCTGTAAATCCATGTTGATAATTTAGATTTACCATTAAAAGTGTTTAGTTTATTCCAACATTTAATGAAAACTTCCTGAACTACATCATCTGTATTTTCGTGTGTAATAACTATTCTTCGAATTTGAAAATATATAGATTTCTTAAAATGATTTACCAAAAGTGTAAATCCTTCTTTTTTGGTTTTCTCATCATTAAATAGAGATAATATTTTTTCTTCTAGTTCTTTATCATGCATTCAAAGGCGATTATTTTCGCTTTAAAACACGATGGGTTGCTTTAATTATATCTGAAGAATGTAAACCATATTTTTTCATCAAATCAGCTGGTTTTCCACTTTCACCAAATTTATCATTAACTGCTACAAATTCTATAGGAACTGGATGATTAATAGCAAGTAATTGTGCTATTGATTCGCCCATTCCTCCAGCTATTTGATGTTCTTCTGCAGTTACAACACATTTTGTTTTAGCTACTGACCTTAAGATGCTTTCATTGTCCAAAGGTTTAATGGTGTGAATATTGATTAATTCAACAGATAATCCCTCTTTTGCTAATACTTGTGCAGCTTCTACAGCTTCCCATACTAAGTGACCAGTTGCAAAAATAGAAACATCTGTCCCTTCTTGAAGAATTAATGCTTTACCAATTTCAAATGGAGTGTCTTCTGGAATAAAAATAGGAACTTTTGGCCGTCCAAATCTTAAATATACAGGACCATTATAATCTGCAATAGCAATGGTTGCAGCTTTGGTTTGGTTATAGTCACAAGGGTTTATAACTGTCATTCCAGGTAACATTTTCATCATTCCAATATCTTCAAGTACTTGGTGGGTCGCTCCATCTTCTCCTAAGGTTAATCCAGCATGTGATGCACATAGTTTTACATTTTTACCAGAATAAGCTATTGATTGACGAACTTGGTCATAGACCCTACTAGTAGAAAAATTTGCAAATGTTCCGGTAAATGGAATTTTACCTCCTATGGTCATTCCCGCAGCAATTCCCATCATATTAGCTTCTGCAATTCCTACTTGAAAAAACCTTTCTGGAAATTGATCTTTAAAGTCATTCATTTTTAATGATCCAGTAAGATCTGCACAAAGAGCAACTACATTTGGATTGGTTTTACCAAGTTGAGTTAGACCATCTCCAAACCCTGATCTTGTGTCTTTATTTCCTAAAATTTCAAATTTCATCTTATAAATTTATATTAATGTTTTGTCCTGAAGCCATTGTAAATTCTTTAATTATTGTGTGGGCAGTACTTTTAGACCTTATATTTCGAAAGCTAATAAAATATTTTCCGGGTTGTATATTCAAGCTTTCAATAGTCATCTCTTTATCAAAATCGTACAACCAAATATTTTCACCATCTTTTTTTAAAAAAAGAGCAGCAGGCCCAATAGATTTGTTTAATTCAATGGTTCCATAATGAGGGATAGTTATATCTGTTATTTGACTTTGATTAATTTTAACTTTGTCAAATTTTATTCTTGGCAATGTTAATATTTCTAAATCATATTCACCGACTAAATAATCTTTTGTTGTATTCATTTTATGAACGTTAATTATTGAGTTGTTAGTTTTGATTAAGCAATTAAGTCCAGTATATTGGTTAATAGAACCTTGAATCTTCAAATTAAGACTTCCCATAGGTGTATTTGCATATATAATATTGTGTTTTCCAGGTGTTACTTTAATTCCCTCTACAACAACCTCTGGTACCGTATGTACAACAAGTTTATATGTATATAATGGGTCTAAAGCAATAGTATCTGGATTTTGTAATCTATTTAATGTATGCATGTAGGTATGTAATAATTTACCGTTTTTATCATTATAAAAACTCATAGTAACATTAGTTTCTTCCGGAAGATTTCTTATGTTATTTAAATTTACTTGAACAGTAGTATTGTTTAAAGCTTGACTTATAACAAATTTTAAAACACTTTTAAATGAATCTTTGTCTTCTGCACTTAAAAATTCTCCTATACATTGAAACTGACTTAAGTAAGAAGTGTCTAGCCCAAGTCCAATAACAAAAGGTTTAAGTTTAATATTTTTCTCTTTAAGGGCTATTGCAACAGCACAGGGATCCTCATCGCAGGCCTCTATACCATCTGTTAGTAAAATAATAATATTTCTACAATTTTCGCAATATGGAAAATCATCTGCTGAATATTCCAAAGATCGTGCAATTGGGGTAGTGCCTTTAGGTTCTAAAGACCTAATTTTATTAATTATATTGATATGATTTTCTTTAGCCTCACCAAATGGCACTTCTAATTTAGTATCTGAACAATCTTGTTTTCCAGGTATAATTCTAGTTTGATGTCCATACATTCTTAATGCTATCTCCACATTTTCAAGCATTTTCAGACTGTCGATGGTCTGTATCATTAATTGCTTGGCAATAGTTATTTTACTACTATTTCCCCATTGAGCATTCATGCTATTAGATCCATCGAAAATAAATAGAATTCTAATTTTACCATCGTCATTTTGACCTACTACATTAACTGTACTAAAAAAACTTAAAAGGATTAAAAAAAATATCTTAAAATAAAGTTGCATAAATTGTTATTGAACTAATAAAGTATTAATAGTCTCCTAAAGACTCAACTTGTTGATTTAAAGCTATTTCTAATTGTTCGTCGTTAGGAGCGACACCATGCCATTTATGAGATCCCATCATATAATCAATACCATAACCCATTTCTGTTTTCATTATAATCATTACAGGTTGGTTTTTTCCAGTTAAACCTTTTGCTGTTTCTAAAGTTGCTATCAATTCTTGAAGATTATTACCATTACAGCTTAAAGTTTTCCATCCAAATGCCTTCCATTTTTCTTCCAAATTACCTAGAGAAAGAACATCATCTACATCTCCATCTATTTGTCTACCATTAAAATCAATTGTAGATATCAGATTATCAATTTTTTTTGCTGATGCATACATGGCAGCTTCCCAAATTTGTCCTTCTTGAAGTTCACCATCTCCGTGAAGGGTATAAACTAAACTATTGTCTTTATTCAATTTCTTGGTGGTTGCTGCTCCAATTGCTACACTTAGACCTTGTCCTAAAGAACCACTTGCTATCCTAACACCTGGCAAACCTTCATGGGTTGTTGGATGTCCTTGAAGTCTAGAATCAATTTTTCTAAAAGTATTGAGTTCCTTTACAGGGAAATAACCAGTTCTAGCCAAAACAGAATAAAATACTGGAGATATGTGTCCATTTGAAAGAAAAAACAAATCTTCATTTTTACCATCCATAGAGAATTTACTACTATGGTTCATAATAACCTTGTAGATTGCAGTAAAATATTCTACACATCCAAGAGAACCACCTGGATGACCGGAATTTTGAGCATGAACCATTCTTACAATATCTCTTCTTACTTGGTTGGTAAATTTTTCTAAAGATTCTAAATTATATTCTTTCATTTTAAAACATTAATATTCAAAAATAAGCATATAGTTATTCAATGAGGTCACTGTTAACAACTTTCAGTAACTATTTTAATAATTAATTTTATTTCTCTTAAATGTTTGATTATTAGCCTTATTTTATAATATCTTCTGTTAATGTTGTTCTAGATTCCCATAAAATTGTATTTTCGAATTTTATGGAAAGATTCTTCTTAATATTTATGGTTTTTATATTTAATAATTCTTTTTTTTCGCAAAAAGAAACTTCGCCAAATGTCCTTAAAAATCAAGAATTGGAAGATTTTTTAAGTAAGAAAAAAAATCTCAACTATTTAAATAAAAATGGTTATTACTTTTTGAATATACCTAAAGAAAAATCTTTTTCCAACAGATTAGCGGGTGAGATTTTAATAAGCGATACATCCAAATTAGACATCCAACAGATAGATATTGAATTTTTAATGAATGATTATCAATACTATTTAGTTACCAATTGGAATACATTATTGGTTTTAAAGTCAATCGAACACATCAAAAAGGAAATGAATTCAGTTGAGTAAGTTTTTATATATATTCCTATTTAATATATTCTTCATTTTTGAAGTATATGCTCAGCCAGAGGTTTTGATCTCAGATGATGATTGGACTTCCAACACATCCAATGGTCCTTGCAACTGTGACACAGATTTTAATAATGGTTCTTTTATTAATTTTAGAGATGCTGGTGGAGATGCTTTACCTTATGGGCCTAACGAATATGAAACAATTACTTTATGCCCAGATTCTACCGGTTCTAAAATGGTTTTAGCAATTTTAAATGATCCTGCAAACGGATATGTTTTAAATATACATCCAACGGACACTTTATACGTATATGATGGTACTACGGTTAATGATCCTTTACTTGCTGCTATAAATGATTCAACTTTTCCTAACGGAGTAAATATTCCTGCTTCTTGGGCAAATACATCAGGATGCTTGACATTTAAATTTGTAAGTGATGCCTCATTTCAGGGTGCCGGTTGGGGAGCAAACTTGTCTTGTGCCAACCTTATTCAACCATTTTCTAACCATATTAGTGCTTTTATTACAGGAAATGCCAACGGATCAGGAGATACTTTAAATGACTTATTTCCGATAGATACTGGATATGTAGATATTTGTTTTGGTGATATTGTTGAGTTTGTAGCTGAGCCATATTTTCCATACGAACCAGGTGGTGATTCAGCAGCACAAAGCGGAGGAGGATACATGCAGTCTAATAGCTATACAGTGTCTTGGGAATTAAGTGATGGATCTTCCTATACAACAAATTCTTTTTTATTTACTCCACCTGCAAGAAACGGATACTTTGTTACTTTGAAAATTGAAGATTCTTTTGGTCAGTTCCGATATAGTTTTTGTAAAAT
Organism: Flavobacteriales bacterium; assembly: GCA_038108155.1. GTDB lineage: Bacteria > Bacteroidota > Bacteroidia > Flavobacteriales_D > Parvicellaceae > MED-G20. The sequence goes on along the minus strand of JAYNHP010000003.1, from coordinate 38,673 downwards.
TAGAGTATCTACAAGGCCCAATTTTTCAACTTGCGGACCAGCTCAATCACCTATTTGTTTGGGAAGAGTTACTGAATTATTTGGTGGGGTTACTGGTTCGGATACAGTAGGTGTAGATCCTGTTTCTACTAACTTTCCCATAGGAGGTGTTTTTGGTACCCAAACTTATCTCCCTGATGGTTCAGGAATTAATTATACAACAGATATTAATATTTCTGGCTTCACACCAGGAATTACTATTCAAAATGCTTCTGATATTGAAAAAATGTGTGTTAAAATGGAACATTCTTATTTAGGAGATTTAGAAATGATGCTTACTTGTCCAAGCGGATTAAGTGTAAATATTTTTAATAGTTACTCTGGCTCGGGTTTATTCCCTGGAGGTTTTGGAGGAGGTAGTACATTTTTAGGAGGCGCATATGATAATAATACTGGAAATATAGGTTATTGTGAAGAATACTGTTTTTCCAATTCAGGTAATGCCATGCCTGCATGGGTAAATGGTTTTACCCAAACCACGGCTACTGGTCCTAGTGCAGGTCAAATGGTAACACCAGGCTTATACCAACCTGAGCAAAATTTTGTTCCTGCACTTACTGGTTGTCCAATTAATGGTACTTGGACATTAACAGTAAGAGATAATTTGGGAATTGATGATGGTTATATTTGTGAATGGGGAATTTATTTTAATAGTACCCTCCATCCAAATAGCGAAACTTATGCTCCTTCAATTACATCTAGCAACTGGTTGCCTGATACTACAATTATTTCCAATCAGGATACCAATATTATAGTTCAGCCAAATAGTCTTGGACCTACAAATTATACTTTTGTTGTGGAGGACGAGTTTGGATGTTATTACGATACTGTTATTACAGTTCAAACAATTCAAGGAGGATCAATAATAGGAGATACTACAACTTGTGACGACTATTTTGATTATACATCAAATTATTTACCTCCATCTGGAGGAGAGTGGCTTTATTATAGTGATTTTGGAACATTATCTTTTGATCCAAGTAATACTGTCGCCAATCCAACAATAACAGCATCTGAACCTGGTGCATACTTTATGGGATTATTTGATGCGTATTGCAACGATACATTAATTCATATTGTCGAATTCAATGAAGAACCAGAGCCTTTTCCTTTTTCTTTGGATACTTTTTGTGTTGGACAAAGTATTGTTTCTGTGATCTACAATACCAATACTGATTTTTCTTACGAGTGGACAGATATGGATGGAAATATAATTTCTCTTGGGGATTCTCTACTTTTAAATAGTAACAACTATACTATTGGAAATCACGAAATTCAATTAACAGTTCTCAATGAGTGTGGTGAAGAAACTACGTCTGAAGACTTAGTAATTGAAAAGTGTGATATTCCAAATGTTATTACACCGAATGGAGACAACGTAAACGATTATTTTTACACCCATTTTGCATCGATTTATGACGATGTGAATTTGATAATCCTAAATAGGTGGGGGAAAGTTGTTTTTGAAGATTCTGCTTACCAAAACCAATGGACCGGTACCAACTCTAAGGGAAATCCGTTAAAATCAGGAACTTATTATTTTTTCTTAAGTTTTGACGAGGGAAAAGAAAAAAATCAAGGCGTTTTACAAATCATAACTAACTAATAAATTTACTTTTAAAATTATAAACTAATGGCGCTAAAATGTGGAATTGTTGGATTGCCAAATGTTGGGAAATCTACTCTTTTTAATTGTCTTTCAAATGCCAAAGCACAATCTGCTAATTTTCCCTTTTGTACAATCGAACCAAATGTAGGGACAATAACAGTTCCAGATGATAGATTAAATAATCTAGAACAACTAGTCAATCCTGAAAAAGTTATTCCCACCACTATTGAAATTGTAGATATTGCAGGGTTAGTAAAAGGTGCGCATAAAGGGGAAGGTCTTGGAAATCAGTTTTTAGCTAATATTAGAGAAGTAGATGCCATTATTCATGTCTTACGTTGTTTTGATGACGATAATGTTATTCATGTTGACGGAAATGTAAATCCTGTTTCCGATAAAGAGATTATAGATTTAGAATTACAATTAAAAGATTTAGAAACTATAGAAAAAAGAATTGGAGCAATAGAAAGAAAGGCTAAATCTGGAGATAAGGAATCAGAAAAAATTTACAAAGTATATAACCAAGCAAGAGAACATATTGTTTCTGGGAATTCAATTAGATCTTTGGATATTGATGAAGGTTTGTTCAAGTTTTTAGATGAATTACAACTTATTACAGCAAAACCAGTTATTTATGTTTGTAATGTAGACGAAAGATCTGTAATTCATGGAAATGTTCATGTGGATAATGTAAAAGAATTAGTTGCCAACGAAAATGCAGAAATATTAGTATTAGGAGCAGGAATTGAATCTGATATAGCTGAGCTAGACGATTTTGAAGAGAGAAAAATGTTCTTAGAAGACCTTGGACTTGAAGAGGCAGGGGTAAGTAAGCTTATTAAAAATGCATATTCCTTATTAAACCTACAGACTTACTTTACCGCGGGAGAAAAAGAAGTAAGAGCATGGACTATTAAAAAAGGCATGACTGCGCCCCAAGCTGCAGGTGTAATTCATACAGATTTTGAAAAGGGGTTTATAAAAGCTGAAGTAATTAAGTTTAGTGATTTTGTGGAGTATGGTTCTGAAAGTTCTGTCAAAGAAGCTGGTAAGTTAATGATTCAAGGAAAAGAATATGTGGTTAATGACGGAGATGTAATGCATTTTAGATTTAATGTCTAAATAATAAAATTCTATTTAATTCGTTGTTGTTTTATGTTTAGATTAAGACTTTTAATCATTTTAATTTTAATTGCAAGTTTTTGCTTTTCTCAACAAGCATTTACATCCTATTCTATTCTTAACAACAATTGTACGTCTAGAAATTCTTCTCTTGGAGGATACCCAATAGGTGTATTTGACTCGAAGGATGCATCAACAGCTATATTTCTTCCATCAAATCTTCTTTCTTCTCACGATAATCAGTTGGTGATTAATTATAACAATCATTTTGCAGATTCTGATTTTGGGATGGTTAATTACAATTTCAAATTAAAAGAAAAAGGTATTTTTTCTGCCTCTTTGTTTTATAATAACTACGGAGATTTTGAATATTATACTCCATCAGGAAATTCTTTGGGAAATTCATTTACAGCAAGCGATTGGATATTTCAATTAGGCCATTCTAAAAAGTTAAATGATATTATTCAAATTGGCTTTAATTTAAAATTTCTTGGTTCTGTTTTTGAACAATACAAATCATTTGCTATTGGCTCAGATGTCAGTCTAACTTATTTTGATGAGCAAAAGCAGTTAGGCGGATATTTATTATTTAGTAATATTGGAACTTCTATTAAAAGCTATCAAGAATCTAACACCAAAAATAAATTACCATTTAATTCTGTTTTAGGAATAAATACCAAATTAAAACATGCTCCAATAAGATTTCATTTATCCTATCATCATTTAAATAGATGGAGTTTTTCATCAAATTCACAAACAATTACACAAAGTACAATTCAAATTAATCAATTGTTCTCTGACTTTTTCAATCATATTGTAATAGGAACTGAATTTTTATTTTCAAAGAATTTCAATGTGAGATTAGGCTATGATTTTTTATCAAGAAATATTCTTCAACCAGAATCTAGACCAGGAACAACAGGAATTTCTTGGGGTGTTGGTTTTAAAGTGAAAAGCCTAATGATTAATTACTCTAATTCAAAGTACCATTTTGCTGGAACCTCTAATAATATTACTGTTATTAAACAATTAAAATCTTTTTCAAACAAATAGGTTGGAATCTTCTACCGCTTGAAGATTTTCAAAATTGAAGATATTTCTATCTAACATATGAGAAGGTGAGATGTTTTGTAAAGCCCTAAATATTATTGCTTTTCTATTTGGGTAAGTAAGCTCCCATTCTTTGATTAGTGCTTTTATTTTCTTCCTTTGAAGATTGGTTTGCGAACCACATAAGTTACAAGGAATTATAGGATGTTTTGCTAATTCAGAAAATTCTTGTATTTCTTCCTCTTTACAGTAGGCCAGTGGTCTTATTACAATTAAATCTCTTTTATCTATCAAATACTTTGGAGGCATAGCCTCCATTTTACCACTAAAAAACAAATTCAAGAAGTAGGTTTCAATAATATCGTCCATATGATGACCTAAAGCAATTTTATTACAATTAAGTTCTCTTGCTTCGTCATATAGTGTTCCTCTTCTTAATCTGGAGCACAAACTACACATTGTTTTTCCCTCTGGAATTTTATCTTTAACAATACTGTAAGTATCTTTTTCAATAATTTTAAAATTGACATTAAGGTTGGATAAATATTTTGGCAACACTTCTGTAGGGAAACCAGGTTGCTTTTGATCCATGTTAACAACAATAAAATCAAAATCTATATCACCATATTTCTGAAAATGTATGAACATTTCAAGCATTGTATAGCTGTCTTTACCACCTGAAATACAAACCATTATTTTATCTCCATGTTCAATCATTGAAAAATCTTTTAATGCTTTTCCAGTAGATGAAATGATTTTTTTTCTAGATGAATTGATGGACTTTGGTATTGACATTATACAAAGAAAATTAATTATACTTTAAATATCACTTATTTAAAAAATTAATTCTCTTCAAGAAACGAATTATTATATTTGTCAAAAAAATAATATGACAGATTCTACTTCATTAATGCAACTTGAAAATGATTTTGGTGCTCATAATTATCATCCACTTCCAGTAGTATTGGAAAGGGGAGAAGGGGTATATGTATGGGATTGTGAAGGGAAAAAATATTTTGATTTTTTAAGTGCCTATTCTGCTGTTAATCAAGGCCACTGTCATCCCAAAATCATTAATGCATTAATTAACCAGTCTAAGAAATTAACCTTAACAAGTAGAGCATTTTACAACTCTGCACTTGGCCCTTACGAAAAATTCATTTGTGAATTGTTTGATTACGACAAAGTTTTACCCATGAATACAGGTGTTGAAGGAGGAGAAACTGCCAATAAGTTGGCTAGAAAATGGGGCTATTTAAAAAAAGGAATTCCAGAAAATAAAGCTCGAATAATTTTTGCCAGAGGCAATTTCTGGGGTAGAACATTAGCAGCAATTTCATCTTCAGACGATCCACTTTCTTTCAAAGATTTTGGTCCCTATATGCCTGGATATGACTTAATTCCTTATAATAATTTAGAGGCATTGGAAAAAGAATTAAAAGATTTTAATGTTGCAGCTTTTATGGTCGAACCTATTCAGGGCGAAGCTGGTGTTGTAGTTCCTGACGAAGGCTATTTAGAAGGAGTTAGACGCCTATGTGATAAGTATAATGTGCTTTTTATTGCAGATGAAGTTCAAACAGGAATAGGGAGAACAGGTAAATTATTGGCTTCAGATTATGAAAATGCCAAACCAGATATACTTATTCTTGGAAAAGCACTTTCTGGTGGTGTATTTCCTGTTTCAGCAGTTTTAGCAAATGATGAGGTGATGATGTGCATAAAGCCTGGAGAACATGGTTCTACATTTGGAGGTAATCCGTTGGCTTGTGCAGTTGCAAAAGCAGCTTTAGAGGTTATTATTGAAGAAGATCTTGCAGAAAATGCTTATGACCTAGGAGAATATTTTAGAGAAGAATTAAATAAGTTTATTAAAGATTCTCCAATAGTCAAATTGGTAAGAGGAAAAGGACTTCTCAATGCCATTGTAATTAATGATACAGAAGAAAGCAAAACTGCTTGGAATATATGTCTTGAAATGAAAAATAATGGACTATTAGCTAAGCCTACCCATGGAAATATTATAAGGTTTGCTCCACCATTAACAATAACTAAAAATCAGTTAGACGACTGTATAAAAATTATCATCGATACTTTAAAGGGTTATAAGTTGGATTAAGAATTTAGCATTACAGGCATTACCAACATTAAAATATCTTCACCATCTTCACTATTATCTGGAATTAAAATACCCGCTCTATTGGGTGCGCTAAGCTCGAATATAACATTGTCAGAATCAATATTTTGAAGCATTTCGTTTAAGAACCTTGAATTAAAACCAATTTCTATGGATTCACCCTGATAAGAACATGTTAATCTTTCATTAGCTTCGTTAGAGAAGTCAACGTCTTCAGCACTAATATTCAATTCACTTCCATTAATTTTTAATCTTACCTGATGAGTAGTTTTATTAGCGAAAATGCTTACTCGTTTAATGGATTGAAAAAAAGCATTTCTATCTACAGTCAATCTGTTTGGGTTTTCTTTTGGAATAACAGCATCGTAATTTGGATATTTTCCATCAACTAATCTACATGTAAGTAAAATATCATTGAATGCAATACTAGCATTGGATTCATTGTATTTAATAGTTACCTCACCTTCAAAATTTTGAAGCAACCCTTTCAGTAAATTCATTGGTTTTTTTGGGACAATAAATGATGCAGCAGCAGAAGATTTAACATCATTTCTTGTATATCTAACTAATTTATGAGCATCAGTGGCAACAAATGTTAACTCAGATTCGGATAATTGAACAAATATACCACTCATTACAGGTCTTAAATCATCATTTCCCGAAGCAAAAATTGTTTTTTCAATAGCTCTTTGAAAAATATGACTGCTAATAGTAACAGTTGAAGGTGCTTCAATTACTGGAGATTTAGGGAATTCCGTACCTGAATAACCACTTAATTTATACTTTCCATAATCAGAAGAAATTTCTACACCCATTTTATCATCAATAGAGAAGGTTAGGGGATGGTTAGGAAATGTTTTTAAAATATCTAATAACATTTTTGCTGGAATGGCAATACTACCTTCACTTTTTGCATCAATAGAAATTGTAGATGTCATTGTAGACTCTAAATCTGAACACGATATGGTGAGTTTCTGATCTTGAATTTCGAATAAAAAGTTATCTAAAATTGGAAGGGTATTAGAACTATTAAGAACTCCACCAATGGATTGTAATTGTTTTAATAATACTTGGCTTGAAACTATAAACTTCATAATAAATAGGTTAATGGCATAAATATCAGAATAGTATTAATAATATGCTATTAGTATTAACCTTATTTATTAACACCTAATTAATAATATCTCCTAGTGTAAAAACTAAGGGGTTTAAATAAAATTTCCCAGTTGAAATATTGGGCTCTTAAAAGCTCATTGTTATTATTTACACGAATATATCCATGTTCTGCATCCCAACCTGTTGGAGAATCAATATCTTTAATTTTCCAAAATTCAACTTTAGTAACTTTATTTGAAGAATCTGTTAACTCAAAATAATAATGCGGCTCACTTTTAAAAATAGAGTCTATAATATTTTGTTTTTCAAACATGATTTTATTGTAACTAACATTTTCAAAGTGAGATAAATAATGCTTTACCTGAACAGTATCATAGTTGCTTAATTCTTTATTGTCTAAGTCAAATAATTTAATGGTATTATTTTTATTAGATATAGTATAACTTTCTTTAGGTTTTTCAGAGAACTTCAAAGAAATATTTTTAATTCTCTTGGGATTTTGATAATTAAATAATCGAGGAGATCTCCATCCTTTCCAATCTGTAAAAAATCTAACATCCAGCGATCCATACATTCCAGGTTTATAGGTAATATAAGGTTTCGAACTTTTTTTATCTTCATTCTGAAGTAACATATAGGTCCCTAAATGATCTTGTGTAGGAGAGCCAATAAACCATGTTTTGAATGGCTTTTCATTTTCGAAAAATACTTCTACTTTCTTATGTCTAACAGAAAGACGATTAATAACCGTATTTAAGGCAGATTTAGGTACATCTTGTTTTACTCGAATTCTGTAAAATGTTTCCATTAACAAATCAACACTTGATTTATTTGCGGTGTATTTAGAACCTTCTAGTATCCATTTATTGGAATTGACATTTCTTGAAATTACAATGCTGTTATCTTCAGTATCTGAAATTTTAAACTTAATAATCTTCGAGGTGTCTTTAATTGCAAAATCTTTTAGATCGTAGTAGCTGTTTTTATTATTGCAACTAAATAGACCAGAAATTAATAAACCATAAAAGGTTACTTTAAAAACATTCTTATGCATATTTCTTTTTTCTCCTAAATTGATTAATTAGTCCAATAATAATTACTACTATTAAAGGAATCAAAATATTAATAAGTTGCCAAAAATTTCTTTGTCCAAAAATTTCTTTTTTAAGAAGTCTTGGCATATTCATTTTTGATCTTAGAGGAATAAGTTCGCTCCTATCTAATAGTTCATCTATAAGGTTAAGAAAAAATACCTCATTGCCATATCTAGGAAAAAATTCAGGTGTTCCATAGTCTGCACTTTCAAAGGAAAGCAGAACAGGCTTAATTTGATTATCCGCTTTTATAAAATCATTTCTTATCAAATCCCCGTCCCCAATAAAAATCATTTTGGTTTCCTTACTTTTTGATTTGAAATTTACAATAGGATTGGAAATGAATTTTTTAAAATCTTTACTTACAGCCCTATTTTCATAATTTGATTTAAAAACTCCTTCAAACAACCATGCTGAAACTGGAACTTCATTTTTTATTTCAATATCAAAATTTCTTGGATTGTAATTGTATAAATTTTGATAATTAACAGAAGTTTGCCTCAATATTTTATATTCAGGAGATGACTTTAATAATGCAGTCTTTTTAATGTTATCAACTCCAACTGTATCAATTGAACAAACATATCTTGTTTTTATTGGTCCAACATTATTTAAATATATGGATGGTTTGTCTAAATATAATAATGGATAAAAATACCAATTTGGAATTCGGCCTAATCCATCTTCTCTAATTACTGGAGAGCATCTCACATCATTTACCATATTTACATTAAACCTTGCACCATATTTAAATAGAAACTGTTGTAATTGGTGTTTTAAAGGCCTAGCATAAGTTATATTTGTGTCTGCTAATTCAGATTCATTTACCTCCAACATATCTACCATCCAAATAATTTTTCCTCCATTCATAATGTATTGGTCAATTATGAATAATTCTTTCTCTGAAAAAGAGGTTTTTGGCTTGGCTATTATTAATAGGTCGGTTTCATCTAAGACATCTAGGTCTTCGCTAATTTTTGAAATATCTTTCATGTTTTTAGATATTTCTTTATTCTGAAATGTTTTAGTAATATATCTTCTTGCATTTTTATTTGGATTACCAAATTCATCAAAAACTGGTATTGCTCTTTCAGAAATGTAAATAGAATCTATTTTGTTTTTAATTAAAGAATCGTATTTATTATTTGAAATTTCAATAGTTTCATTATAAAATTTCACTTTTAATTGTTTGATTCTTAAGGTGTCAACATCGTAATTTTTTATAAGTTGATCTCTTATTATCCACGCATCTGCATTGTCAAGTTCACCATGCCCTCTTAAAAACTTAATTTTTTTAGTAGCTGGTTTTAAGAGGTTATTTATTCCAAGAATTAAGTTGTACTCCAATTGGTCGTTGAAATGATTGATAATAACTTGAGAGATTGGAAATTTACCTTTTTGTAAAAGTTGAACAGCTTTAAATTGATCTCCCATTCTTAGTATAATTCCCGGCCAGATTCTAACAACTTCTTGTTTGCTATCTCTCGAAATTAATATGTCACTGTAATCTAAACCGTCATTAAAAACCTGATTTTTGAATTCTTTTGCAAGTTCAGGATCCTCATCAAGATTTATGAAATTAACTTTAAAATTTTCTCCACCAAAAGCTTTAAATTCATCTAACTTTTCTGAAAGGGCTTTTTTAAGTTTTTCAATTTCTGCAGGAAAATCTCCATCAAGATAAACATCTGCAGTAATTATGTCCTCAAGATTTAATAAAAGATTTTTTGTTTTTGGAGATAATGAGTGGACTTTATCTGAAGATAAATCTATCCTAAAAAATATTTGATTTGCTACTATATTGAAAATAGCTAGTGAGCTAACGACTAATAATAGATTTAAAATGTTCTTATATTTTAAATAAACCTTTTTCATTTACTTTTTCTTCAATACTATTTTTGTAAGATAGAGTGTAAAAAATATAACTGATAAAAAGTATGCAATATCTCTAGAATCGATAATCCCTCTTTGTAAAGCATTGAAATGATCTAGCATGCTTAAATTCATAAAATAATAATCTAAAGGATCGCCAACAAATACTGCAAAATAGGAAAAGCCAACATAGATAATAAAATTGAAGAATAACCCTAATAGAAAACCAATTACCTGATTTTTCGATAGACTAGATGCTAAAATTCCAATTGCAACATAGGTAATACTGAGTAATAAAAGACCTAGGTAACCACCAATTGTCGAAGGATGGTCAATATTACCTGCAATTTCCCCCATTTGATAGACGCTAATATAATATATCAAAGTAGGTAATATTGTTAAAACCGCAAGAAAACTAGCTGCAAGATATTTGGAAAGAATAATTTTGAATATGGATATTGGCTGGGTTATTAATAGTTCTAATGTCCCGGTTTTAGTCTCTTCTGCAAAACATCGCATGGTAAATGCAGGGAATAAAAACATTAAAATCCCAGGTGCTTGTGAAAAAAATGTTTGTAAACTAGATTCTCCCATATCAATAATGTTATTATTTCCAGGAAGTATCCATACAAAAAATCCAGAGCTAATTAAGAAAACAATAATAGCAGCATAACCTATAATAGAACTGAGATAAGATCTTATTTCTTTAAGTATTAGTGCTTTCATCTAGAATTTACAATTAAAAAAATGATGACTTTAATTATTCGCTGCCCAATATAATTCTATTAATACTAATAAATAAAAAATTTAATTAAAAAGAATTAACAAATCCTATTGATAAACTTCAATATATTTGTCGTATGGATTTAGACTTATCTATTGTAGTTCCACTTTATAATGAATCAGAATCATTACCAGAGCTTTCTGATTGGATAGATAATGTTGTTGTACAATCAAATTTAAAATATGAGCTTATTTTTGTTGACGATGGAAGTAAGGACAACTCTTGGGAAGTAATTAATAATCTTCAATCCAAAAATAAAAATATAAAGGGTGTTTCTTTTAGAAGAAATTACGGAAAATCTGCAGCTTTAAATATTGGTTTTGAGCTTTCAATTGGAAATGTTGTAATTACAATGGATGCGGATTTACAGGATTCTCCAGATGAAATACCAGAACTTTATGAAATGATTAATAAAGATGGATTTGATATAGTTTCTGGTTGGAAAAAGGATAGAAAAGATCCACTTTCTAAAACAATTCCTACTAAATTATACAATGCAGTCACAAGAAAAGTTTCTGGAATTAAACTTAACGATATGAATTGTGGTCTTAAAGCTTACAAGTCTGATGTGGTTAAAAATATTGAAGTTTATGGAGAGATGCATAGGTACATTCCATTAATTGCAAAATGGGCAGGCTTTCAAAATATTACAGAAAAAGTAGTGAAGCACCAAGCTAGGAAATTTGGAGAAACTAAATTTGGATTAGAACGTTTTATTTTTGGTTTTTTAGATTTATTCAGTATTACCTTTATTGGAAAGTTTGGGAAAAGACCAATGCACCTATTTGGCACCATGGGAATATTTGTTTTCATAATTGGATTTAGTTTTTTGATTTATATTGGAATTGATAAAATATTTTTGGATAAGGGCGCAAAATTAATTGCCAACAGAACAGAGTTTTACATTGCCTTAACTTCAATTATAATTGGAGTTCAGTTTTTTCTTGCTGGTTTTTTAGGAGAAATGTTGTCTAGAAATTCTCCAAATAGAAACCAATACCAAATCAGAGAAAAATTAAACGTTAATGAGTAAAATCATTATAGTTGGTCCAGCTTCTCCACTAAGAGGAGGGATATCAGATTTTAACGAGGCATTGGCCAAATCATTGGTAGAAAAAGGTTTTTTAGTGGAAATAATATCTTTTTCACTACAGTATCCTAAATTTCTTTTTCCTGGAAAATCTCAAAATAGAGTAGAGCAATTTGAAGATTTCAACTTCAAAATATCCCCAACAATAAATTCAATTAATCCAATCTCATGGTGGAGAACAGCCAAATATATTAAGGGTGAAAATCCAACAAAAGTTTTTATTAGATTCTGGATGCCTTTCTTCGCTCCCTGTCTTGGAATAATAGGTGGATATTTAAAAAGAAATAAAATTCCAGTTTTTGGGATTGTTGATAATGCTATTGCCCATGAAAAAAGATTAGGTGATACTATGTTGGTTAATTATTTTTTAAATAAGTGTGACTCTCATTTTACCTTAAGTAAGAAAGTTAAAAAAGACATAAAGGAAATAAATAATAGTGTAAGTGTTGAATCTCTTTTTCATCCCATTTACAATACCTACAGTAAAATTACCGATAAATCTTCCGCTCTTAAGAGTCTTAATCTTAAAGATGGTAAATACGTTTTATTCTTTGGTTTAATAAGAAAATATAAAGGATTAGATTTAGCAATAAGAGCAATGTCAAATAAACTAATTATAGAAAAGAATATTAAATTAATAATTGCTGGAGAATTTTACGATTCTGAAGATAAATATCAAGATTTAATAAGAGATTTAAATTTGAAAAACATAATAATTTACAATCAATTTATAGAGAACAAACAAGTTCCAGATTTCTTTTCAGTTTCGAATCTAGTAATTTTGCCTTATACCTCAGCAACTCAAAGTGGTGTTACTCAATTAGCAATGTATTATAAAAAACCTATGCTAGTAACCAACGTAGGTGGATTACCTGAAATAATTGAACATAAAAAAGACGGGTATATTAGTTCTACCAATGCTGAAGAAATGAGTGAATATATTTTGGATTATTTTTCAAACGAAAAGAATGAAATCGTGATGAGTTCCGCAATTTCTAAAAAGCACGATTCTTACTCATGGGATAATTTTGTAAAAAAAATCATTAAATAAAAAAAGAGCCCTTCTGGGCTCTTTAAAAATTATCAATAGATTTTTATTCTTATTTATTGAGTAATAATATATCATTTGAAATTATTTCAAATACATATTTCTTTTCACCCTCATCATTTTCATAAGTTCTGTAATTTAAAGAGCCTTCAATAAACACCTCCTGTCCTTTTGAGATATATTTTTCTGCTATCTCTGCTTTCTTTCCCCAAAATACAATAGGATGCCATTGTGTCTCCTTTACTTTTTCACCATCTTTATTGGTGTAGTTGTTATTAGTAGCTATGGATATCTTAGCATATTTATTACCATTCTTTGTTTCTTGAACTACTGGTGTGCTTCCTGCATTTCCTATTAATTGTACTTTGTTTCTTAGATTTCTCATATTTATATTTGATTTTAGTTTAACAATATGGCCGATATTTATTCGACTCTGCAAATTAAAATTCTAAAATTCAATAATAAATAAATTTAAACGGTTAATATTTGATTATTATCATTTATTACCGTTTAAAAATGTATAAATAACTTAAATACAGCTATTTACTTTTTTTCCATCTATTGTGAGTCCATAGCCAATATGGCGGATTTCGGTTGATATCAGATTCTAAAAGTTTTGCAAACTCCTCAATTATCTTTCCCTTAGGCTCCTTCTTTGGCTGGTCTGTAATTAATTCAAAGGAAACTTCGTAAGAACCTCTATTAATTTTTTGGATACTTACGAAAACAACGGGCCAATTAAATTCTTTAGCATAGTTCTCAGCACCAAATAAAAATCCACTATCCTGATGAAGAAATTTTATCCAATGTGCATTTTTGGTATTAGAAGGACTTTGATCAGAACCAAAAATAATTCCTCTTGGTTTTTCATTTTCTGTATGAAAATATCTCTTTGTTTCTTTCATAGGGATCATTCTGAGGCCAAATTTTTCTCTTGAATCTTTCATTTTCTTATCAAAAAATTTATTACTCAATGGTTTATAAATAGCAAAAAGCTCATGTTCACATTCTAAAGGCATTTTTTGGGCACTCATTTCCCAATTATTATAATGTCCCCCAATTAAAACTATATTTTGTTTCTTTTGTGCCATTTCGTTCAATAACTCGGGATTTTTTAACTTGATTTTTTTATTGATTCTTTTTTCTGAAATGGTAAACCCCTTTAAACTCTCGACAATCAAATCCGAAAAATGCTTATAGAAATATCTTCGGATATTTTTTATTTCGTTTTCGTTTTTTTTAGGAAAAGATTTTTCGAGATTTTTGGTGATTAGTGGTTTTCTATATTTTAATAATTTACCAATTATTATGTATAAAATATCTGAAACTAGGTATAAAAAAAAGTTGTTTAAATTAGAAATTGGAATTATTATTATGTAGTAAAGAAAATTATTCATAGAAATATTCTAAAAAGTTATGCAAGATTGAATATTATCTTTCTAATTTCAAAAGAATTTTTTACATAAATAAATATTGATAAAATTAATAATTATAGATAATTACGATTCCTTTACCTACAATCTAGTTCATTATTTAGAACCGTATTGTAAGGAAATTACCATTTTTAGAAATGATGAAATAAATCATGACATAATTTCAGATGAACATAAAATCTTACTCTCTCCTGGCCCTGGATTACCTATTGAGAATAAAGAATTAAATTATTGTATAGAAAAATATCATTTATCTAATAACATATTTGGAGTTTGTCTAGGGTTTCAAGCGATTGGACAGTTTTTTGGAGCTAAACTTCATAATTTGAAAAAGGTCAGACATGGTATTCAAACCCAATTAGAGATTTTAAATCACGATTTTCTTTTTAAAGATGTTCCTAATACCATAAATATTGGCCATTACCATTCGTGGGTAATAAAAAATGTTCCAAAACAACTAAAAGTCACCGCTTTAGATTTTGAGAACTTTCCAATGGCTTTTAGACACACAGATCTTAAAATATCTGGTATTCAGTTCCATCCTGAAAGTATATTGACAGATTACGGAAAACAAATTCTTCAAAATTGGATTATTAGCTAAAAAAAAGCAACATTATATCACAGTTTTAAGAATGTAAAATTACTTTTGTAACAGTAACTTAAATTATGGAAATTTCAAAAACATACGATCCTTCAGAATCAGAAGACAAATGGTATAAAATATGGACTGATCAAGGTTTGTTTAATTCAGAACCTGATGATAGAGAATCATATACTGTAGTTATTCCTCCGCCTAATGTTACTGGCGTATTACATATGGGACATATGCTTAATAATACCATTCAAGATGTATTGGTAAGAAGAGCTAGAATGTTTGGTAAAAATGCTTGTTGGGTTCCAGGTACCGATCATGCATCTATTGCTACTGAGGCTAAAGTTGTTCAAAAGTTAAGAGAAGAAGGTATTAAAAAAGGAGATTTATCTCGAGAAGAGTTTCTAGAGCATGCTTGGGAATGGACACATAAGCACGGAGGTGTTATTCTCAGTCAACTTAAAAAACTTGGTGCTTCATGTGATTGGAATCGAACTAATTTCACAATGAATGATAATTATTATAAAAGTGTAATAAATGTTTTTTGTGATCTTCACCAAAAGGGGTTAATATATAGAGGAGAAAGAATGATTAATTGGGATCCTCAAGCAAAAACTGCTTTAAGTGATGAAGAAGTTTTTTATAAGGAAGTAAATTCAAAACTCTATTTTTTGAGATATAAAATTGAAGGTTCAGACGATGAGTGGGTAAATATTGCTACCACTAGACCTGAAACTATTCTCGGAGATACTGCAATTTGCATTAACCCAGAGGATGAAAGATATACCTCCCTCAAAGGAAAACGAGCAATTGTTCCACTAATTAATAGAAGTATTCCAATTATTTTTGACGATTATGTTGATATGGAATTTGGTACTGGTTGTCTTAAGATAACTCCAGCCCATGATTCTAACGATTATGAATTAGGAAAGAAACACCAATTAGAGGTGATAAATATTCTAGATTCTTCTGGAAGTTTAAATAAAAATGCAAAATTATTTGTAGGTCAAGATAGGTTTGATGTAAGGAAGTCTATAGCCGAAGAACTAGATAGCTCTGGTTACTTAATTAGAATCGAAGATCACATAAATAAAATAGGTTTTTCCGAGAGAACGGACGCAATTATTGAACCAAGATTATCTCTTCAGTGGTTTTGTTCAATGGAAAAATTAAGTATTCCAGCACTAGAAAATGTGATGAACGATACAGTTCAGTTCCATCCTTCCAAATTTAAAAATACCTACCGACACTGGATGGAGAATATAAGAGATTGGTGTATATCTAGACAGTTGTGGTGGGGACATCAAATACCAGCATTCTTTTATGGTGAAGGAAAGGAAGATTTTATTGTTGCTCCAACTAAAGAAGAAGCTTTAAAAAAACTTAATAGTCAATCTGACAAACAATACAAATTAGACGATTTAGTGCAGGATGAAGATGTGATGGATACATGGTTTTCTTCTTGGATATGGCCTATTGCTGTATTTGATGGCTTTACAAATGATAAAAAAGAATTAGATTATTATTACCCTACAAATGATTTAGTTACAGCACCAGAAATAATGTTTTTTTGGGTTGCAAGAATGATAATATCTGGCTATGAATATGTAGATAAGCCACCTTTTAAAAACGTATATTTTACTGGAATTGTAAGAGACCAATTGGGTAGAAAAATGTCAAAATCTTTAGGAAATAGCCCAGATCCTTTAGAGCTAATTCAAAAATATGGAGCAGATGGGGTAAGGGTAGGGATGCTTCTTTCTTCTCCAGCTGGAAATGATTTATTGTTTGATAGAAATCTTTGTGAGCAAGGAAGAAACTTTACCAATAAACTATGGAATTCTTTTAGATTAGTCCAATCTTGGACTGTTTCTGATGAGATTGAACAGGAAGAATCTTCATTAATTGCTTTAAAATGGATTGAATCTAAGGTTTCTCAAAACATAATTAATATAAATAGCTCTTACGACAAATTCAGAATTTCAGAAGCTCTTATGCTGACTTATAAAACTATTTGGGACGACTATTGCTCTTGGTTTCTTGAAATGATTAAACCTGCTTATCAGCAACCAATTGACAGAAAGACTTATGATTCAGTAGTTTTAGTTCTGGAAAAACTTCTTAAAATAGTTCATCCATTTACCCCATTTATAGCTGAAGAAATTTGGCAACAATTAAAACCTAGAAACAATACATATATTGTTAATGCGAAATGGCCAGAAGAAAATATAGAGGATTTCACAATTTTAGATGAATTCCAAAATTTTCAAGCTATTGTTATGGGTATTAGAAATTTAAGAAAAGAGAAAAATATTTCTAATAAGGTTCTTTTAGAACTAAATATAAAAGTTAATACCAACTGGTCTAATATATTTGACTCTTTACTTTTAAAAATATGTAATCTATCGAGCTTGGTTTTTACAGATGAATCAATTTCAGCAGCTTATTCTTTTGTAGTTAATAATAATGAGTTTTTTGTTCCTTTTACTGAGTCAATTGATACAAAAACCGAGATTTCAAAAATTGAAATTGAAATTCAAAAAAAGAAAGGCTTTCTTGAAAGTGTCATGAAAAAACTAAATAATTCTAGATTTTCCGAAAATGCTCCTAAACAAGTTGTGGATTTGGAAATCAAGAAAAAAAATGATGCTGAAAAACAAATTAAAATTTTAGAGGAAAGAATTGCCAATTTATCCTCCTGAGAATTATTATTATAATAATGAAAAATGTTTTGTTTCTTTCATCATGGTACCCAAGTAGAGTTCATACTACTTTGGGGAATTTTGTAAGATATCATGCCTTGGCTGCATCAAAATACAATACAATTAATGTGCTGTATATAGTTGCAGACGATAACGTAAAAGATTATGAAATTAAATATTTCCAAGATGAAGAACTTAAAACAACTATTGTTTATTTTAAAAGAGGTTTTTTTAAGTATCTAAATTATTTTATTGCCTTTACCAAAGGATTTCAATTTCTTTTAAAGAAAAAAAAAATAAAATTTGACATTGTTCATATGAACATAATGCATCCAGGTATTTGGCAGGCACTTTATTTAAAGTGGATATATAAAATACCTTACATTGTTTCAGAAAATTGGCATGGTTTTCAGGATTTAGCAAAGTATAATTTAAGTTTTTTAGAAATGATGCTAATTAAGCTTGGCTTTAGGTTTTCCTCTGTTATATCACCTGTTTCTCAACAATTAAAAAATTGCATGATTAATGCCAATTATAAAGCAGAATATAAAATTATTCCAAATGTGGTAGATACTGATAAATTTCATTTAGGAGAAAAAGATGACGATAATAAAAACTTTACTTTTTTACATGTTTCTACACTAGATGATTCTATTAAAAATGTTTCAGGAATTATTGATGCTTTTGAAAAAATAAAGCACCAAAATATAGAATTAAAAATTGTAGGTGATGGTCCTACAGATTGGATTGTAAAAAAAATAAGTACTTTAAAAACCAAGAATACTATATTGGTAGAATCTGAAAAAACACACGATCAAATTGCCAAAGAAATGCAAAAAGCAGATGTATTTGTGTTATTTAGTAATATTGAGAATCTTCCTCTTGTTTTAATAGAATCTATTTCTTCAGGAACTCCATTCATTGCAACAAAAGTGGGAGGTATTCCAGAAATATTCAATAATGAAATGGGAAGATTGGTGGATGCTAGAGATATTGATCAACTATTAAATGAAATGAATTTTATGATTGAAAACCCTAATTTCTTTAACTCTTCTACCATAAGGTCTTATGCAATCAAGAATTATTCAAATGAAGAAGTTGGTAAAAAGTTCAATGATTTATATATTGAGTACTGCATTTAAATAATCAAATTAAAAATTATGTCAGACGATAAAAAGATAATTTTTTCTATGGTTGGTGTAAGTAAGCAAACACCAGAAGGAAAACAAATTTTAAAAAATATTAATTTGTCATTTTTTTATGGGGCTAAAATTGGAATTTTAGGACTAAATGGGGCAGGTAAATCTACAGTAATGAAAATTATTGCAGGACTAGATAAGAATTACCAAGGAGATGTTGTTTTTTCTGAAGGATATACAGTAGGATATTTAGCCCAAGAACCAGAGCTGGATGAAAATATGACCGTTAAAGAAATTGTTCAACAAGGTGCAAAAGAGACTGTAGATTTATTGAAGCAATACGACGATATAAATAATCAGTTTATGGAAGAGGAAATCATAAACGACCCAGAAAAAATGGATGCATTAATTAAGTTGCAGGGAAAAGTACAGGAGCAAATTGACCAATTAGACGCATGGGATTTAGATTCAAAGCTAGAGCTAGCAATGGATGCTTTAAGAACACCTGAAGGATCGACTTCTATTAAAAATCTTTCTGGAGGAGAAAGAAGAAGAGTTGCATTATGCAGGTTATTACTTCAACAGCCAGATATTCTTCTTTTAGATGAACCAACCAACCATTTAGACGCTGAGTCTGTTCATTGGTTAGAATTACATCTTCAAAACTACAAAGGAACTGTTATTGCAGTTACTCACGACAGATATTTTTTAGATAATGTAGCTGGTTGGATTTTAGAATTGGATAGAGGTGAAGGTATACCTTACAAAGGAAATTATTCATCTTGGTTGGAACAAAAATCAGATAGACTGGCAAAAGAAGAAAAGCAAGAAAGTAAACGTCAAAAAGCATTAAAACGTGAGTTAGAATGGTCTCGAAAAGGAGCTAAAGGTCGTCAAAGCAAAGGTAAAGCTCGTTTGAATAATTATGAAGCCATGCTTAGCGAAGATATAAAAGAGAAAGAAGCAAGGATTGAGATTCCTATTCCAAACGGACCAAGACTGGGTAACGAAGTAATTGAAGCCATCAATGTTTCTAAAGGATATGATAATAAATTATTGTATGAAAATCTAAATTTCAAATTGCCGCCTGCTGGAATTGTCGGGATTATAGGCCCAAATGGTGCTGGAAAAACAACACTGTTAAAGATGATTATGAACGAAGAGAGTTCTGATTCTGGTGAGTTTAAAGTTGGTGAAACAGTTAAAATTGGTTATGTAGATCAAAGACATAAAACAATTGACAAAAATAAATCAGTTTATGATGTTATTAGTGAAGGAAATGACAATCTCGAGATTGGTGGACAAACTATTAATTCAAGAGCTTATGTTTCCAAGTTTAATTTTTCAGGATCTGATCAGCAGAAAAAAGTAGGTGTTCTTTCTGGAGGTGAAAGAAATAGATTGCATCTTGCTATGACTTTAAAAACAGAAGCTAACGTACTTTTACTAGATGAACCTACTAATGATATAGATGTAAATACTTTAAGAGCTTTAGAAGAAGGAATTGAAAGTTTTGCAGGCTGTGCAGTAGTTATTTCTCACGATAGGTGGTTTTTGGATAGAATTTGCACCCATATTCTTGCATTTGAAGGAGACTCAAGTATCTATTATTTTGAAGGAGGTTATTCAGAATACGAAGAAAATAGAAAGAAAAGATTGGGTAATGATATAGTACCTACACGAATAAAATATAAAAAATTAACTAGATAAATAAATTATGAAAAAAGCTATTATTGATACAGAAAAAGGAAAAATGACTGTCGAGTTTTATGAAAAAGATGCTCCAAACACAGTAAAGAATTTTATAGATTTAATTGAAAAAGAATTTTACAATGGAATTACTTTCCATAGAGTTATTCCAGATTTCGTTGTTCAAGGCGGATGTCCTGAGGGAACTGGTGTTGGTGGTCCGGGTTATAGTATAGATTGTGAATTAGATGGTGACAACCAATTCCATGATAGAGGAGTATTGTCCATGGCTCATGCTGGAAGAAATACTGGTGGTTCTCAATTTTTTATTTGCCATAGTAGAAATAACACTGCGCATCTTGATAGAAACCATACCTGTTTTGGTAAAGTAGTTGAAGGTTTAGAGGTAATTGATTTAATTAGTGAAGGGGATAAGATTAATAGTATTACTCTTTCTTAATAACAAAATTGTTTTTAAAAGAAACTTTTATAATTCATAGTGATAATGACAAAGATTTACCAATTATTGGTGATTTAACCTACAAAAATGATTCTAAAAATTTAGTTTTATTTTGTCATGGTTTCAAAGGGTTTAAAGATTGGGGGTGTTGGAATTTAGTAGCCAATTTGTTTGTTGAAAACGGTTTTAAGTTTTTAAAATTTAATTTCTCTCACAATGGTGGCACTTTAGATAACCCTCTAAATTTCCCTGATTTACAATCATTTAGCTTAAATAATTACTCTATAGAGTTAAATGATTTGCAGAGAGTAATAGATTATATTGTTCTTAATAATTATAATAGTAAATACGAACAAATTTATATTATTGGACACAGTCGAGGAGGAGGAATAGCATGTTTATCTACTATGAATAATCCCATAATTTATAAATTGGTTTCTTGGGCTGGAGTTGCCGATTTTAAAGAAAGGTTTCCCAAAAATGAAGAATTAGAGAAATGGAAGAAAACTAAAATAAGGTATATATCAAACTCAAGAACTAATCAAGAGATGCCTATTTCAATTCAGTTTTACAACGATTTTATAGAAAATGAATCAAAACTTTCCATTAAAAAAGCTCTATTAAATTTTAATGGTAAGTTTTTAGCTTGTTATGGTTCATTAGACCAAGTTGTTCCCAATCAATATGCTTTAGATATGGTAAAATGGGCATCTAATTCTAGTATTTTTAAAATTAGAAGTAATCATACTTTTGGTTCTAAACATCCATGGACCAAAACACATCTTCCAGATTCTTTGAGGGAAGTATGTATAAAAACAATAGATTTTTTAAAATCAGATTAAGAAATTAAAAGATATATCAAACCTGCCAAGGCTCCACCAGTAAAAGGAGCTATTACTGGAATCCAACTGTATCTCCAATCAGGATTTTTATTTTTTCGTGGTAACAAAGAATAAATAATACGCGGTCCAAAATCTCTAGCTGGATTTATTGCATATCCTGTTGTTCCTCCTAAAGTCATACCAATTACTATTACTAAAAGTCCAACAGGAAGAGTTTCAAGAGATCCTATTCCAAAGTTTTCAATTGGGGAATTGTCTAATTCTATATTTGGGTTGGCTATAAATAAAATACCAAAAACCAATATAAATGTTCCTAGTAACTCGGAAAAAAAATTGTTTTTAAAATTTCTGATTGCTGGTGCTGTACAAAATGTTCCTCTGACAGTATTTTCATCGTTAGTTATTCTATAATGGTCAATATAAATTATATAACAAAACCAACTTCCGATCATAGCTCCAAAAACTTGGCTAAAAATATAACCAGGAACATGAATCCATGAAAATTTTCCGGCAAATGCCAATCCAATCGTAACTGCCGGATTTAAGTGTGCACCACTAGATTTTGAAGTAATATAGGCAGCAACAAAAACAGCCAATCCCCAAGCAAAGGTAATTAACAACAACTTAGTTTGACCATTTCCGTAGGTCTTTTTTAGATTGACATTGGCAACTACACCATTTCCAAGAAGTAAAAGTATTGCGGTACCAACAAGTTCAGATAAATAGGGATGTATCTCCATTTTAAATCAAAATTAACATAAAACATTTATTGCTTCCTTCCAATTGGATAAGATATTTTCTTTATTGAAAATTTCTGGTAAAAATTCTCTATCGTGTTTCCATATATTTTTTAAATCTTCTATAGATTTCCAGTATCCAGATCCCAAACCAGCTAAAAATCCTACACCTAGAGCTGTAGTTTCCGTAATTACAGGTCTAATAACCTTTGTTTCAATTAAATTGCATTGGATTTGCATTAATAAATTATTATTGCTTGCTCCTCCATCAACTTTAAGATTGGTAAACTGAGTATTTGCGTCCTTTTGCATATTTTGTATTATTTCATAGGTTCTTATTGCAATGCCTTCTAACGCCGCCCTAGCAATGTGTCCTTTTTCAGTTCCTCTTGTTATTCCTAGTATAGATCCAGTAGCCTTAGGATTCCAGTAAGGAGCACCGAGACCAGATAAAGCAGGAATAAAAGTAATCCCTCCGTTGTCTTTTACTGTAGATGCTAAAGACTCAATTTCAGAAGCATTGGAAATTATTTCAAGTTGATCCCTTAGCCATTGAACAAGAGATCCCGCTGTGAAAATACTTCCTTCAATAGCATAAAAAGTTTTATTATTTAATTGATATGCAATTGTGGATAGGAGCCTATTTTTCGAATTTACAATTTTCTCTCCAGTATTCATCATACAAAAACATCCTGTTCCATAGGTATTTTTAATATCACCTTCTTCTATGCACATTTGTCCAAATAAAGAGGCTTGCTGGTCACCAGCTACTCCAGTAATAGGAATTTCTGCCCCAAGAATATTTTTTTCAGTATAGCCAATATGTTCAGCACAAGAAACAACTTTTGGTAAAATATTATTTGGAATCCCAATAATATCAATTAATTCTGAATCCCATTTTAATTTTTTAATATTAAAAATAAGTGTTCTACTAGCGTTGGTAACATCTGTAACATGTCTTTTCCCATTAGTTAATTTCCATATTAACCAAGAATCAATTGTTCCAAAAGCTAATTGGTTATTCTCAGCAAGTTTATATAACAAGGGATTGTTGTCAAAAATCCATTTGATTTTAGTTCCTGAAAAATAGGGATCTAGCAATAGACCAGTTTTACTTTGAAATAAAGATTCTAGATTTTGTTTTTTTAGATCGTTACAAATTTCTGCTGTTCTTCTATCTTGCCATACAATGGCATTGTAGACTGGTTCTCCGGTTTTTTTATTCCAAATTACAGTTGTCTCTCTTTGGTTAGTGATGCCAATAGAATGTATATTTTCAGGACTATTTTTAGTTTTCTTTAAAACTTCTTTAATTGCTTTCAGTTGTGTTTCCCAAATGTCATTAGGATTATGCTCTACCCAGCCTTCCTTTGGAAATATTTGAGGAAATTCAAATTGAGAAATACCTTGAATATTTCCTTTTTTATCAATTATCAAAGCTCTTGAACTACTTGTACCTGCATCTATAGAAAGTATGTATTTTTCCATTTTATAATTATTTAGAATATGGTTTATTGATAAAAGTTGTGTATTTCATTACAAATGAATTTAGTATAAATTACAAAGATTTTTGGATTCGATGTTAATTTATTACTAAATAGATTATATCTTTGACTTTTAATGAAATCTACTGAGATTCTAAATAGCCTGCAAGTATCTCTAACCATCAACAGGCTTTGTTCTCAACTCATTGAGAACCATCACGATTTTTCTGAGTCTGTTTTAATTGGATTACAACCAAATGGTATTTTTTTCTCCAATAGATTAAAAAACTGTTTAGAAGACTCTATTAATAAAAAAGTCCTAACAGGTTCCCTAGATATTACCTTTTTTAGAGACGATTTTGGAAGGAAAGAAAAACCATTAATTCCTAGTGTTACAAATATTGATTTTTCTATAGAAAATAAAAAAGTAATATTAATAGACGATGTTTTTTTTACTGGAAGAACTGTAAGATCAGCTTTAGATGCTGTTATGACTTTCGGAAGACCCCAATCGGTAGAGTTTTTAACTTTAATTGAAAGAAGATTTGTTCAAAATCTACCTATTAGAGCAGATTATATAGGAAAATCTATTGACACTATTAAAGAAGAAAAGGTAACTGTCCTTTGGGAGGAAGAACATGGGAAAGACCAAATATTATTGTATTCACCAATTTAAATATGAAAGAATTAAGTATATCACACTTACTGGGAATTAAAGACTTAACCAAGTCTGATATTGATCTAATATTTAAAACTGCAGATAGTTTTAAAGAAGTAATAAATAGACCAATTAAAAAGGTACCAACACTAAGAGATATAACTATTGCTAATTTATTTTTTGAAAATAGCACAAGAACAAAGCTGTCTTTTGAACTAGCTGAAAAACGACTTTCTGCAGATATTGTAAATTTTACTGCTGGTAATTCCAGTTTAAAAAAAGGGGAAACATTAGTAGATACTGCGAATAATATTTTGTCAATGAAAGTTGATATACTGGTAATGAGGCATCCTCATTCTGGTGCTGCAAAGTTTTTAGCAGAAAAAACAAATACTGTTATTATCAATGCTGGTGACGGTACTCATGAACATCCAACCCAGGCTTTATTAGATTGCTACTCTATCAAAGAAAAACTTGGTGAGGTAGAAGGCAAGAAAGTAGTTTTAATTGGAGATATTAAACACTCTAGAGTTGCTTTATCCAATATATTTGCATTAAAAAAATTAGGAGCCCAAGTAATGGTTTGTGGTCCAACAACTTTAATACCTAAGCATATCAAAGATTTAGGTGTTGAAGTTTCTCATGATATGGAAAAAGCCTTAAAGTGGTGTGATGTTGCAAACGTACTAAGAATCCAACTCGAAAGACAAGATATACAATATTTTCCATCTATAAGAGAGTATTCTCAGCAGTTTCAACTAAATAAAGAGATTTTACAAAATATTAAAAAGCCGATAACTATTCTTCACCCTGGTCCCATAAATAGAGGTGTCGAAATAACATCTGAAATAGCAGATTCTGACAACTCTATAATATTAAATCAAGTAGAAAATGGAGTCGCCGTAAGAATGGCTGTTATTTATCTTCTAGCTGGTTCAATAAATCGTAGCTAGAATTGAAGAATTATGTTATTTTTGTTTAAAATCACTGAAAATTGAATTTTAAAATAGAAGACAAAGGAGATATTATTATTGTAAGATGTGTTTCTGAAAAGTTAGATTCGTTAATAGCTCCTGAGCTTAAAACTTTGTTTCTTCATCACAGTAATAACGGTTGTAAAAATTTTATAATTGACTTGTCCCAAGCTAAATATTGTGATTCTAGTGGTCTAAGTGCTTTGTTAGTTGGAAATAGAATAGTAAAAGAAAAAGAAGGTTCCTTAAATATTTTTGGTTTAAATCCTATGGTTGAAAAAATTATTTCCATATCCCAGCTAGATACTGTGTTCAATATAACAGATAACGAAGAAACTGCTTTAAAAAATATATTATGAAAAAATTACTATTTATTACTTTTTCTCTTTTCTCTTTTACATTTATTTACTCACAGTGTGTTCCTGATCCTACTTATGCTGATTCCACTTTTGGTGTTTGGCCTACACCACAAACTAATTTTCCCTCTGGAGATGTAGGTGTATATTATGATGAAGTTGTTTATTTTAAGGTGCCTAGAGATGCAGGAAATGTAGACTCTAGTTTTACTGGGCAGCTTATTGACTCAATCATTCTTTCATCTGTGACAAATTTGCCTCCGGGTTTAACTTATCAATGTGACATACCTTCTTGCACATGGAATTATGATTCTGTAGGGTGTGCTAGTATAACTGGAACTCCAACTACCAATGGTTCTTATCAGATTTCCTTAGATGCAACAGTTTGGACTGAAATCTTTCTTACCCCATTTCCTGTCCCATACAGTTTTAATGGTTATTCCATCAATATAGGTCCTACATCAAATAATACATTAGGCTCTAGTTTTTCTAATCTAATCTTAGAGAATCCTGTACCTAATCCTTCAAATAATTCTACAACTATTAGTTACAGATCTATAAACTCAGAGAATGTTTCTTTTGAAATAACCAATTTATTGGGTGAGAAATTAATACAAGAAAACTTAGTTTCAAATATTGGATTAAATAATATTTCTGTAAATACTTCCATATTCCCTAATGGAATTTATATATACTCTATTAGTAATGGTCAAGTTAGATCTACTAAAAGATTAATAGTTCATCACTAGAAGTTTCTAACCTAGTTAAATGAAGTTTGAACTAACTATTCTCGGGTGTGGAGGTGCAATTCCAACCTTAGAGAGAAATCCAACTTCTCAGTATTTAAATATACAAGACCGACATTTTCTTATCGACTGTGGGGAGGGTTTTCAAATCCAATTAAGAAAATATAAATGTAAATTTTCTAAAATTGACCATATTTTTATAAGTCACCTTCATGGAGATCATTTTTTAGGATTATTTGGTTATTTATCTACTTTAAGTCTACTTGGAAGAACCACACCAATTAATATATATGCACCTAAAGATTTGTTGAATTTAATTAATGCCCACAATGAAATTTCAGGAAAAAAATACAATTTTGATTTGAATTTTAATGCGCTTAATTTTAAAGAATCCACTAAGATATACGAAGACAAAATATTAGAAATTTTTTCTTTTCCAGTTAATCACTCTGTACCATGTTGTGGTTTTTTATTTCAAGAAAAGAAGTCTCAAAGAAATATAATAAAAGCAAAAATTAAAGATTTAGGTCTGGGAATTGGTGATATCAAAAAATTAAAAAATAGAGAAAACTGTGTTGTAGATGGTAGGTCTATTAAATATAAAGAAGTTACCGTATCTGGAAATAAGGCTAGATCTTACGCTTATTGTGCAGATACTAAATACGATGAGAAAATAATTCCATTTATAAAAGATGTTGATGTTTTATATCATGAATCTACATTCTTAGAAGAATTAAAAAATAAAGCATCTAAAACCAAGCATTCTACGCCCAATCAAGCTGCTAAAATTGCTTTAAATGCCAATTCTAAAATGTTAATCTTAGGACATTTTTCTGCTAGGTATGATAATGTTGAAAAATTCGTTCAAGAAGCCTCTAGTATATTTAAAAATACAGTTGCAGCCTATGATGGATACAAATATCAAATCCAAAATTTAAGTAATTGAACAATCTACATTTTAAGCAAACTGCTGATGGATCTTCTACTCTTTATAATTCATTGTTAGACGAACATTACCATTCTATTAATGGGGCTTTAAATGAGTCTATTCATGTATTTATAAATAAAGGCTTTCTAGATTTTGTTGATTTGTTTAAGTCTATTAAAAACCTAAATATTTTAGAAATAGGGTTTGGCACTGGTCTAAATTGTATTTTAACATTTATAGAAACCCTAAAATTAAACATCTCTTTAAATTATACCTCTTTAGAACCATTTCCTTTAGAAATGGAAATAATTGACGATCTTAATTTTAATCTAGACTCTGAACAATTAGATGTTTTTAAATTGATTCATCAATCTTTTTGGGGAAAGGCTATTGAAATTAATAAGAAATTTTCTATTGAGAAATATAAATTAGAATTGAAAGATTTTAATACTAATAAATTATACGATGTAATATACTTTGATGCATTTGCTCCTAACAAACAGCCAGAACTTTGGAAAGTTGATGTTTTTAGTAAATTATTTAATTTAACATCCAAAAATGGAGTGTTGGTAACCTATTGTGCCAAGGGGCAGGTAAG
Source organism: Flavobacteriales bacterium (assembly GCA_038108155.1). Classification (GTDB taxonomy): domain Bacteria; phylum Bacteroidota; class Bacteroidia; order Flavobacteriales_D; family Parvicellaceae; genus MED-G20. The sequence continues at coordinate 10,374 of JAYNHP010000003.1, read as the reverse complement.
AAGAGATTTAGAAAAAGTAGGTTATTTTGTAGAAAGAATTGAAGGACCACCTGGTAAAAGAGAAATGCTTAGAGCAACCAAAGTTTAAAATTTTATGCTATTTAGTTATACTACAATTATCATCATTATCACTTGTATAGTTTCATTTGTTTCGTTCAATAACAATTCTTTAAAAAATGATTTATTGTTTTCTCCTTACCATTACACCAATAATAAGAAATGGTGGATTCTATTGACTCATGGATTTATTCATGCAGATTTTTTACATCTATTTTTTAATATGTATGTACTATATATTTTTGGTCCTTCTTTGGAATCATATTTTCTTTCCTCTTCAGAAGTTGGTTGGATTTATTATATCTCTTTTTATCTTCTAGGAATTGTTTTTGCAACCCTTCCATCCATTTTTAAGCATAAAAATAATCCAAATTACAGTAGTTTGGGTGCTTCAGGAGCAGTTTCAGCAATCGTATTTGCTTACATAGTAATTTACCCACTTAGAGAGCTTGGTTTGATATTAATTCCAGGTTTATTCCTCCCAGGCTTTATATTTGGAATTTTGTATCTTTTTGCAGAACATTACTTAAGTAAAAAACAATATTCCAATATTGCGCATGATGCACATATCAGTGGCTCTATATTTGGAATTATTTTTATTAATGCATACGATTACAATAATTTATTGCTCTTTTTTCAAAAGATAATTTATTATTTTCAAAACTTTTAGAAAAATGCTTAACCCAATTAATTTAAACGGACAAATAACTGATGGGGATTCGATTAGTTTTAATCAGTTTAAAAGAGGTTTTAACTTTGGCGATGGATTATTTGAAACTATAAGGGTCATTAACGGAGAAAGTATTTTTTTAGATGCCCATTTCAAAAGAATTTCTAGTGGACTAGAGGTTTTAAAAATCAAACAAAATTACTCCTTTAATCTAAACTCCTTAGAGAGGTATATAAACGAACTTTTACTTTATAAAAATATTAAGAGTGGAGGAAAGGTTAAGGTTTATATTTTTAGAACAGGGTTGGGAACATATAAACCAGAGACTAATCAAATGAGTTTTATCATCGAAGCTACAGATTTAGAACACAACCGTTACCAACTTAACAAAAAAGGATATTTAGTAGATATCTACAATGAATATTCAAAGACTGTTAACCAACTTTCTTTTTTTAAAACATCTAATTCATTGCTTTATGTTCTTGCAGCTGTAACGGCATCAGAAAATAACTTAGATGATTTGTTTATATTAAATGAAAAAAGTGAAATTATTGAATCTTCAAATTCTAACATATTTTTTTTAAAAGATGAAGTATTACAAACTCCACCATTAAATAGTGGTTGTATCCAAGGAGTAATGAGAACAGAAGTGATTAGAGCTGCTACAGATTTGGGGATTAACGTATTAGAATCAAATATATATAAAGAGGATATAGAAAAGTCAAGAGAAATATTTTTATCCAATGTTATTAGTGGAATAAGTTGGGTTGGCGGATACAAGAAAAAAAGATTTTACAATTCAACTTCTAAGAAAATCATTGAAAAGTTAAATCAAAATTTATCTAGTTATCGGCAGGGTTAATAGGGAAATTGGCAATAGCTTTTAATTTTCCTCCTCTGTTTGATAATATTTCTTTCCAAAGATCATCATTTTTACAAAATATATTTTCTTTCTTTAAGTCAATTGCAATCCATGAGTTGGAATTAAATTCTGTTTCTAGTTGGTTTTTAGTCCAACCTGCATAACCAAGAAAGAATTTAATCTTGTTGATATCTAAAATACCCATATTCATAAACTCTATAATCTGATTGAAGTCACCTGAAGTCCAAATATTATCACTTATTTTAACAGAACTATCTATAATGTCTCCTAATTGATGTAGAAAAAATAGATTACTTGAATGAACAGGTCCTCCATAATATACATTTATATTAGGTATTTCTATATCAGGAATTATTTCGTCTAATTTAATATTTAGTTTATTATTTAGAATAAATCCGTAGGATCCTGTTTTATCATGTTCACACATGTAAATAACAGATCTTGAAAAGTGGTCATCGTTCATAAAGGGTTCAGCCAATAAAAGCCTACCTTTTTGAGGTTTTAAATTATTGAGTTTACTAATGTTGGCAAATGAAATATCCACTACTATAAATTTAATTAAAAACTATAAAATATCAAATCTAGTTAGTGAATTGCTGATCGCCATGGGAGGTTTTTTGAAACTTCAGCTTCTTTAATTAGAATTTCTTCCGTTCGCTGATCTACTATATCGTGGTCAAAATAACATTTAGCCATTTTAATAAAAGAATCTATATGTAGTAACTCTTGAATATGTAGGTTGGTATAAAACTTTGAAATTTTAGGATCTTGTACAACTTCACCAATAAGTTTAAATCTTTCAGAACCTCTCAATTCAGCTACTGAAGCAATTATAAGTCTATCCATGAAAAGTTCATCAGATCCTGAACGAATAATTGGCATAATTCCTTTCATATACGGATCTTTTTGAAATACACCGTTTAGTTCATTCCCTCTGTATCTTATTAGTTCGTAAACCTGTTTAAAGTGTAACAATTCTTCAACAGATATTTGAATTAATTCATCAATTATTTCAGTTCTGTTTGGATATTTTGCAATTAGAGACAAACACATATTTGCAACTTTTCTTTCTGCATCTGCATGGTCTTGAAGAAACGAATCTATATCTGTTACTGCTTGTTGTGCCCATTCTATGGGAGTTTCGTATTTTAATTTTAATTCCATTTTAAATTCTTTTCCAAAAATAAGGGGTAAATAATAGACAAACTGTAAATAATTCCAATCTCCCCATTAACATTAATAAGGATAAAATCCATTTTCCTATATTAGGAATATCATTGAATGAAAAGGAGGGACCAACTTTACCAATTCCAGGACCAACATTTCCAACTGCAGAAGCAACAGCACTTATTGAGGTAATAATATCTATTCCTAAGGCAGCAAGAAAAATAGAGCCTACTACAAAAACAAAAAGGTATAAAAAGATAAATGCAAGAAGGTTATAAGTTATTTGGTTAGAAATAGAAGAACCATTTAGAATTACTGGAATCACTGCTTTTGGATGTAATCTTCTTTTAAATTCAAGTAATCCATTTTTAATTAGTAAAATTATTCTTACAATTTTTATTCCTCCACTTGTACTTCCTGCAGAAGCTCCTGAGAATAGAAACAAAAAGAAAATAAATGACATAAAAGAACCCCATATGGTATAATCGGCAGTAGAGTAACCAGTAGTAGTAATTATAGAAACTACTTGAAAGCATATCTCTCTAAAGGATTTAGATAAGGTAATCTCATGGGAATAAGAATGGTATAAAGTGAGGGTGATTACAACAAGAAAAATGGAAGTTATATACCATTTAAATTCATCATTTTTAAGAATTTTATTAAATCTCATTTTTAATCCAAAATAAATTAAAGTAAAGTTCGTACCTGCCAAAAGCATAAAAATTACAATAACCGCTTCTACCCATGGATTTTGAAAAGCTGCAATAGAAGCTTGTTTGGTGGAAAAACCACCAGTTGAAGTAGTAGTTAATGAATGATTTAAAGCATCAAAAAAATCTAATCCAATAACCATTAGGATAACAGTTTCTAAAATCGTTAACCCAAAATAGATAATCCAAAGTCTTTTGGCTGTTTCCTTGATTCTAGGATGGATTTTGTCTTTGGTTGGACCAGGTGCTTCAGCTATAAATAATTCCATACCTCCAATACCTAAAAGTGGTAAAATAGCAATAGTTAAAACAATTATCCCCATTCCTCCAATCCACTGGGTCATGCTTCTCCAAAAAAGAATACTTTTTGGTAAAGATTCTATATCGTCTAATATGGTGGAGCCTGTAGTGGTAAAACCAGACATTGTTTCAAAAAAAGCATTGGTCAAGTCTGGAATACTTCCTGATATTAAATAGGGGAGAGATCCAAATAGAGTCATAAATAGCCAACCTCCAACTACAATTAAGTATCCGTCACGCTTTTTGATTTCAGAATTTTTATGTTTTTTAGTGAACCACCTCATAAAAAAACCAGAAAAAATGGTAATTGCTCCGCACAATAAAAAATCCCAATGTAACTCTTGACTAAAGTCATAAACTAATGAAAATGGGATACAACTAAGCATTAGAAAACCATTGAGCAAGGTAAGAGTACCTATAACATAAATTATTACAGATTTATTGAATAATCCTATGCTTTTATTGGAAAAATTTTTCAATTTTTTGGATAGATTCAGTTAATGAAAATACTATGGTTTTGTCGTTTTCTTTCAAATGAAAATCCCCGAAAGGAATTATTGGAATACCATTTCTAATAACGCCAGCTATTTTGGATGAGTTAGGAAACTTCAATTTATTAATTGGGCTTTTGGTAATTTTAGAACCTTCTTTTACTACAAATTCTATAATTTCAGCATCTGTTCCATGAAGGTTAGCCACAAGAGAAACATTTCCTTTTCTAACAAATTTAAATATGTTATCTGCTGCTATTATCTTTTTATTTATCAGAGTATCTATTCCTATAGATTGAGATAGGTTGATGTAATCAAAGTTTTCAATTCTTGCAATTGTCTTTTTAATGCCATGACTTTTACCAACTAGGGAAGTCATTATATTCATCTCTGAATCGGCTGTTACAGAAATAAGTGCGTCAATTTCTGTTAATCCTTCTTCTTCAAGCATTTTAACATCGTGTCCATCAATGTTGATAATCAAGGTTTTTTTAAGAGTATTTGCCATTTGCTCACATGTAGCTTTGTCTTTTTCTACAAGTGTTACTCTGAAATCATTTTCTAAAAGTTCTGCGGAGTTAATACCAATTCTACTACCACCAATAATCATTACATCTTTAATTTTAAAATTGTTTTTACCACAAAGTTTAATAATATTAGGAATAGAATCTTTTAAAGATATAAAGTATACAATGTCATTTTCTTTTAATACTGTTTCACCATTTACAATTAGAGTAAGATTATCTCTATGAAGTGCTAATGGCTTAAAACTTAAATTTGGATTTAAATCTGCACTTTCTCTTACTGTTTTATTAATAAGACTAGAAGTTTCTGATAATGATATTCCAAATACAGTAAGCTTACCATTGTCAAATTCTATATCATCAGTAAAAGCAGATTGGTTTACCAATCTTTGAATTTCAAGAGTTGCAAGATAGGTAGGAGAAATTAGAGTATCTATCCCGAGTTCATTATAAAAATGCTCTTTGTTCTCTTTAATTATATTTACATCGTTAATTCTCGCAATGGTTCGTTTCGCTCCTAGTTTTTTTCCTAAAATACATATTAGCATATTGGTTTCTTCACTTGAAGTAACTGCAATTAACAAATCGCAAGAACTTATTAGCTTTTGTTCCATTATCTCTACTGATTTTGCATCACCTGCAATTGTAAAGACATCAATTTGAGAAGAAATAGTATTTAACCTTTCTTCGTTCTGATCAAGTAGATATATATCGTGAGATTCTGAAGACAACAATTTAGCAAGATGTGATCCAAGGTCACCTGCTCCAGCAATAATAATCTTCATAGGAAATAATTTATAAGCAAATATATAAGTCTTTAATTACTGAAATATAGATTTATAAAAAAAAACATTGTTCAACTTTATAAATATAATATCTAAGTTATTTGTTTTTTTACTTTTGTGGTAAATAGAAAGAAATGTCAGATATAAAATTTGGTACAGATGGTTGGAGAGCAATAATTGCAAAAGACTTTACAGTCGAAAATGTTTCTAGGGTAGCGTATGCGACTGCTGAATGGACATTGAAAAACTTTAAGAAACCTTCTATTGTTATTGGACATGATTGTAGATTTGGTGGAAAATTATTTGTAGAAACAGCTGTTAAAGTATTTATTTCTAAGGGAATAAAAGTGCATATGGCAAAAACATTTATTTCTACTCCTATGATTTCTTTAGGTGTTAAAGAATTAAAAGCTTCATTAGGAGTTGTAATTACTGCTAGTCATAATCCACCAGATTATAATGGATACAAGCTCAAGGGTCATTTTGGTGGTCCTCTATCTACAGATAAAGTTAATGAAGTGGAAAGTTTGATTCCATCTGAAGATAAAATTTACCTCAATCAGATTGATATTGATAAGCAGATAGAAAAAAATAATATTGAAATAGTTGATTTAGAGCAGATGTATTTAGATCGAATAGAATCTTCTTTTGATTTAGAGACTATTAAAAATTCTGGATTAAATTTTGCTTACGATGCTATGTATGGTGCAGGTCAAAATGTAATGAAAAAGTTATTTCCTGAAATGACTTTTTTACATTGTGATGAAAATCCTTCTTTTATGGGCCAGGCTCCTGAGCCTATCGCTAAAAACTTAACGGAATTTTCTAATTTAATTAAAGAAAAAGGAAATATTGCTGCTGGTCTTGCAACAGATGGAGATGCAGACAGAATAGGTCTTTATAACTCCAAAGGTGAGTTTGTAGATTCACATCATATTATTTTATTGCTGCTACTATATTTAAATAAATCTAAAAATTTAAAGGGTAAGGTGGTAGTTGCTGCTTCTACAACTCCTAGAGTAGTTAGGTTGGCAGAAATATTAGGATTGCCACATGATACTGTTAAAGTTGGCTTCAAATATATAGCTCAACAGATGATAAAAGAAGATGTTTTAATTGGAGGAGAAGAATCCGGAGGAATCGCTATAAAGGGACATATTCCAGAAAGAGATGGTATTTGGATGGGACTTGTTTTATTTGAATATATGGCTAAATCAGGTAAAACTTTAGAAGAACTTATTGAAGAAGTTTACGTTCTAGTAGGAGCATTTAAATATTGGCGAGATGATCTTCATATTGACGAAAAAGTAAAAAATGCCATTGTAAATAAATGCAATAAAAATCAGTTTAAGTCTTTTGGAAATTATACTGTACAAAGTATAGACAAGACAGATGGTTTTAAATTTATTTTAAGCAACGACGAGTGGTTAATGATAAGACCTTCTGGAACAGAGCCAGTGTTAAGGTGCTATGCGGAATCTAAGGACCTAAAAGGCGCAAAGGATATACTATCTGCTTGTAAGAAAGAAATTGGGGTTTAATATCATTAAAATCCAGATACTTTGCTTTCAGATGGATGTTTAACTGTGAAAGTAAATTTTTTCTCAACAACTTCTTTTGGACTTAATTGAATATTCCATTTCAATTTCCCATTTTTCTTATCAAATATTGCTTCAGAGCTCTCCAATAGTTGAATATCAATAGATTTTTTGGTAGACTTTGGAATTTGATCTACTAGTATAATTGAAACTAAATGGTCTTTGTTATTTTTTAAAGAAAGCTTGTAGGTTTTCTCAAATCTTATGTTGTCTCCAACTTTTGTTTCTGAACTAAACTTTTTCTCTAAAGTTCTTTCACAAATTATAGAAACATCTCTACTCAAAGATAAATCATTGATTTTTTTAGTGGAGTAGGGGTCTAAAAAAGTTTTTCCTACAGATTTACCTTCAAAATAAACTTGACCATTTCCAGGCAGTAAATTCTTATTTCCAATAGATTCAAAGTGACACATTAAGAAAACATCTTTATCTAGCTTTGGATAACAATAGTAATCGTATTTAGCCTCCATACTGAATTTTTGAATTTCTATAAAAATTGGTTCAGTTTGAGATGGGATAGAATAGGGAAGTGCTATATTATAAATTATTTGAGTTCCACTATAATCAACATTAGTAAATTCTGAGGAAGAAGTAGACTCTTGAATTTCATCTTCACTATCCATTGCATTGGCTGAGTAATTTACCATTGTTTTAGCTCTTTTATTGTTGGTATTGTATGTATTGACATATTGAGTTTGAAAAGATGGAGCTTTGTTGGATTTATTTAATTTTCCAGTTGAAAGAGAAAGTTGGACATTGGACCAAGTTTCGTTGGTGTTTTGGAATATTTTTGCTTTGTAGGTTAAATCTATTGGAGAGTTTATTCCTTTAGATCTTATATCGTAGCTAGGAGACCATCCGGCTTTATTGGAATTATAACTTAGCTCATAATCGTAATTTCCAGCTTTAGTACAGGTTAATTGGACTATTATATTTGCAGATTGGTTTCTAGTATTTTTAATAATAGAATTAATTTGTTGTTTTATTTTTTCTTCAATTAAAGATAAGGAGTCTATTTCTTTTTTAGTGTAAGAAATATCTGATTGAATTCTAGAAATACTTTTTTTGAAATACTCAGACAAATCCATTAAATCATCTACTATAAATTCTCTTGTGGTTTTTAAAACAGACTTATTTTCATTGAATAAATCTTTTTCTTCAAGAAAAACTGCAAGATTGATTTCCTTTATTCTCTTTTGCTCTTTTATATTACCTAAACTATCTTTTAAGAAATCTAATTCTTTATTCCCCATAGATTCCTTACTGAGAAAGTTCATTTTTTTTGAAACAGAATTAACAATAATATTGTTGGATTTCATTACAAACTGAATAGATTCGTTGATTAAGCTAGGAGATAGATTGGTTATTATCAAATGATTAGAACCTAATTTAATAGGAGCATTTCCTTTTCTTTCAATATGTGCGCCCACGTTGTGAATGGTAATATTTTTAATTTCAGAACTTTGAGAAATATAATTGGTTAGATTTTGAGCCTTGAAACTAAAGGAAGTTAATGTCAAAAAAGAAGAACATATTATTGATAGTTTTTTAATCATTATATATTTTTTGCAAACATACTTCAAAGTTAATGCCAAAAATTTAATTATCCTTAACTTAGCTTAATGTCTAAGCCATTAATTTTAATTACCAACGACGATGGATACCAATCTAAGGGTATAAAGTCCCTTGTTGATTCTGTAAAGGATTTAGGACGTATTATATTGGTTGCACCTGACAGACCACAATCTGGAATGGGTCATGCTATTTCTGTTAATAAACCTGTAAGATGTAATAAAATAGATCTCTTTAGTTCTGTCAATGCCTACTCTTGTACTGGAACCCCTGTTGACTGTGTAAAAATGGGTTTATTTTTATTAAAAGGAGAAAAACCAGATTTGATTTTGTCGGGAATTAACCATGGTTCTAATGTAAGTACAAATATCTTATATTCTGGAACAATGTCTGCAGCAATTGAGGGTGCTTTAGCTGGTATTCCAAGTGTCGGCTATTCATTAACTGATTACAGTGAAGATGCAGATTTTGATTATTCGATGAAAGTAGTTCGTTTAATTTCAAATAAAGTAATTAACGAAGGTTTAAAGTTAGGAACTTGTTTAAACGTGAATATTCCCAATGTCAAAGAAGATGAAATTAAAGGAATAAAAGCTTGTAGACAAGGTAAAGCATTTTGGGACGATACTTTTGACCATAGGAAAGATCCATTAGGTAAAGATTACTACTGGCTAACTGGTTCCTTCGGGTCTAGAGAACCAGCTCTTGACACAGATATTAATTATTTAGAGAACAATTATGTAACTATAGTTCCAACACAGTACGACCTAACTTGTCATAACTCTGTAGAAGAACTTAAAAAATGGAAATTATAATGGCTAATTGGAAAAATAAGATTAATAAAATTAAATATGGAATAATTGCTGGATTAACTCTTCCTGTATTGGGTTTTTTTATTGGATTTCTTGCTAAGGGGGGAAATATGTCTTTTTCTACTTTTTGGCAAATATTTAGTCAAAACCACGATTTGCTTCATGTGAATGATTTAAAGTTAATCTACCAAGATACTAGACAGAGCACTGTAATGTTTTGTTTGCTGTCCAATATGTTGGCATTTTATTTTTCTTTCTTTAAAAATAAGCTGGATCGTTTTTCCACAGGGTTGGTATTTATTACTTTGCTACTTGCTGCTGTTTCAGTTCTTTTCATTTATTAATTTATGAAGTATTACATCATTGCTGGGGAAGCTTCTGGGGATTTATACGGTTCTAATTTAGTAAAAGAGCTTAAACTAAAAGATTCTAAGGCAAATATCAGAGCATGGGGTGGTGATTTAATGAAAGAACAAGGTGTAGATCTAGTGAAGCATTATAAAGACCATAATTATATGGGATTTTTGGAAGTGATTAGAAATTTAGCAACCATTTTAAAAAATATTTCTTTTTGCAAACAAGATATTAAAGCGTTCAGTCCAGACGCACTCATTCTCATAGACTTTCCAGGTTTTAATATGAGAATAGCGAAATACTTTTCCCAGTATTCTTTTCCTGTTTTATACTATATAGCTCCTCAGGTTTGGGCATGGAAATAAAATAGAGTAGAGGCCATAAAAAAATATGTATATAAATTGTATGTAATACTTCCATTGGAGAAGGAGTTTTTAAAAAAACATGGTGT
>JAYNHP010000002.1:0-91339 GCA_038108155.1 Flavobacteriales bacterium | reverse complement strand
TCTTTGCAACTGTCTCCTTCTTCGCAGTAGTCTTTTTAGCAGCAGGTGCTTTCTTCGCAGTAGTCTTTTTGGTAGTTGCTGCAGGTTTTTTGGCAGCTTTTGGTTCTTTTTTATCTTCGGCCATATGGCGTTTTTTTTGTATCTCTGATAATGGCCTATTCAAAGAGAGGTTAATTTACTTGGACCATCAAGTATTTACGGGCGACAAAAATAGTAAATTATATGTTTTATCCAATAACATCTAATAATAATTAACGCTTCTATGAATTTTCCGTAATAAATATATATATTTTTATAATCTTGAAAGAAGAAAATACATACATGGCGAGATGCCTAGAATTGGCAAAAAAAGGAGCAGGATTTGTTTCACCAAACCCTATGGTAGGTTGTGTAATTGTCTATAAAAATAGAATTATAGGAGAAGGATATCATCAAAAATATGGAGAAAACCATGCAGAAGTAAATGCCATTAATTTGGTAAAAAACAAGAAAGACCTGGTCGGAGCAACTTTGTACGTAAATCTTGAGCCATGTTGTCATTTTGGAAAAACACCTCCTTGTTGTCAATTAATAGTTAAAGTAGGAATTTCTAATGTTGTAATTGGCAGTAAAGACAATTCAAAAAAAGTAAATGGATTGGGAATAAAATATCTTCGAGATAACAATGTGAAAGTCAAAGTTGGTTTGCTAAAAAAAGAATGTTTAGAGTTAAATAAACGATTTTTTACTTTTCATCAAAAAAACAGGCCTTATATAATTCTTAAATGGGCAGAAACCAAAGATGGTTTTATAGATATTTTTCGAGAAGGAAACAAGAAGGAAATTAATTGGATTAGTAGTGAAAATTCCAAAACCTTGGTTCACCAATGGAGAGCAAATGAGGATGCTATTTTGGTTGGAAGAACTACTGTAGAAAATGACAATCCAAAACTTACTGTAAGAGAAGTCAAAGGAATAAACCCTGTAAGAGTAATTTTAGATCCAAATCTTAAGTTAGGTTCTGACTATAATATATTCGATAATAGCTCCAAAACAATAATTGCAAATTTAATTTTAGAAGAAAAAAAAGATAATACAGTTTACTTAAAATGTAAGAAGGAAAATATGATTCTTAGCATATTAAACTATTTATACCAAATGGAAATTTCCTCTATAATTATTGAAGGAGGATTCAAAACATTAACAAGTTTTATAAACAATAATTACTGGGACGAAGCAAGAGTAATTGTTGGAAATAAATTATTTAAAAATGGGTTGAAATCCCCTTTGTTAAATAAAAAATGGATATCTAAGAATGAAATAGGTCAGGATACACTTTTTAAATACTTGAATGATTGATTTAGCCATAACAATTACCACATTTTCTATGATGGTTATGTTGTTTAAATATTTTGATAAAATAAGGGTCAATAATCTTATATCCATTACCTTCAACTATTTTATTGCAGGAACATTAGCATTATCGAGTTATTTACTAGAAAACAGTTTTATTGAACTGAAAACTAATACCAATTTAAATCTTGTAATTATAGCTTTAATTATAGGAACTCTATTTGTATTAACATTTAATTTATATGCCTATTCAGCGCAGAAAATAGGAATTACTTTGAGTACAATATCCAATAAGATGTCTATGATTATTCCAATATTAATTGGAATAATTTTATTTAATGAGGAAGTTACTTTCTTTAAAATTTTAGGAATTTTTATAGCACTAGGAGCTATCGTATTTTCCTCTAAAGAAGACAAGAAAAGTAAAAAACTAAGTCAAAAAAATATTATCATTCTTTTATTACTTTTTGTTGGTCAAGGCTTAGCAGATGGTCTTCTAAATTGGGGACAAAGAAATATTTTGAATAGTCAAAATATGAATCTTTTTTTCACATTAACCTTTCTTTTTGCAGGGTTTGCGGGCGGATTATATTGTTTTTTAAAAATTAAAACATCCAATCTAAGGATGGATAAAAAAAGTGTTTTTTGGGGAATTATTTTAGGAATCCCAAATTATTTAACCCTACTTTATTTTATAAAATCTTTAAAAAATGAACTATTTAGTTCTTATCAAGTATTTCCAATAGTAAATATTGGTGTTATAGTAATGTGTACTATTCTATCTGTGATCTTATTTCAAGAAAAGATATCTATTTTTAAATGGATTGGAGTAGGATTTGGAATACTAGCTATTTCTTTAATACTACTTTAGATTAAACCAAAGTATCATCTATAGACGCAGTAAGAGAATATAGTTTTTTAGATGTTTCTTCAGTAACACCAACTAGTGGTAACCTTACATAATCAGAGCATATATTGATTAATTTTAATAAGTATTTAATTCCTGCAGGATTTCCATCGACAAATAAATAATGAATGATCTCTAGGAGTTCGTAATGTTTTTCTTTCGCTAAATCTAAATTTTTATTCAAAGCTGCATTTACCATAGTTGAAAATCTTTTTGGAAATGCGTTAGCTATTACCGAAATAACTCCGTCTCCTCCTACTAAAATATGTCCAAGAGTTAAAGCATCATCTCCAGAAATCACTAAAAAATTATCTGGTTTTTTTAAAATAATAGTCATTATTTGCTCTAAGTTTCCAGATGCTTCTTTAATTCCTACTATATTTTTAAAATCTTTTGCTAGTTGAACTGTTGTATCAGCAGTTATATTAGAACTTGTTCTCCCTGGCACATTGTAAATTATAATTGGAAGACTAGTTGAATTAGATATAGATTTAAAATGCTCGTAAATTCCTTGTTGTGATGGTTTGTTATAATATGGACTAACAGAGAGAAATCCATCTATCTTATGACCTGAAAAAAATTTTATTTTATCGCAAATGTCAGATGTACTGTTTCCACCAACTCCAAATAAAATGGGAAGTTTACCAGCATTAATTTCAATAATATAATCTAGTACTGCAATTTTTTCATCATTAGTTAGAGTAACAGACTCACCAGTGGTACCCTGAACTACAAGATAATTGGTTCCATTATTAATCTGAAACTCTACAAGTTTCTGTAAACCATTGTAATCTACTTTTCCATTTTCATTGAATGGAGTTACTAGTGCAACACCTGTGCCTTTAAATTTATCCATGACTAAATTTACTTCAATTTATTATATGCTTTTATTCTTGATGGGTCTAATTGAGAAACCAGATTATAAATTTTATTTCTTTCAGAGGGTGAAGTAGGTAAATATATTTTAATTAATTCTTCATATTTAGCATTAAAAAACAATTGCATATTTAGGGAAGAGGGTCTACTTTTATGAATCTCCAATAAATCATTTATAGAACTAGTTATTTCTTTAATACAAGTATCTCTGTTGATATAACACTGGTCTAAACCACTGATATGGTAATTGTAGAAAGTCTTTCTAAGGGAGGTGAACTGAGGTTGTAAAGCATTTTGTATTAACCAAAACCGATTGTTACTTCCATCGCCATCAGGGGCTTTCCATCCTGGTTCTGAAGCACTTTGACAAATACTTAGAATTTGATCTGCTTTGTTGAAATAAGGTGTTCCACCTTCCAAAGAAAAAGAATCGTAATCGTAACCTAAAATCATGTAAATATAATAAGCCAATATATCTGCTAAATTATCTACATGTTGTCCTTCAAAATATTGAATAGGTGAATTTCTAATATATTTAAAGGTGACATTTTTATCAATATAACTCATTAAAAGAGATTTGTAATCAGAATTAAAAACCGGTCTTTGTGATGTAATTTGTAGTTTTCCCGAAAAATCATTTCCAGACTTAGAATTAAGTGTCAATAAAAAAGAAACATCAATTTGTTCATGCTGTTCAAACTTGTCATTGGTCCAATTGTACCCAAAATTGATATATTCAATCATTGCATTTTTTAAAGAAGAAAAAATCTCTTCATTTGCAGGGTTATTTTGAAGAGTAGGTGCAATAACTTGAACTTCACAATTAAATATCTGAGAAATAGATAATTTAGAAAACCAGAAGGTAACAATAAGTAGTGTTTTAATTCTTAAATACATTCTTCTACGAAATTTAGAATATCTATTGCCACTAAATCTTTGGTCTTTAATTCGAACTCTCTTTTTTCAGACTGAGTTATTAAGGTAACTTTATTGGTATCATGACCAAAACCCGCACCATTATCTGATAAGGAATTTAAAATAATTGCATCTAGATTTTTTCTTTGCATTTTTTGATAAGCATTTTCTATTCCATTCTCAGTTTCTAGAGCAAAACCAATCACGAGTTGATTCTTTTTACTCTTAGCTAAATCTTTTAAAATATCTGGTGTTTTTTTCAGTTCAATACTTATTTTTTGGTCTTGCTTTTTTATTTTATTTGGAGCTATATCTTTTGGTTCATAATCTGCTACAGCGGCACTCATTATCAAAACATCTATTTTGTCAAATCTTTTAGTAATTTCTTTTTTCATTTCCTTTGTTGAATTGACATCTATTCTTTGGACATTTTCAGGGGTTTTCAAACTTACAGGCCCTGAAACCAACTGAACATTTGCACCTCTTTTTTGTGCTTCGTTGGCCAACGCATATCCCATTTTTCCAGTTGAATGATTGCTTATAAAACGAACAGGATCTATGGATTCGTATGTAGGTCCAGCGGAAATTAAAATATTTAAATTTTTTAAAGTTGCTTTTTCAAGAAAATAATTATTTATGTAATTTACTATTTCTTCAGGTTCTTCCATTCTACCCTTTCCTTCTAATCCACTAGCTAATTCTCCTTCTTTTGGCTCTATTACATTTATAGATCTTTTAGTCAATAATTGAATATTTGACTGAGTAGATTTATTTTTAAACATATCTAAATCCATTGCTGGGGCAACAAAAACTGGAGCATTGCATGAAAGAAATGTAGATAAGAAAAAACTATCTGCTTTTCCTGAAACCAAATTAGATATTGTGTTAGCAGTAGCTGGAGCAATAACCATTAAGTCGGCCCAAGAACCAAGATCAACATGGTTATTCCATTCTCCAGTGTTCTCGTCTTTGATAAAGTCTTTATAGACTGGATTTTTTGATAAAGTAGATAAAGTGACTGTAGTTACAAATTGAAGAGCAGCTTCTGTAACTATGACCTTAACAAATGCTCCAGATTTGATAAGTTCTCTAATTAAAAAGGCTGATTTGTATGCAGCTATACTTCCAGTGACAGCTAGTAATACATTTTTGCCACTAAGCATGAAAGAAATTAATCGTTGGAATCTTCGTTTTCAGGAGATTTCCAAAATATTTTATCATTTTCTAATTCCTGAATAGCAATAGCTCCAGATTTAGGCAACCTTTCGTAGTATCTTGAAACTTCGATTTGCTCTCTGTTTTCAAATATTTCCTCAAGGTTATCGGTTGAAGTAGCAAACTCGTCTAGTTTTTGATTAAGCTCTTCTTTCATTTCTACATTTATCTGGTTTGATCTTTTAGATAAAACAGTGATTGTTTCATATATATTACTTGTTTCAGCCTCTAATTCTCTAAGGTTTCTTGTAATTGTTGTTCTCTCTGCTGTGCTATCTTTATATGCCATTGGTTAAATTTTGAGTTTTTCAAGTTCCTTCAAGCTCGATAAGTAAAAGCTTTCGGATTCTCGTGCAAACTTACTGTTTTTATAAGAATCCACAAAAGTATAATAAGATTTAATAGTTTCTTCAAATCTTTCAATTTTTTTTGACTCTACACTATTTGATGCATATAAATAATTAGATTTTAATATTAAAAAGAGTATTTCTTCCTTAAAATTTGTATTAGGAAATTCTGAAATTGTAGTATTCAAGGCAATGGTAGCAGACCTATATTTTTCCATTTTATAATAGAGTTTTCCCTTTTCAAAGCTTTTTAATTCTAACCTGTTTCTTAAATCACTAACCATTTTATTACAACTATCAATTAAATAGCTATTGGGATATTTACTCATAAATAGCTGAAATTCATCGATTGCTTTATAGCTTTCTGATTGGTCTAAATAATAATCTGGAGAGTTCTTCATAAGACATATAGCAGAATTAAAAGCACATTCTTCCACTCTTGAGCTTTGCGGAAAGTTTTTTACAAATCTTTTAAAATAATACCCGGCAAGATAATAGTCTCCCATACAATATTGATTTTTTGCATAGTAATAATATACATCTTCCCCTTTAGTGGTCATTCTAAAATAAGACATTAATTCTTCTAGAAGTGGCAAGGATTTGTAACACTGATTATTTTCATAGTATTCTAGAGCTTTTTCATACTTTAAATTATAATCCGTCCCTTTCAAGATTTTATTGTAATCAGAACAAGACAACAACGTAAAAAAAGTAAAAGTTGTAATAAAAACAAGTAAAGTAATACCATTACTTAACTTGGATAAAAGTTCAAGTGAACGTTTAAAATATTTTTCTCTTTGTTGATACAATTTAAATTTTTTTCAAATATAGGTTTCTTTGTTATAATTGGAAGGAAATAATTGTTGGAATACTAGGTGTAAAATATATAAGCTAGGAAAATGGAGGAAACAATACCTACAAAATCAGCAATTAGTCCTACGGAAGCGGCGTAACGAATTTTTTTAATTTTTACAGAACCAAAATAAACTGCTAAAATATAAAAGGTTGTATCAGAGCAACCTTGAAAAGTTGAAGCAAGTCTTCCAACAAAAGACTCTACACCATTGGTTTGGAAAATTTCTAGCATCAGTGCTCTTGCTGCAGGTCCGCTAAAAGGTTTCATGAAAGCAACTGGGAGAGAATCTATAAATTCTAAAGAATTTACCCCAAGAAATACCAAGACATACTCAATTCCATTAAATAAAGATTGCATTGCACCTGATGTTCTAAAAAGAGAAACTGCAGCTAGAATAGCAATAACATAAGGCAGAATACTTAGTGCAATATCAAATCCACTTTTTGCCCCTTCTACAAAGCTTTCATAAACATTTATTTTTTTTACAAAACCATAAATCACAAAACCAGTAATGGTAATAAGCAATATGAAATTACCAACAAAAGAGGAGATGAAATTAACAGAATCTGGAGAATATATACACCAAGCAAGTAAACCAAAAATAAGAAAACTTAGTCCTCCAATGTAAGCAAAAATAACTCTATCAAAAAGGTTTATTTTTTGTTTGATTGCAACTAGAATTAAACCTGTTAAAGTTGCAAAAAAAGTAGCAAATAGAATTGGTAAAAAAACTATAGTTGGGTCAGTTGCTCCGTCTGCCATTGCACGATAGCCAATAATACTTACGGGGATAATGGTTAAACCAGAGGTATTTAAAACTAAAAACATAATTTGAGCATTGCTTGCAGTATCTTTAGATGGGTTTAGATCTTGTAAGAGTTTTATAGCTTTTAGACCTATAGGAGTTGCAGCATTGTCTAACCCTAACATATTGGCACTATAATTCAACATTATAGCACCTGAAGCTGGATGTCCTTTAGGAATTTCAGGGAATAATCTAGAAAAAAGAGGAGAAACAAACCAAGATAGAGAAGAAACAATTCCTGCTTGTTCTCCGATGTTCATCACCCCCATCCATAGGCAAAGAGCACCAGTGAGGTAAATAACCATTTCAAAACCATTTTTTACACTTTCAAAAAGATTTTCTACTAGGAGTTTGAAAATATCAAAATCATGAAAAATAAATGCTTTTCCACAAGCCATGACCATGGCTATGGCAATTAAAGCAGCCCATATTCTATTTAGTAACATTCAATATTTTTTAAAAATCAGTATTTATTCCGTTTACAAAGTTCTTAATTACATCCACATCTTGATGACAGGCAAATTTAGATCCTTTGAATGAAGAAATATTCTCACACTTAATATATTCATTGAATTGAATTAAAAATTTCTTGGATATTGGCATATAAGACCAATGCCATTTTTCCATTTTATATCCAGTTCTTTTGGTCTCTTCTTGGTTATCGTAGGTCATGTGAAAACCATATTTAAAAGCATTTGCAACCAACCAATCGAATATTTTTTTTCCTTCTCCTTTTTCAAAATAACTATTTTCTAAACTATTTAAATCTACATCTGTTCCCCAATGATGTCTAGAGGTTGAAGGCATAGAACTGTATTTCATAATTTCTTTTACTGCGGAAATACTATCCATATTTAGAATGTTTTTGTTCCATTTTCTATCCCAAATATATTTTTGATGTTTGAAACTTCTTGTACCGGAAATTATTACAAGTTTTATACCATCTTTTAGTGCAGCATCGTACATTTGATCAAACTTTTGCAACACTTCTTTTCTAAGGTAAATTGTTTTTGAAGAGTATTTAGAACTTACAATACTAAAATTACTGTCTTTTTTATAATCAAATTTGCCAAGTAAAATATTTTTTTCAATTTTTTCAAAATTATTGGGTTTTACAGCTTTGGTAATTGTAGAATCGGTATTTGGAGCTGTTTCCATTAATTTATGATTGTTATTAAAAGTTTGTAATTCTTGACTTTGAACCGCATTTGCTAAACTTATAGATTCGTTTTCGCTATTGCAAGAGAACAAAAATACAGAAAGAAAACAGGCAATTAATTTACTCATTTAAAAAGTTATTGTTTTAAGGTAAGTACAAGATATTTTAATTCTGTAAAAGATTTATCCAATTTGAAAAGTCAATTCTAATATAAAATTATATTCCTAATAATATTTAAGATAATTGATAAAGTATGTGAATAGATATGTTAATAAAACTAAAACAAAATTGCCACAGGCGATTAAAGTGTTATAATTTTGGCTAAAATTCTATTTTGAATCAGAGTTATGAAAGATATTTTTGACAAAATAAAAAACAATAGGGGACCATTGGGACAACATGCTAAGGAATCTCATGGTTACTTTACATTCCCAAAGTTAGAAGGTGATATTGCTCCGAGAATGTTTTTTAAAGGAAAAGAAGTACTTACATGGAGTATTAATAATTATCTAGGCTTGTCCAACCATCCAGAAGTTAGAGAAGCTGATACTGAAGCTTCCAAAAAATGGGGACTCGGCTACCCTATGGGTGCTAGAATGATGTCTGGTCAGACCAGCGAACATGAAAAGTTAGAAAGAGAACTTGCTGACTTTATGGACATGGAAGCATGTTACTTGTTGAATTTTGGTTATCAAGGTTGTATGTCTACAATAGAAGCTTTGGTAGATAGAAACGATGTTATAGTTTACGATAGTGAATCTCATGCTTGTATGGTAGATGGAGTTAGACTTCACCAAGGAAAAAGAAAAGTTTTTCTTCACAACGACATGGAAAGTTTTGAAAAACAGATGACTGTTGCCACTAAAATAGCTAACCAAACTGGCGGAGGTATATTAGTAGTTACAGAAGGTGTTTTTGGAATGAGTGGTGACCAGGGAAAACTTAAAGAAATAATAGAGTATAGAAAATCTGGAAAGTTTAACTTTCGAATATTTGTTGACGATGCGCATGGATTTGGAACTCTTGGAGAAAAAGGACAAGGTGCAGGTGAAGAGCAAGGTGTTCAAGATGAAATAGATGTTTTATTTGGAACATTTGCAAAATCTATGGCAAGTGTTGGCGCTTTTGTTTGTAGTACAGACGATGTTATCAATTATTTAGCATACAATATGAGGTCTCAAATATTTGCCAAATCACTTCCTATGCCACTAGTGGTTGGTGGTTTAAAAAGGTTAGAATTACTTAAGTCCAAAGAGCAAAAAGACAAGCTTTGGGAAATTGCAAATGCCTTACAAACGGGACTTAAAAGTTCTGGATTTAATTTGGGCAATACCAATTCCTGTGTAACACCTGTTATGCTAAGTGGAACTTTGGGAGAGGCTACTAATTTAACATTTGACTTAAGAGAAAACTATGATCTTTTCTGTTCCATTGTTGTTTATCCTGTGGTTCCTAAAGATGTTATTTTATTAAGATTAATTCCAACTGCTTCTCACTCTTTAGAAGATGTTGAATATACCATTAGTACATTTAATAAAATTAAATCGAAATTAGATGCTGGTGAATACCATTCCGACAAGGTATTAGATACCAATGCTTAAGATTGATTAGTATAATAAGGTCTAAGATCCATTGAATGGTACTTATCTCGAAGCCTTTAAGTCAAAAGACAACAATAAATTTTAAGGATTCTAATATCTTAAATTATTTAGGACTTTATCAACATTTCATTTTTCCTAAACTTTTTTTATTGATTTAATTTTAAAACAAATAAAAATTAATATTGATTTAATTTTCAAGTTAAAAAGATAAATGAGCAAAATTATTTTAAAATTATGGGTGTTTTTATTTGCCCTAACATGGTCCAATGGCTTTTTTTCTAAAGATTCTACAAATTTTCATTCCACTGTTCTTTTAAAAAACTCTGAAAATATAATCCCCTTAAAAAAACTTGACACCTTAAAAATTGCAACCTTAAATCTATCCTCCAATAACTTAAATAGTTTTGAGGAATCTTGTGACAACTATACCAATATTGACCATTTTCATTTCAACACTTTCTCCTCTAACAGAATGATTAGAGCAATGGAAAAAGAACTAAAAAGTTTTAATCTTATTATTATAAACACAGACACCATTCACTTTGAAATTGCCAATTTAATCCAAGAAATAAGTTCAAAAAATAAAATAATTCTAAACTATGTTCACGGAAAAAAACTCTTTTTTGAAGATCTTATCATCAATAGCTGTCAAGCAATATTATATAACCCTAACTCTAAACCTAAAAATCTTAAACATGCTAGCCAGGTTGTTTTTGGTGGTCTATCCTGTAGTAATTATTTAGAAAATAATTTATGTGAAAATTACCAATCTGGAGATGGACTAACCACTTCAAAAACTAGACTTTCCTATTTAAACCCTAATGAACTAAATATAAACGATAGTATACTTTATAAAATTGATTCGATAGTGAATAATGGCATAGATAATCATGCTATGCCAGGTTGTCAAATATTAGCAGCCAAGGACGGAAATGTATTCTTTAACAAATCTTTCGGAAATCACACCTACGATAGTAGTTCAAAAAAAGTTGAAAATTCTGATATATACGACTTGGCTTCCATCACAAAAATTGCAAGTTCTGCTTTAATATTAATGCAACTAGAATCTGAAAACAGATTTAGTGTAGACTCTACCCTTGGATATTATTTGCCAGAAATATTAGACTCTACAGAATATAAAAATTTAGTACTAAAAGAAATTTTAACCCACCAAGCTGGTTTGGCTTCTTGGATACCATTTTATGTGCAAACACTAAATGAAGGAATGCCATCCTATGAACTCTACAGCAAGCTTCCGTCTAATATTCACCAGAGCCTAGTCGCAAAAAACTTATATATGCTAAGCTCCTACAGAGATACTATTTTTGAAAGAATACTCTCTACAGACATCAATAAAAATAAAAAATATAAATACAGCGATGTAGGGTATTATTTCATTAACGAAATAATTAAAAAAATCACCTTTAATAGCCAAGACCTGATTGCAGAAAATATATACAGCAAAATTGGACTTCAAAATATCGGTTACAACCCACTTAATAAATGGGATTTAAGTAGGATAACACCAACTGAAAATGACACATTTTTTAGACATCAACTAATACACGGATATGTTCATGACCAAGGGGCTGCTCTTTTAGGCGGAGTTGGTGGACATGCAGGTCTTTTTTCAAACGCAAATGATCTAGCTGTAATCATGCAGATGTATTTAAACAAAGGTATTTATGGCGGAGATACTATTTTAAGTTCGGATATTATTGAAAAATATACCTCCTCTCCTTATTACAATTCTAATAAAAACAGAAGAGGAATTGCATTTGACAAACCTGTTAGAGATGGTGCTGGCGGACCAACCTGTTTTGAATGTGTTTCCTTTGATAGCTTTGGACATTCTGGATTTACAGGAAACTTAACATGGGCAGATCCTAAAAGTGGTATTCTCTACGTTTTTCTATCCAATAGGGTTTATCCAGATGCTGAAAATCACAAATTAATAAGCATGAATATAAGAACTGAGGTAATGAATGTAATTAGCAATGCCTGTAACTACTCTACAAATCCAGAAATTGTTTCGCCAACGGACCCTGATTGAACAACAAATCATATACACTTAGGTTATAAATAAAATCTTGACTTTCCTGAAACACTTGGCTATACTTTATTTTTTTTACTGTTTCTGTTGGTACTGAACTTGGATGAATTATATCTCTAAAATCATTAATCTTCCCTTCTTTTTCTATGTAGGAATCAGAAAATATAATTTCTGTATCCAGATTTAAACACCTTAAAAGAACTAAATTAAGTTGCTGGTTAAAATCCAATAAATATTCTATTTTTTTTTCAAAATACAGGGGCATAAATTCGTCTTCATAAAACTCAAAATAAGGGGAAGATCTATAAGAACTTTCCAAAGACTTCCAATGGATTTTTCTCCAATTGTGATGGTTGTCAATTTTTACATCCTTGACAATATTTTTGGATATTCTAATAGTAGGTATTATTAACTTAAGCGGTCCATTCGGACTAGAAATGACACACCTGTTTCTATAAGTTTGCTTTCGAAAATTCTCAAATCTATCGATATATACCTGAGAGGATTTTGCAAGAACCGAATAATACATAAGATTACCAGCATAGACCGAACTAAGGACAGTCTTCATTAATGAACTGTAGAGAAAATTCTATCCCATCTAATTCCTGTTTCAGGATGTTTAGAAAACCAAACAAAAGATGCAGTACCAACAACGTGATCTTCAGGAACAAAACCCCAACATCGTGAATCTGCCGAACCATGCCTATTGTCTCCCATCAACCAATAATAATTTTGTTGAAAGGTATATTCAGTACTTATTTTATCATTTATAAGGAAATCTCCATTGGAGTTAACAGAAACTTTATTTTTTTCGTAAACTTCTATAGCTCGTTTGTAAAGTATCCACGTAGAATCGCTAAGTTCGACTGTCCACCCACTTTTTGGAACTATAAGTGGACCATAATTATCTCTAGACCAATCAAAAGAAGGATGGTTTGGAAAATATGGATAGAACTGACCATAAACTGAATAATTAAAACCTTTTGGATGTATTTCTTGACTCATACTATCTAAACCAGAATATCTAGAAAGCATTTTAGCTGTCTCTGGGGAACAGGTTATTTGTTCTCTACTAAAAGCAACTAATTTTTCTGTATAAACTAAAGAGTCCTTGTAGGAAGTATCTACAACTTTAATGTATTTATTTTCAATATTTGATCTTGAATGCTGGTCACTGTAAATTTCATAATCCTCTAGAATTTTGTCTTGTGGAATATAAGACCCAGGTTTAAAATAGAAATTATAAGTAAACACAACCTCGTCTTTTTTTTCTTCTGGTTGACTGTTTATATAAAGTAGATTGTCTTTAATTTCCAAGGTATCTCCACCAACAGCAACACAACGTTTTATATAGTTTTCCTTTTTATCGGTTGGCAGGGTAGCAATTCCACCAGTTTTTTCTATTGGGCCTACCGGAGACTGACTTAAGCCACCACCATTAATTAACTTTTGTCTTGCAGAATTTAAATATTTCGATTCTAATGGCTGATACCTATCGTAACTTAAATTAATTCCATCACTATTGTAAGCTTTTAAATCTCTAACACAATTAATAAAGGCCTGGTTCCTTAATATGGCATAATAATCGTGGGCAATTACTCCGTTATGAACAATTACTGAATCTCCAACAGGCCAATTAAATACCATAATATCTCCTCTTTTAATTTCACCATATCCAAATAGTCTTCTGTAATCAGAACTAAACCAGTCTACATATGAGGGAATAAAAGTGAAAGGCAATCTATTATGAACAAAAGGAACAGAAATTGGTGTTTGAGGCAACTTTGCTCCATATTTCATTTTATTTACAAATAGATAGTCTCCAATTCTCATTGTTTTTTCCATAGAGCCTGTTGGAATTGTAAAAGCTTCAAAAAATAGAGACCTTATAATAGATGCAGCAACAATTGCAAATCCTAGAGCATTGGTCCAATCTGCAGCCATTGTTTTTTTATTGGGCTTGTCTTTTGAACCAATAAGTCTAAAAATAAAATACAGCCCGTGGCCTACAAATGGAGCAATAAAAAAAAGAGTTATCTGATCATGCCACTTTCTCTGCTCCCTGTCTTTTACTTTGGACCAGTCTGTGGGTTCTACCACTACATTTTTAGAATCAAATGCTAAATAAGGCATATAATACCAAGGCAATAAAATCATTAACAATGTATCTTTAACAGAATATTTTCCAAATAGTCTTGCGGTTTCAACATTACAACCAATAGCAACAATTAAGTTTACAAATGGAATTGGGAAAAAGAAAATCCACCACCATGGTTTCTTAATGATTTTTAACCATACGTAAATATTGTAAATCGGAGCATAACCCTCCCACGTTTGGCGACCATTCTTTTCAAAAATCTTTCCAAGAGAAAAGAAATAAACAACGATCATTAGCATTAATAAAATATATGGTATCATCTTAAAATTTTACGACGTCTTTCATAGAAAAAAGTCCTTTTTTATTATATAAAAATTCTGCAGCAATAATTGCCCCAATAGCAAATCCTTCCCTGTTTTTTGCTCTGTGGCAAATGGATAACTCGTCAATATTACTTTCGTAAATAACTTCATGTGTTCCAGCTACACCTTCTTGTCTTTTTGCAATTATAGGTAATTTATTACCATAATTAGAAGTATTCGAGACCCAGTTTGAATAATGGTCCATTTGATCAAGAATTATTTCTGCTGTAGTGATTGCTGTTCCGCTTGGAGAATCTACTTTTTCGGTGTGATGAGTCTCACTTATTTTTACGGAATATGAATTTTGCTGATTCATTATTTTTGACAGCTGCTTATTTATTTCAAAAAAAATATTTACGCCCAAAGAAAAATTGGAGGAAGGTAGAATTGCTCCGTTATATTCATTACACCAATTTTTTACTTTATCAAAATCTTTGTTCCACCCTGTTGTACCAACAACAATCGGAACATTTGCCTTAAAGGCTTTATGAATATTATCTACAGCAGAATCTGGACTTGAAAAATCTATAGCCATATCCGAGTCCATTAAGTCTTGAGAAATCCAATTTTGGTTTTTTAGTATTTTAGAAATGACATGGTTTCTCTCCTTGGCTTTTATCTCTAAAAGTTTTCCCATCTTTCCATAGCCAATAAGTGTAATTTTCATTTGTAAGTCACAATTTTTAAAAATAGATTTTATTAAATATAAAGAAACGTAATCAATGTGAGAATATTATATGATTGAAATTTGTTTTTTTACTTTTGTTTAAATTATTTAAAATTAAGTTTTCTAAAATAATATTGATTTGGGTGACATTAACCGTTTTTAGTGCACAAGTAAGTGCACAATTTCAACTTAATGGAGACGCTAGTGTAATAAACTGTAAATGTTACCAACTTACGCCTGATATGGGCAACAAGGCAGGTTCCGTCTGGAACATAAACCAAATCGATTTAAACCAACCTTTTGATTATAGCTTTACAGTGAATTTAGGCTGTAATAACACAAGTCAATGGGCTGGAGCAGATGGAATGGTATTTGCCCTTCAGCCTTTAAATACCAGTATTGGTTCTTCTGGTGGGCAAATGGGTTTGGGTGGTGTTTCTCCATCGTTAGGAGTATATTTAGATACTTATCAAAATACAGCTCATGGAGATATCTTTAACGACCATATTTCTATTAATTTAGATGGGGATGTGATTCACACCTCTACCAATAATATTGCAGGGCCATACGACTTAGGGGAAATTGAAAACTGTATTGCTGAACCATTAAGAATTACATGGGATCCTGTAGCAACATTATTAAACGTCTATTATAATAATTTACTAGTTTTAAATTATACTGGTGATGTAATCAATAATGTATTTAACGGCAACCCTATGGTTTTCTGGGGTTTTACAGCCTCAACAGGTGGCGCTAGCAATTTTCACCAATTTTGCATAGATGTTCCTGATTTAATAATTGACAGTTCAAACGTGGTTGTTGAAAGTGAAAAATGCAACCAAGAAAACGGAAGCATTATTGGAATAAATATTGTTGGAGGAATAAGCCCCTACAGCTGGACTTGGAACACCCAAAATTCCTTATCTCTAGACACATTTAACTTAAATGGAGGTGGCTTTTTTTTGGAATTAACTGATGGGATGGGATGTATTGCTAGTCATAACTTTTATGTTCCAGACTTATCAGGACCAGAAATTGATACTTCTTTTGTAATAATAAAAAATGAAGATTGTGGACAAGAAAATGGAGCTATTTCCAACATAACAGTGACATCTACAGCAGACAGTATACAGTTTTATTGGAACAATTTCTTATCCGATTCTTTAAACATATCCAATCTTATTGCAGATAATTATCAATTAGTTGTTTTAGACAACAATAACTGTAGAGATACCTCCAACTTTCTTCTTATTGATACCAATTATCATAATATTTCTATAAGTTATAGCTCTGTAATAATGGAACCTGACGAATCAATTGATTTTTTCCAAAATTCAATAGATTCTTCGATTGTTAATTATTGGTCGTTCGGAGACGATTCCTCCAGTATTGAATACGAACCTACTCATATTTACAAGTATCCGGGGGATTACACAGTCTGTTTAATAGCTGCGAATGAATATAATTGTTTTGACACCTCTTGTTTGGAAATTACTATTTTTCCCAGTGAAATTATTATTCCGAATATTTTTAGTCCTAATAATGATTTAGTAAACGACAGGTTTGTAATTTATGGAATCAATGATTTATTTAATATAAAAATATACAATCGGTGGGGTAATATAGTATTTGATCAAAGTCCGTACGAGAATGATTGGAATGGTAAAAGCAGTAATGGAAAAAGATTAAGCGATGGACAATATTATTACATACTTAAAAATGAACAAGAAGACATAAAACTAAATGGAAGTGTAATGTTGGTAAGATAGATTAAATGTGAGCATCTAACTTATCTGCAAGTTGATCCTTAGGAACTGCACCAACAACCTTATCTACTAATTCTCCATTTTTAAGAAATACAATAGTTGGGATGTTTCTTACTCCAAATTGAGCAGCAATACCACCATGAAGATCGACATTTACTTTTCCAACAACAGCTTTCCCCTCGTATTCTTTAGAAAGTTCCTCAACATGAGGACCGACCATACGACAAGGACCACACCACTCAGCCCAAAAATCTACCATAACAAGCTTGTCTGACTTTAACGCTGTAGATTCAAAATTTTCTTCAGTAAATTCTAATGCCATTTTTAAAAATTTAAATTATCATCAAAGATATATATTTTGTTTAAATATGTTGCGAAATAATAATTTTTACCGAGAATAATTAATGATTATTTTTTTCTAAATAATTTACCATATTTGATTTATTAATAGAGTAACCCAAAAATCCATCTAACTGACTAATCTCATGTAATAACTCATTAGATACATTGGACATAAACTTTCTTGAATTTAAGGTTACATAGGAAGAAGATTCTGAATCTAATAGTTCAAAAATAATTTGTTTTTTTCCTTTGTACTTTCCCATTAAGTTTTCTAATTCATTGATTTGTTCCGTCTTTAAACTTTCATAATCCCATTTTAAATACAACGAATTGGACAATTTGTCTCGAATATCATCTAAAACATCAATTTGTTGAATTCTATATTCCTTTTGAAATTCATCTGACTTATAATATTTTGGACGCTGTTGAACCTTTCCCTTGATATGTAAAAAATTACCAGGCACCAAAAAATGCATAAATTTTAAATACTGTTCTCCGAAAAGCCTAAACTCCATTTGACCTTCCATATCCTGAAGCTCTAAGACCCCATACTTAGTTCCTCTTCTACTTTCTAAATTAGCAGCACTACTAACTAATCCAATAAAAGAAAATTCTCTCTCTGGAAGCTCTTGGAGATTTTCGTTGAGAACTTTTAAATTAATATCACAGAAATATTTTAATTCTAAAAGATAGTCTTGTAATGGATGTCCTGAAATATAAATGCCTACTACCTCTTTTTCTTTTGTCAAAAGCTCAAAATTACTCCATTCTTCTGTTGGTGGAATTTCCGGCTCAGCCAGTTCAAGAGATTCACCAATAGCATCAAACATATTGACCTGTTGGGAATTACTTTTTGACTGAAAAGCTTGACCAAACTTTAGTAATTTTTCTACAAATGAGACTTGTTTTTCGTCTACATTAAAAAATTGAGCACGATGAAAATTATTGAATGAATCAAATGCTCCTGCCATAGCTAAACTTTCAATTACTCTTTTATTACAGTCTTTAAGGCTAACCCTTTTAATAAAATCAAAAATTGTATTGAATTTTCCAGTCTCTTTTCGAATAGAAGAAATATTTTTAACTGGGCCCTCTCCCACCCCTTTTACAGCGCCAAGACCAAACCTAATTTCCCCTTTTTCATTTACTGCAAACTTATACCAACTTTCATTGACATCTGGCCCTAGTACTTTCAATCCCATTCTATTGCACTCTTTCATGAAAAAAGTAACAGATTTTATATCGTTCATATTATTACTAAGTACTGAAGCCATATATTCTGCAGGGTAATTTGCTTTTAAATATGCCGTTTGGTAAGCGATTAAAGCATAACAAGTACTATGTGACTTATTAAATGCATAAGATGCAAACTTCTCCCAATCTTTCCATATTTTTTCTAAAATTTGAGTATCGTGGCCCCTTTCTTGACCTTGTGAAAGAAATTGTGGCTTCATCTTATTTAGTAAGTCTACTTTTTTCTTACCCATTGCTTTTCTTAAAGTATCTGCCTCTCCCTTAGAAAAACCAGCTAACTCTTGTGACAATAGCATAACCTGTTCTTGATAAACTGTAATTCCGTAAGTTTCTTTTAAAAAATCTTCCATTACCGGCAAATCGTATTCTATTTTCTCATTGCCATGCTTCCGTTTAATAAAACTTGGTATGTATTCAATAGGACCTGGTCTGTAAAGCGCATTCATTGCAATTAAATCTGAAAAAGCTGTTGGTCGCAATGATTTTAAATGTTTTTGCATTCCTGGAGATTCGTATTGGAAAATTCCAACAGTTTCTCCTCTTTGAAAAAGCTCATAGGTTTTAATATCGTCAAGTGGAATTTCATCTATATCAATGGATTTTCCTGACATCGCCTTTATAATTTTTATGGTGTCCTTAATTAAAGTCAGAGTTTTTAAACCAAGAAAATCCATTTTCAACAAACCCGCAGACTCTGCAACAGAATTGTCAAATTGAGTACACCACATTTCAGAATCTTTGGCCAATGAAACAGGTACAAAATCTCTTATATCTGAGGGAGTGATTATAACTCCACATGCATGAATCCCTGTATTTCTTAACGAGCCCTCAACTAGTTTTGCTTGTCTAATAACTTCTCCTTCAATTCCTTCCTCCTCCAATTTATTAATTAGTTCTTCTGCATTTTTTAATTGATCAGGTGAGATATTACTTTTTACATCTTGTTTATTCCAACTAAATAATTTATTCAATTTTACATCAGGAACCAACTTTGCCAACCTATCTGTCTGCTGCAAAGGCAAGTCCAAAACTCTTCCTGTGTCTCTTATAGAAGATTTTGCAGCCATAGTACCATAAGTAATTATCTGGGCAACTTGACTAGAACCATATTTATCAATAACATACTGAATTACTCTTGATCTTCCTTCATCGTCAAAATCAATATCAATATCCGGCAAAGAAACTCTATCTGGATTAAGAAATCTCTCAAAAAGAAGGTTGTACTTAATTGGATCAACATTAGTAATCCCTATACAATAGGCAACAGCAGAACCAGCTGCCGAACCTCTTCCTGGGCCAACTGAAACGTTCATATCTCTTGCTGCAGAACAAAAGTCTTGTACAATTAAGAAATAACCAGGATAGCCTGTTTTTCTAATAATTTCTAACTCAAAATCTAATCTTTCTTTGATTTCGTCTGATAATTCTGGGTATCTAACTTTAGCACCCTGGTAAGTTAAATGTCTCAAGTAATTGTTTTCTCCATTTTTAAGAGAAGCATCCTTAATATCTTTAGGATCTTTAAATTCATCGGGAATTTCAAACTCAGGTAACAATACTTCAGAAGCCAAACGATAAGATTCACATTTAGCAACTATTTCATTGGTGTTTATTATGGAATCAGGAATATCAGAAAATAAGGATTTCATTTCCTGCTGAGATTTAAAGTAATATTCTGTATTTAAAAAACCAAACCTAAAACCTCTTCCTCTACCAATAGGAGTTGATTTTCTTTCACCATCCTTAATACACAACAGCACGTCATGGGCATCAGCATCTTCCTTATTTAAATAGTGTGTATTGTTAGATGCAAAATATTTAATAGAATGTTTTTTGGCAAATCTTAGTAAAACCTCATTCACTTTTTCCTCCTCCTCCAAACCATGTCTAACAATTTCTATATAAAAATCATCTTTAAAGTTATCTTTCCACCACAAAAGAGACTCCTCTGCTTTTTGTTCCCCTTCATTTAATATTAATTGGGCTATTTCTCCATACAATCCTCCAGTGGTTACAATCAAATCGTTGGAATATTCTAAAATTATGTTTTTATCTATTCTAGGGACATAATAAAACCCTTCAATAAAACCGATGGAAGAAAGCTTAATTAAGTTTTGATATCCCTTTTTATTTTTGGCTAAAAAAGGAACTTGGTAACCATTATTTTTATAAGTTTTGTCATTCCTATCAGGGCAAACTTGGAACTCACACCCAACAATTGGAAGAATTTTTTTTCTTTCTAAATCTTGGATTTCTATTTCCGAAACATTTGATTTTTTTTTAACCTCCTCAATTTTTTTGTCAATGGATTGGTTATGTTTATAACCCGTTTCAACAAATTGAAATGCCCCCATCATATTCCCAGAATCAGAAAAAGCTACTGCAGGCATTCCAAACTCTACCGCTTTTTCTATTAAATTGTTTACATCAATGGTAGATTGAAGTACAGAAAATTGAGTTTTGTTATGAAGATGGGAAAAGGGTACATCTTTTAAATGGGAGATATCTTCTTTAGGAACTACACCTTTACTGACGTCAGATTTTTTTTTCTCTACAAGAGCTTTACTTTGTTTAAATAAATTAACATGTTTAATTCCAGCAAGCGAGAATTCAGACGTATTCTTTACAAAAAAATCGGCATATTTTTCATCATCTAAATAAAGGTCTGATTTTTGAAAAGATCCTTTTCTAATAAGTTCAAAAAAACATCTAGCTGTTGCCTCAACATCTGCCGTAGCATTGTGCGCTTCTTCAAAGGGCACTTTAAATAAGCATTGATGAAGCTCAGATAGAGTTGGATATTTAAATTTACCTCCTCTTCCTCCTGGTAGTTTACATAAAAATGCTGACTTTTCTGTACAGGTGTCAAGTACCGGCATTTTTAGCCATTCATTGTCATAACCTAATCTATGGAATTCGGATCCGACGATATTCAAATCAAACTTTAGGTTTTGTCCAACCAAAACCTTTGTTTTGGATAAAACATTTTTAAAAGAATTTAATACCTCTTTTAATGACTCTCCTTTAGTTTTAGCCAATGCAGTAGATATGCCATGAATTTTTTCAGATTGATAAGGAATATCGTAACCATCTGGTACAATTAAAAAGTCATTGTGCTCTATTAATGTTCCGTCATAATCATGAAGCTGCCAAGCAATTTGAACACACCTTGGCCAATTGTCTAAATCAGTTATTGGCGCATTAAACTTTTTAGGTAAGCCAGT
Source organism: Flavobacteriales bacterium (assembly GCA_038108155.1). Lineage (GTDB taxonomy): Bacteria > Bacteroidota > Bacteroidia > Flavobacteriales_D > Parvicellaceae > MED-G20. Next base: position 69,560 of record JAYNHP010000002.1, on the reverse strand, counting down.
AGTTTCGGTATCAAAAATTAGGTACATAAATTAGATTCTCCGTCTAATGTAAAAAGTACTTGGAATTATATAAAAAATTGTTGAAAACTTTAATATCTTAAAAAGTACTAGATTGAGAATATCGCCTCCATTTATTGAGTACTTCTTCAAAATATCCAGGCAACTCACTATCATAAATTAAGTCTTTTTTAAGAGTTGGATGGTAAAACCCTAGTGACTTTGCATGAAGAGCTTGTCCTGGTAAAAGCTTAAAACAATTTTCTACAAACTGCTTGTATTTCGTAAAGCTTGTTCCTTTTACAATTTTATCCCCTCCGTATTCTAAATCATTAAAAAGAGGATGTCCAATATATTTCATATGTGCCCTTATTTGATGTGTTCTGCCTGTTTCAAGCCTACATTCAATTAGCGTAACATAACCAAACCTTTCAATTACTTTATAATGTGTAACAGCATGCTTTCCATGATCTTTTTCGGGATAGCAGGTCATTATTTTTCTATTCTTTAAAGACCTACCTAAATATAAATCAACTGTTCCTTTCTCATTTTCAACATCTCCCCAAACCAGTGCATGATATCTTCTTTTAGTAGTTCTGTCAAAAAATTGTTTTGCTAAATGGGTTAAAGTATTCTCAGTCTTAGCCACTACCATTATTCCAGTTGTATGTTTATCTAAACGATGAACCAATCCTGGACGACCAAAATAATCGGATGGTAATTCCGGTAATTTTTCAAAATGGTATAACAATGCATTAACTAATGTGCCATCGTAATTTCCATATCCTGGATGAACTACCATATTGGCAGATTTATTAACCAAACATAATTGGTCATCTTCATAAATAATATCAACTGGTATATCTTGTGGAATTAATTCTAGTTGTCTAACTGGATAAGGTAACACTATAGAAACTTCATCTTTTGGCTTTACCTTATAATTTGGCTTTACTGGAAATTTGTTAACTAGAATATTTCCGTTATGAGCAGCAATTTGAATTTTGTTCCTTGATGTATTGGCAATTCGATCCATTAAAAACTTATCAATTCTTAATTTTTCTTGACCATTATCAGCTATAAAATTATAGTGTTCAAACAGCTCTTCCTCCTGATCGTCAATATTTTTAACTTCCTCGGTCATTAATGGTGTTGGACTATCAGTTTTTCAACTTTAATTTCTCCATTTTTAAATTTAAACTTCAAGAGATAAATCCCATTTAATAAATTTTCAACAATAAAAGAATTTTTCTGGGCCATATCTAAACTATTTACCATTCTTCCGTTCAAATCGAAAATTTCAATACTACTAATCTCTTTGTTAGAAATTAGAACTAAATCATCTGCAGGATTTGGGTAAAAGGAAATATTTTCCTCTTTTCTAAACAGCTTTGGATAGTTCACAACATTATCCATTGGAGAAACAAAAACAGGGCGCATCATGAGCGCACCATCAAATATGGTATTTTGAAAACCCGCACCTAAATTGTAAAAAATATCAAGTTTTCTGTTAATATTCTTATCAAAACCTATATTTAATCTTGAGGATGAAGTCTGTTTCCAGCCAATATAAAATGTATCACTAACAGGAACTAAAGAAGGTAATTCGTATTCAAAAAAACCATTTAAGCCTGAGTTGTATTCTGGGTAATAAAGTTCGGGGAAATCAAAATCGTCAGTAGTATAAATCAAACGTCCTGGTGACCCCAAACTATCGTCCCAAATTTGAAGAAAAAATGGATCATTAGAAGCATCATTTACAGACGGGGAGAAATGTATTTTAATGCTTTTTAAAGTATCTGTTCCAATACCGTCTAAAATAGAAAACCTGTAAGCCAATTCTACTCCATTACCAATTAGACCATAAGCAGCTTCTGCAGATCCATCATCGTAAGAATAATAATTTTGAAAAGACTGGCGGTATAAAATAGTATCATTCTCACTTAATCTTTCAGGAGTTGTATTAGTAGATAAATAAAATCTATAAGTATAATCTACAAAAGTATCTGTAAGTGAAGTATTAAGTTCGAAGGTAGATCCAAAATCGTAAAACATATCAAAATAACTTAATTCTGGAACATTTAGAACAGTAGCCGAATATGGAAACGAGGATTGTAATACGTCTTTATAAAATAAATCCATAGAACAAGGTTGTAACAATTTAGGATTATCTGAGGAATTATAGGATGGAATTATAGCATTTTTCAGCAAGATATCAGAAGTTGTATTTTTAAAATGTTTCCAAGGAACAGAGGTATAATTGTCTAGCATGGAAATAGGTGGAGATGTGAATGCCCAATCTTGCATTAGTGTATCGTACAAAGAACGATTTTCATTGAAATAAACGTAGTCAAGATTCCAGTGATCTAAACTCCCATTAAGACTTCCATAGGAATTAAACCTAAATCTAAATCCATCTTGAAAATATTTTGAAGAATCTAAAAGAATATGCTCATAATACCATTGATCGCTATCAAAACCATTGGTAGACCAAACCGAAATCCAATCATCGTTTGAAGGATTATAAAATTCTAGTATGAGGGAATCGTCTGAATCTGGTGTTTCTCCATATCCACCAGCTTGAAAAAAGAAAGATATATATAAGGAATCACTAATATCTTTATTACCTAAAAAAATTGGTTTAGAAGTTAATTGATCTGACCAGTCAGTAGCTCCTGTAGTCCAATCATATGGTTTCCCTGAGGAGTTTAATCCATCAAAAGTAACTACACCAAGAGTCCATGGATTCTTTGGGTAATTATAATTTAAAAAGACATCGTTGTCTAACCAGATTTTGTTTAAATCATCTATTTCAGGTGAAACAAAATATAAAGAAATAGAATCTTGACTGTAATCTGAGGAAATGTTGGCAAAAGTTGTATCAGGACTAACTGCTGTCCAAAGTGAATCAATAATGGTGGTATTTGGCCATAAAATTATTGTGTCATTGGTAATAGGGTAATACAAAAGATTATTAATTATTAAAGTATCTGGATCGTTTTGAATTGTTAACATAATTAGAGTGTCTATCCCATTAGAATTTATGCTATCATAAGAATAAGTAAATGTTGGTGAAGACATGTAGGAATTTGTAAGAGGAACCAAACTCCCATCTAAATAAAACAAATAATTCCAGGTAGAATCTGAAATATTAGGCCCGCTAGTATCGTTTTTATATACTTTAAATTTATTAGTAGAAAAATCATCAATTAAAGGTAAACTAAGAGTATCTGTCAAATAAATGAAATCAAAATTCTCTATAGACTGAGTTCTTTTGAAAGATTGAACTTCAAATAATGACATATTTGTTCTCAAAGGCTCTAGACTCTCCTGAGAAATAAGAAAGAATGGAATTAAAAAGAATGAAAGTGAAAAATAATTTTTCAAATATTATAATTTATTCCTACGGTATCTTTGGCATAAATACTATCCAACTGAGTGGAAAGATTCGCATCTATTATTACTAAGCCTCCAATTGAAATTAAGGATTTGTTTTCAGTTTTTGGAAATGGATATTGGTTAAATATTACAGCACGATTTGAATCCTTAAAATCTAAAACAGAATCATTGTAATGAATCTCAAGTTCTAATCCTACATCACTTGCTTTTTTGTTTGCTAAATAGATATTCATTCCTCTGAAATCTGGTAATTCAATTGGCTTACCTTTATCACCAGACCCATAAATTAATTTTAAAGTCGAACCTTTTGGTAGTTTTCTTCCTGCTTTAACAATCTCATCTTCAAATCTAATTTCAAGTACTTTATCTCTATCTTTATGGTTTTTCATTTCTAAATCAACCGCAAACCCAAGTGTTTCTAATTTGGTTTTACCAATATTTTTAGAACTGACATTGGATATTAAATCTGGAATAGTTTCATAAATTTCTTGTTTTTTTACAATAGTTAAATAAAGGTTTCTATTGGGCTTGATGTAATTTGGAAAGGTTTCTGAATGTGGTTTAGGATCTTGTTGAATAATCATTCCCATAGGATGGTTTTCAGAATATATGGAATCTCTAATTTCATACCTTAATCCTAGTTTCTCTAAAGTGTCATTTAAATTACTGATTTGAATACCTAATAAGTTAGGTACTTCAATTTTTATATTGTGGTTGGTATATTTATCTAAATTATCCATTGTGTAATAGAAAACACCGTATAAAGTTGCACTGGCTAAAAGAAAATTTATCCAGAAGAATTTTGAAAATATAAATCTTATTAATTTCATTTAAAACTTTTAAGTTTTCTTAACTCAATACATAACGACAAAAATATTTAATTATTCTTTTAAAATCGTATATCACTAAATAATAAGATAATTTAATTTTGTTGAAAATGAAAAAATTAAATCTATATAGAAGTATTTGTACTTTTACGTGAGATCAAATCAAATGAAAAAAAAGTCAATTTTATTTATAATTATAATCTTATTATATAGCTGTAATAATTCTAAAAAAACAAAAGACTTTTTTTCACCATTGTATGGATTAAATTCGCCCACAATATCAAGCAATTATATTTCTGGAAGCTACAGTGAAGATTCTATTTTAGTTACATTCAAAACCGGGAGTGACTTAAATTTAAAATTGATTTACAATCTGGACACAATTACAGGATCTAATGAAATAACTTACCATTTAAAAAAATTAGTTCCAAAACTCATTAAGATACCAACAGCAATTGAAAACTACAGTAAATATGTAAATAATTGGAAAGCACCTATTGGTGAATTTTCTTCTTTTCATCAAGTTAAAGTGATTGCACTAAAAAATAATATAGTTGTGGATTCTTCTATATATAATTATTTATTGGGGTTAAAATCTGAACTTAATTTTTCAGTAGTAAATTTAAAAGTAGATTCCAAAACTCTATTTGATCCTGAAGAAGGATGCTATGTTCCAGGAAATAGTTTCGTTAAAGAAAAAGACCAAACATCTGGAAATTTCTACAAGTTTAAAAAGAGAAAACAAGCTGGAGAGATTGAAATATTTAACAAAAATGAAATATTTTTAAAGGGCAGCTTTCCTTTTAGAATTCATGGATATATTACTCCCTTAGCTCCCCAAAAAAGCCTTAGATTTTATATCAATCAAAAAAACAAAGTAAATACTCTTTTAGAGGTAAATCATGAAATTGATAAAATTATTTTGAGATCTTCTTTTTCAGGTTGGGGAAACGAAATATTTGTCGATGGTTGGATTTCTAAAGTATGTGAAAATTTAAATGTAGATGTAATGAGCTACAAACCTGTTTTGGTCTATTTAAATGGAGAGTACTGGGGAATCCATGGATTAAGAGAAAGAATGGACTTAAAGGCAATTTCTAATAAATATAAAATAAAAGTAAAAAAATTAGTTGATGCAGATGATAAGGGATATTCTAAAAAAAAGGGATACGGAGATTTGAATAGTCTACTTCTTGAAATAAAGAAAAACCCAAAAACTGATTATGAAAAAATTGCAAAAAATTTCAATATGAGCTCTATTGTAGATTGGTTCATAATTGAACTATTTTTTCAAAATAATGACTGGCCTTGCAACAATACTTTTTTTTGGAAAAAAAGAAAAGGCAAAAAGCCTTGGAATGCTGTTTTGATAGATATGGATGCAAGTGTTGGAAGTCCAAAATTTAATATGTTTGATTATGTCCAAAGAGATTGGTCTCCAGCTTTAGGAGGAGAATTAATTAATTATTTGCTAAAGCAAACTGAGTTCGAGATATTGTTTACTAAAAGAGTTAATTACCTTCTTGAAAATGAACTTTCATCTGAAAACTTAATGGCCCATTTTATAGAATTTAAAAAATCATTTTCCCCAATGGTTAAAGAACATTACAATAGATGGGGTTATGAAAGTGGAACAAAAAAATATAAAAAGGGATTAAATGTTATAGAAAAATTTTGTCTTAATAGGCCTGAAAATTTTAAAAAAAATATGACTCAATATTTTAAAAATATTTCTAAACTTTAAATTATGGAAATAAATCAATTTGTAAAATTAGCAATTCAAGAAGATGTTAAAAAAGGGGATCACTCTACCCTTTCTTGTATACCAAAAAGTAGTAAAGGTTCAGCAAAGCTGCTAGTAAAAGAAAATGGAATAATTTCTGGAATTAATTTAGCTAAAGAAATATTTAATTGCTACGATCCAACTATTGATTTTAAAAGTATTCTAAAGGACGGACAAAAGGTATCTATTGGAGATATTGCTTTTATTGTTAGTGGGAAATCTGGTTCTATATTAACTATTGAAAGATTGGTTTTAAATGTAATGCAAAGAATGAGTGCCATTTCAACTTTGACTAATAAATATGTTGAAAAACTAAAGGGTTTGAATTGTAAAATTTTAGACACAAGAAAAACTACCCCTTTAAACAGGTTTCTAGAAAAAGAAGCTGTTAAAATAGGAGGTGGTTTCAACCATAGATTTGGACTTTACGATATGGTTATGTTAAAAGATAACCACATAGATTTTGCAGGTGGAATCCAACAAGCAATTGAAAAAACCAATAACTATTTAAATGAAAAAAAATTGGATATAAAAATTGAAATTGAAACTAGAAATTTAGAAGAAGTCAGACAAGTTTTAGAGTGTGGAAATGTGCATAGAATAATGATGGATAATTTTAACTATCAAGATTTAAAAACAGGAGTTGAATTAATCAATGGCCTATATGAAACTGAAGCCTCCGGTGGTATAAATTTAGATACAATAAAAAACTATGCAATGTGTGGTGTTGACTATATTTCTGTTGGAGCTTTGACTCACTCTGTCAATAATATGGACTTGAGTTTAAAAGCAGTAAAATAACTAATTAAAGTCCTAACATTTCTTCTTTAAGACTATCATCTGCAGGGTTTCCACCGAGCCAAATACCAAAAAGTGCTTGTTTAAACTCTAGACCATCAAAAGTTCCTCTTTCTTTATTGTTTTTGTATAAATGAACTGCTTCGCCTTTATGGTAATTAAGAACAATTTCGTCTCCCTCAATAAAAGGATCACTTAGGAATTTTTTAAACTTTTCTAGATCTGATGGAGATGATTTTCCTGCGGTTGTATTTACAAAACCCTCTTCCAAAGCTTCGATAAATCTTTCTCTTGTAACTAAACTAGAAACAATAACAATTCTAATTCCCATATTTTCATCAGCCATAATGATTTTATTTGCATCTGATGATTTTTTATTTATGTATAGTCCACCAACATACAAATCCATAAATCCATACTTTTCTCTTAACCCCCCTCCATTTAAAACAGTTTCTTCACCATTAATTTCTTGAACAGAACTAAATTCAACATCTTCTATTTTTTTTGTCTGAGCATTAATGGTTAAAAAAGTAAGAACTAACGTAATTGAAAAAAGATATTTAAAAAAATTCATGGTATATGTTTTGATTATTAATTTTGTTATTAGTTGATTCTAAATTACATTATTTTTTTTCAATTTTAAATATTTACATTGAATTATTCTTAAAATGATAACGGAGTGACAACTTTTTTAACAGATAGTATTGAAAATGGAATATGCTTTTTGACCGAAAGTGAATCTCGACATGCCATTAAAGTTTTAAGAATGAAGAACAAAGATGATTTATCAATTATTAATGGTAATGGATTGTATGGTGAAGGAGAAATTATCGACTCTAGCACCAAAAAAATAAAAATAAAAATCCATAAGCTTAAAGAGTTTAAAAAGCCTGTTCCATTAACTCTAGCATTTTGTCCAACAAAAAATAACGATAGAAATAAATTAATAATCGAAAAAGCTACAGAAATTGGTGTTACTGACTTTTTTCCACTTATTTCACAAAATTCTGAAAGAAGAAAATGGAATATAGAAAGGTTCGAAAAGGTTTTAATTTCTACTATTAAACAGTCACAAAGGTTTTGGTTACCAACAATTCATCCTGTCGAAAAATTTAACCACTTTATTGAAAAAAACTCTTGCAAATTAAAGTTTCTAGCTCATTGCAAAAAAGAAGACAAAATTCAATTAAAAACAATTTCAAACTCTTTAGAATCACAAGTTATAGTCATAGGCCCCGAAGGAGATTTTACATATGAGGAAATTGAACTTGCAAAAGTAAATAAATACAACATGGTTAGTCTTGGAAACAATAGACTGAGAACTGAAACTGCTTGTATAGCAGCAGTGACAATAATGAAACTTTAATTATTAAAATTATATACCTGTGTAATTGAAGGGAGTTATTTGATTCAACTCTGTTTTTAAATCTTCAGAAACATCCAAATTATCTATAAAATTTCTCAATGATTTTTGGGTGATTTTCTCATTTTTCCTTGTTAGATTTTTCAATAATTCGTAAGGATTTTCAACTCCCTCTCTTCTTAAAATAGTTTGAATTGCTTCTGCAACTACAGCCCAATTATTTTCTAAATCTTTTTCAATAGCAACGTTATTTAAAAGAAGCTTATCCAATCCTTTTTGGGTAGATAAAATTGCAATTAGTCCATGTGAAAAAGGGACACCAATATTTCTAAGAACTGTACTGTCTGTTAAATCTCTTTGTAGTCTACTTACTGGCAGTTTTGCGCTTAAATGCTCTAAAATCGCATTGGCAATACCAATATTTCCTTCAGAATTCTCAAAGTCAATAGGATTCACCTTATGAGGCATGGCAGAAGATCCAATTTCTCCTTTTTTAATTTTCTGTTTAAAATAATCCATAGAAATATAGGTCCACATATCTCTATTTAAGTCCAATATTATTGTATTTATTCTTTTAACGACATCAAATAAAGATGCCAAGTGATCATAATGTTCAATTTGGGTGGTTGTTTGGGATCTTACCAATTTTAATTTATCTGCTAAGAAATCGTTGGCAAATTTTTTCCAATCTATGGACGGATAAGCAACATGATGGGCATTAAAATTTCCAGTTGCTCCTCCAAATTTTCCAGCATGGATTATGGACTTTAGGGTCTCTAACTGTTGATTTAATCTTTCAACAAATACATAAATTTCTTTGCCCAAATTGGTAGGAGATGCTGGCTGACCATGGGTTTTAGCCAACATTGGGATCGAGGACCACTGATTGGAAAGTATTTCTAGATTCTTGATAAGACTATCAATTGCTGGTTGATATATATTTTCTAATGCATCCTTTATACTCATTGGAATAGCAGTATTATTAATATCTTGAGAAGTAAGTCCAAAATGGACAAACTCCTTAGCATCACCAATACCATCTTTATCCATTCTTTCCTTAATAAAATACTCCACAGCTTTCACATCGTGATTGGTTGTAGATTCAATATCTTTTACTCTTTGAGCATCGCTATCATCAAAACTCTCGTAATAAGATCTTAAGGTTTGAAAAAGGTTACTGTCAAAATTTTTTAATTGTGGAAGAGGTAATTCACATAAGGATATAAAGTATTCAATTTCAACTTTTACTCTATAGCGAATCAAGGAGGACTCAGAAAAAAAAGAACTAAGGACCTTTGTTTTATCAAAGTATCTTCCGTCAATAGGGCTTATGGCATTCAAAGAATAATTGGACATATCTATTATTTAATACTGTAAATTTAACAATATGGTGGATAGTAAAGTAAAATTATGACAATACCATTATATTTATTTAATTTTAGAAAACATATTTCTTATGAAACACCAAAAATTTATTTTCAAGTTAGTTCTATTGTTTCTTGTAATATTCAATGTAAAATCTGCTTTATCTCAGGAGGAAGGTCTTTTAAACAAAACTAAATCTCAAATAAAACTTACAGAAACAAAACAACTTTATTTACAAGGTAATATTAAAACTGCACTTTTAAATTATAAAGAAATTATTGCTTTAAATCCCTCAAGCGCAAAAGCTCATTTTGGAATTTCGAGATGTTATTACAAATTACATGACTACAAAAAGGCAAAATACCATGCAGAAATTGCAGAAAAGAACGATCCAAAAGTAGATGAAGATTTATATTATTTAATGGGAGAAATTTACTTTAGACTAGAAGAATTAAAAAAGTCTAAAACCAGTTATGAAAAATTTGTTTCTGAAATAAAATCCAAACAAAAAATTAAAGACTACTCGATAGATTTAAAAATTAGTCAATTGGCTTTTGCAGAGTTAGAGTTGAAGAAAACAAATAATAAAATAATTATTTCAAATATGGGTCCAGTCCTTAATTCAAAAGGATCTGATTTTGCACCTTCGTTGAGCAATAACGGAAAATATTTAATGTTCACCTCCAGAAGAGCTGATACCAAAGGAGGAAATGTTGATCAGTATTTTGACCATCAGTATTTTTCAGATATATACTTATCTAAATGGGACAGTATTGGGGAAAAGTGGTTAAATCCATCCAATAAATTGGGAAAAATAAATACTGATTTTCACGATGCCTCTTTAAGTTTCAAAGCTGATAATTCAATAATAATTTATAGAAATATTCCATATTTAACTAGAAGTGGAGATATATACGAAGCTGCGTACACAAAATCTGGTAGTTGGTCTTCACCAAAACCAATTTTAAATAAAGACAAAAAAATCAGCAACAAAATAAATAGCTCCTATTTCGAAAGTTCTGCTAGTATTACAGAGGATGAATCTTACATATATTTTGTTTCTGAAAGACCAACTGGTTTAGGCAAAACAGATATATACTATGTTAAAAAAACTAATAAAACTTATTCAGAACCAATTCACCTAGGGAACGAAATTAATACTCCGGGAGATGAAAAATGTGTTTTTATTCACCCAAGTGGAAACTTACTTTTCTTTACATCAAATGGAAGAAAACAAAGTGTTGGAAGTTACGATATATACTATTGTACCGGCGGTCATGAAAATTGGAGTTCACCTATTAACATAGGAAGCCCTATTAATACCACTATGGAGGAAAAAACAATATGTATTTCAAAAGATGGTAATACAGCTTATGTTGGTGGCTATTATAATATCGAAAATATGGGAGATACAGATTTATACCAAATAGATATATCTAGTATGCAATTAATCTCAAAGTAATTTTACATTTGTAAAGTTTTGTTTGGAAAAATTATCAATTGTTACATAATCAAATGAATAATAAAATTCTCATATTTCTATTTCTAGCTTTATTTTTAAATTCTTGTCAGGAAAATAAAAACCAAGTAACCAACAACTTTTCATTTGAAAAACCAATATTGAATATAGGAAATAATGAACTGGTCAATTTATATTTTGAAAGCGATACTATCAAAGTAAAAGTATTTAAAACCAAAGAATATATTTCCTTTCATTGTAAAAACGGAAAAAGAATCTACAGGAAAAAAAAGTTTAGATTATACGCTCTTAATGATAGCAAGTATTTAGAATTAGCCCGATCAATTATTGCGTTTAATGAAGATTTAAAATCAAACGATCTTATTGGAGTTTATTCTAAATTAATTACCATTGAAAACAAAGATTATTTATTTCAAGAAGAAATAGGAAAAAGACTTATTGAGTCCAATTCAAGGAGAGAAGGTGAAATTTTAAAAATTGAAATTAACGATTCTATAAAAGTAGAAAATACAAAAGGAGAAATCATTCATCCAAAATTTGTAAACTCAATAGAAGATCTTGTCAAAACAAATAAACTCAATGATAAATATTTTAATGTATTAGATTGGATAAAATTTAATGATCTAACTAAAAAATATTTTAAAAATTTAAATCCTAATTATTATTATCTAAATCCAGTAACCTTTCAGTTAGAACCAATTTTTTCTGGCATGAAAATAGATGTTTTTCCATCTATTGTTCCTGAAATATTAAGACCTGAAATATCCTTAGATTTTTTAAACTATTTTAAATATTCTAAAGACTCGAATTCGATTTTTCTTAAAAAGAAAAACACCACTATCTCAAAGAAGATTATTATTCCCAAAGGACTTAGGGTTGTTTTAAATGCAGGAGAGACCATTGACTTGATTAGTTCTAGTAGTATTTTATCCTACAGTGCCATTAATATAAACGGAGAAATTGGTAAAATGGTGAAAGTAACATCTTCCGATAGTACTGGAGAGGGAATTCACATCCTTCAAAATAAGGATTCAAGTAATATTAATTACCTAGATTTTTCCAATCAATTTTCATTGTACGACACTTTGAAATATAATCACCAGAGCCTACCAAGTGCATTTACGGTATATGGTGGAAAAGTAACTATTGAGAATAGTGACTTTAAAGATCTAAAAAGTGAAGATGCTGTGAATTTATTTAGATGTAAATTCAAAATAGAAAATATTAAAATAGAAAATACATTTTCAGATGCATTTGATGCAGATTTTTGTAGTGGTTTTATGAAAAACTGCAGCTTTACAAATTGCGGAAATGATGGTGTTGATATTTCAGGTGGAAGATTAGAAATATCAGAAAGTGAGTTTTTAAATATTAAAGACAAGGCTATAAGTGCCGGAGAAGAAAGCAAATTAAAGGCTTCTAATTGTATGATTCAAAATTCTTCAATGGGAATTATATCAAAAGATTTATCATTTGTAGAATCTATTGAAAATAAATTATTGGATTGTGAAATTGGTTATTGTGCTTTTCAAAAAAAGGGGGAGTTTGGCCCTGCGGAGATTTTATCTACTAGTGATGAGATTACCAATTGTTTATTAAATAATCTCATAGAGTATAATTCTAATCTCACTTGTGATGGAGAAAAAATTAGAGTTTTTCAAAATAATGTAATAGATTATCTTTACGGTAAAAAGTATGGTAAAGCTACTTTTAAGAAAAACTAAAAGATTAAAATTTTAAATGTCTGAAATTCAATCCATATTAGATAATTATCAACCTATTAGTTTAGCAGCTATGGATGAAGTTGCATTGATGGAAAGAGTAGATGAAAAATTTACAGTTTCTCTTAAAGATACTTTAGAAGTTTTATCAAAAATTAGCGATAAATATTACTGCCTTGAAATAGATGGAAAGAGACTTTTTAATTATCAAACAGAATATTTTGACAACGAGAATAAAACACTTTTTAAAAATCATCAAAATGGAAAGCTAAACAGGTATAAGATTAGATTTAGAGATTACGTAGAATCTAAGAAAACTTTTTTAGAAGTTAAATTTAAATCCAATAAAGGGGTCACTAAAAAAACTAGAATTGGTGTTCCTTTTGAAGAGAAGGATTTAAACAAAAAAAATATAAAATTTTTGGAGGAACAAACACCTTACTCGTTAAAGGATTTTGAAATAACAATTAAAAATAATTTTGATAGAATTACCTTGGTTAACTTTCAAACAAAAGAACGGGTCACAATAGATTTAAATTTGAAGTTTAGTTCTAATAATTCAAATAAAGAATTAGAAAATATATCTATAATTGAAGTAAAGAGGGAAAAAGGAAATAGAAAGTCTGAGATACTCTCAATATTAAAGCTTAAAAGAATTAGACCGACTAGGTTCAGCAAATACACTATTGGTTCTTGTATTTTAAATCCAAAATTGAAATACAATAATTTTAAAAGAAAACTATTATTCATTAATAAAATAAGTAAGAATGGAATTGTATGGAATTGATTTATTTGATTTAGAAGACTTTTCAAAGTTGTTATTCAAGTTTGGAATAAACTTCATTTTTCTAATCATAATTGTAAGACTCATTTATTATAGAGTAAAAGATGATAAAGATTATGTATTTACTTACATAATGTTCAATATACTTACTTTTTTTATTTGTTTTCTTCTAAGGAAAGTTCCTATGGAAATGGGGTTTGCTTTGGGATTATTTGCAGTTTTCGGTATTCTTAGGTACCGTACAGAAGCCATTCCTATAAGGCAAATGACTTATTTGTTCATTGTTATTGGAATTTCTATGATCAATGCCCTTTCAAATAAATCTGTGAGTATTTTCGAAGTGTTGTTCACCAATGGTTTAATTACTCTAATAACTTATTTAATAGATAGATTGTGGTTTCAAACTATTGAGGAAAAGAAAAACATTGTATATGAGAAAATAGAACTTATAAAACCTGAGAATAAACAAGAGCTTATTAAAGACTTAAAAGAGAGAACTGGATTGCCAATTCACGAAGTAAAAGTAGAAAAAATAGACTTTTTAAGAGATACTGCAGCAGTTACCATTTATTATAACCGAGATTAAATTGGTAAAAAAAATTATTTCAATTTGTTTAATATGTTGGATGGTTTCTAGCTGCTCAACTGAAAAAAAAGAATTAATAAACTTTTCTGATAATTATACTGCAATAGTAGAGATACCAGCTGGTACTAATAAAAAGTTTGAATATAATTACAAGACAAAGTCTTTTGAAATTGAGATTATAAACGGAGTAGAACGCACCATAAATTATATTCCATATCCTGGAAATTATGGATTTATATCCAATACCTATATGGATCCTGAAATTGGGGGAGACGGAGATGCGTTAGATGTTTTAATAATTTCTGAATCAGTTCAACAAGGAAAAAAAATAGAAATAAACCCAGTAGCGATTCTTAAATTATTAGATAGCGGGCAGCAAGATCATAAAGTTATTGCCACTTTAAATAATAGCAAAGTCAACTTTTCAAAAGACTCTTTACCAAATTCAGTCAAAACAATTATTAAAACTTGGTTTTGTAATTACAAAGGGCCTAATAAGATGAAATTTATTGGTTGGGGAGACAAATTAGATGCCATAAATGAAATTGAAAAATGGTCATTAAATAAATGATATTGAATACCTTAAAGATGGTGTTTTTAAGTTCCAACACCACTCCTTCCTAGTATATTGCGTATATTTACACCATATGAAAAATTTAACCACATTAATTATATTACTTTTTTTAACATTTCAGATTTCTGCACAAACTCCCAATGAGTCTGAAGAAAAAAAAGAAAACTTAGTTCTTATAATAAAAAATAGTGGGGGTGAATATATTGGAGAAATAGTTTCTGATGATGGTAGAGAAATTCTTTTAATCACAAAAACTATTGGAAAAATTTATATAAATAAGTCCGAAATTTCTTCTATTTCTAAAGTAGATGAGAATGTAAAAAGTAATAAAAATGGAGAGTTTAGAGCATCTGGACCATTTACTACAAGATATTATTTTACCAACAACGCTCTTCCAATTAAAAAAAATGAAAACTATGCTCTAGTTCATATTTATGGACCAGAAGTTCATTTTAGTGTAGGAAATAAAACTTCATTGGGTGTAATGGCAAGTTGGATAGCAAGTCCGATAGGGTTGGTTTTGAAGCAACAAATCTATAGTAAAAATAAATTCCACATTTCCATTGGAAGTATATTGGGTTCTTCCGGATATATCAACCAAGGCCAGACCTATGGTGGTTTGCATTGGGGGACAATTACAATTGGTGACAGAACCTCTAACATTAGTTTTTCTGCTGGTTTGGCTCATATTAATTGGCCAACCAATAACACAGATTTTATGAGCGGTGCTAGAGAAATTGGTGACAAATATTCCTATAGTTTTTATGACCAAAATCATCCATATTTCATCCCTGAAGATGATTATAATGCTCAAATGGCTTTTGAAGATTCGTTAGGGCTTTATAACTGGACTTCTAATTTTAACGACAGATATCTTTATAGAAACCAACAATTAGCAACTGTAATTGGTATTTCTGGAATTGCTCCTATTGGGAAAAAAGCAAGTTTTATATTTGATTCTATGATTTTTATTGCAGAAAAACAAAAGGTTGATTATGAAACTAAAGAAAAAACAATTATTTATAACCGATATTCTAATGGCATGCCTACTCCATTTATCGCAACATACGGACAAGGTTTTTTGAGTAAAGAAACTACTCGAAATATTACTTTTATATTAATGCCAGCTATGAGGTTTAATCAATCGTATGAAAAAGCATTCCAAGTTGCCTTAGCTGGATTCATTAATTATGATGAAATAAACGGATTGAATTCTGCACCAGTTCCAATGATTTCTTGGTTAAGAAAGTTTTAGTTTTTTAACAGTTCTAATCTTAACAAGTTCAAAACAGAAAGTGATGACACATGAATGTTTCTTTCTCTATTGTAACCTAAATTTAATTTTTTAGAAATCACTTTATCTTTATTAGCTACAGCTATCCACACAGTTCCAACTGGCTTTTCGTTAGTCCCCCCACTTGGCCCTGCAATTCCAGATGTTGAAATTCCAAAGTCAGACTTAAACTTTAACCTAACGTTTACTGCCATTTGCTCCACCACTTGCTTGCTTACTGCACCATACTTTTCAATGTTTTTTTCATTTACATCCAATAAATCTGATTTTGATTGATTGGAATAAGAAATAATACTTCCATTAAAAAATGAAGAGCTTCCGCTGATACTTGTAAGCATTTTAGAAACATTACCACCTGTACAACTCTCAGCTGTAGAAAGGGTTTTGTTATTTTCTTTTAGTAATTCTCCAACAATGCCTTCCATAGAATCATTTCCATAACCATATATTTGATCTGGAATAAGCTTAATAAGTTCTGAGACGTAATAATTTAACTTTTTTTCAGAGGAAGATTTATCTTTTCCTACAATTGAAATTCTCAATTTAACAATTCCTGGAGATGGTAAATAAGCAAGTTTTAAATCGTCTTTTATCAAATTATTTTCCCAAGATTTTATTACCTCAGCTAAAAAAGATTCTCCCATTCCATGGGTTCTTACAGTTCTATTAATTACTACATTACCTTCTCCTTTAAGAGCCAATAGCTTAGTAAAAACATGTTCTTTCATAATTCCTTTCATTTCGTAAGGAACTCCAGGCAAAGAAATAAAAATTACTCCGTTTTTTTCAAACCACATTCCACTAGCAGATCCTCTACTGTTGGGTAAAACTTGGCAAGCTTTTGGTAAAAGAGCTTGGTCTTTATTGGTCTGTAAAATTGGAAGATTTCTATTAGTAAAATAATCAATTATATTTTGTTCAATTTCTTTATCAAGTTCTAAAGTGGTATTAAAATACTCTGTTAAAGTATATTTGGTAATATCATCATTTGTAGGTCCAAGACCACCAGTAATTATAACAATATCAGATCTTTTTTCCGCTTGATTAAGAGCATTAATAATATCTATTTTTTGATCAGAAATAACCAAGCCATGCGCAATAGTAAAACCAAGATTATTTAGTTGCTTTCCAAGCCAAGAAGCATTGGTATTAATTGTTTGTCCAATTAACAATTCATCTCCTATAGAAATTAATTCGCACTTCATTCTGTTAAATTAAAATTAAGTTTTCATAATAAGAATTAGTTTGGCAAAATTTTTGATATTTAACATTAAATAATAATTTATGAAAAGTAATATTAAATCTTCCTTGGTAATAACATGTGCAATTTTCATGTTTAGCCATTGTATTGGACAGATAAATATCAATAAGATATCCAATAAGGTAAAATCTCAAATCCAGACTCAAGACAAAGAAGTATCTAATACTTTAAGTAATGATCAAGTTATAAAAGGTCTTAAAGAAGCATTAAATGTTGGTGTAAACAAAGGTTCCGAGCAAGCTTCTTCAATTGGTGGATTTCTAAAAAACGATTTAATAAGAATACCATTTCCGCCAGAAGCAAAAGCTGTAAGAGATAAAGCTATGCAGTGGGGTTTAGATACAAAAGTGGAAAAATTTGAAAGAACTCTTAATGAAGCAGCAGAAGAAGCTTGTAAAACAGCTGCGCCAATTTTTATAAATGCAATTAAAAATATGTCAGTAAGTGATGGTTTTAAAATACTAAAAGGAAGTGATAATGCAGCAACCAATTATTTAAAAGAACAAACCAACACCCAACTATATAAGTTATTTTTACCTGAGGTAAAAATGGCAATTGAAAAAGTAAAACTAACTGCTTATTGGGAACCTCTTGTAAAAAAATACAATCAATCCACTAGAATATCAGGAAAAGAATCTATTGAAACAGATTTAAATAAATATGTTACTGAGAGAGCAATTCTTGGGCTATTTAAATTGGTAGCAATTCAAGAAAAGGAAATAAGAAAAAATCCATTGAAAAGAACCACAGATATTTTGAAAAAAGTTTTCAGCAGTTTAGACCCTTGAGAAGTTATTTTTTCTAAATTTAGTTAATGCTTCAAGAAGCTAATACAAACTATAAAGCTATTCCCCCAACTGAGCTTATAATCACTGAGGAAGGAAGAATTTATCATTTAGACTTGAAACCCGATGAAATTGGTCATACAATTATTTTAGTGGGTGACCAAGAAAGAGTACCAACTATTTCAAAATATTTTGATAGAATAGAATTTAAGAGATCTAAAAGAGAATTTGTAACTCATACTGGACTAATTAATAATAAGCGAATCTCTGTAATTTCTACAGGCATTGGTTGTGACAATATAGATATTGTAATTAATGAACTGGACGCTCTAGTTAATATAGATTTTTATAAAAAAAATATAAAAAGAAAACATACTTCCTTAGAAATAATAAGAATAGGAACATGTGGTGCTTTACAAAACGAAATTCCAGTAGATACTTTTGTTTTATCTACTTTTGGACTGGGTTTTGATGGATTACTTTCCTTTTACAAACCAGTGTATGAACCTGAAGAAAAAGCACTTCAAAAGGCATTTTTACAACAGACTCCTTGGCCAAATGATGCTAATAAACCCTACTTTGTAAAGGGAAGTGAATTACTAGCAAATAAAATTGGGAAGGGAATGTATAAAGGAATTACTGCAACTGCAAATGGATTTTATGGACCTCAAGGCAGAAGTTTAAGATTGGATACTAGGGTTCCAGATATGAATGAATTTCTTAAAAGGTTTGAACATAAAAATCATAAAATTTTAAACTTTGAAATGGAAACATCTGCTTTGTATGGATTGAGTGCTTTACTCGGACATCATTCATGCACAGTTTGTGCAGTGATAGGAAATAGATTTACCAATACGTTTTCGGAGGACTACAAGAAAACAGTTGCAAACTTGGTAGAAAAAGTACTGAAAAGAATTTAAATCTAAGTTCTGACAACTTTTATAGAAAAATAGCGTACAACTAGATAGTTTTAATTCTTTGTATGAAAAGTAGAAATGAAATAGATGCATTGGTTAGCTTGCTTGACGATCCTGATGAAATGATATTTAACCAGATTAAAAGTCAATTATTAGAACTTGGTCCAGATTGTATACCTTACCTAGAAAAAGCAAATTTTGAAAATAAGTACGGCCCTGTATTTAAATCTAGAATAAGTGGAATAACCCATGAAATAAGCCTTTCAAAAATTTTAAAGGAACACAAAGATTGGATACATCATCCAGTAAACTTAATTGATGGAGTCAATCAAATTGATCAATACTTTTTTCCAAATATTACCAAATCTTACATTCAAAACGAATTAAGTATGATAGCATCAGATATTTCCAAACATTTATCTGACAGCATGAGTCCAATTGAAAAAGTAAGTGTTATAAATGATATTTTGTATGATAATTACAATTTTAGAGGGGACAAAAAAAATTACCATTCACCAGAAAATTCTTCTTTTGGAAAGTTATTACAAACCAAAAAAGGAAATCCCTTAACTAATTCTATTTTGTATATAGAACTTGCAAGACTATTAAATCTACCGATAATGGGAATAAATTTACCCAATCATTTTATAGTAGGTTATTTAAATTCTAAAGAAAACCATCAATATCCAAACAATTATAAATTCTCAAAAAAAGATGTTAAGTTTTATATAAACCCCTTCAGCCAAGGTGTTGTTTTAAAACACGATGATGTTCAAGACTTTATTCAAGAAATTAATGTTATTAATAATGAATATTACTATATACCTTGTCCATACAGCCATATTACCAAAAGAATTTTAACCAATCTTAATTTTAGCTATAAAAAATCTGATAATGTTCTTTTAAAAAGTGATATTAAAGAAATCATTGCTCTTTATCATTAAATTTTAGCAGTTCATCATTAAAAAGATAGCAACATTAACAAACATTATATATATTTAATTAAAATAGATTAATAGTGGATTTTGACGGATCTATAGATAATGTATATAATAATTCCATAAAAGCAATTCAAGATGCTTCTGGAAAACTTCTTCTTACATATTTGGGAGAAATGAAACCAGATACCATCACCAATCTCAGTGAAAAAGCAGAGTCCAAACTTTTTGAAATTAGCGCTGCAAAAAAAAATATTAAAAATATTTTTAATATTTTAATAGAGGGACTTCAAAATATCAAAAATCATGGCGAATTTAGCCCACAAAACAATCAGATTTCTTTTTTTCACATGTATGACATGGAAGATTCTTTTATTTGTAATTTCTCCAATTTAATTGATAACAATTATATTGAAAAGATATCTAAAAACATTGATCATTTAAATACTCTTGAAAGACCAGAACTAAAAACACTTTATTTAGAAACTTTGACTAATGGACAAATATCCGAAAAAGGAGGAGCAGGTCTGGGTATTATAATTATGGCAATGAAGTCAAAAAATAAAATTGACTATAAAACTTTTTCTATTGACGATAATTTATCTATACTATCATTAAATGTTAAGGTTACTAAAGCTTAATTTGCTACTTCAAAAAATAATTTACTTTATCCAATAACTTCCAATTTCCTTTGGTAAAATCTGGAATTTTTATTGGCTTACTTCCCTTATTTACTGACTTTTTAGATAACTCAACAATCGAAGACCATTCAGCTGCATCGTAGACATCTTGATCTAGTGGGAGTCCATTTCTTAGGCAGTAAATTAATCTATAATCCATTATGTAATCCATTCCCCCGTGGCCTCCTATTTCCTTTGCTTTATCTTTAATTTGTTTGATTACAGCAGGTTCATATTTAGAAAGTGTATCGTTGATGTCCTCCACACTAATTGATCGATGAGCTTTGGGCTCAAAGGCCATAGATTTAACTGGATATTTTTGAACAAAGCCATTAGTTCCACTTATAGTAAATAGTCTTGAATAAGGTCTAGGACTGGTCACGTCGTGTTGCAACATTATAGTCTTTCCGTTGTTTGTTTTAATTAATGTTGTGTTCATATCTCCCTTTTCAAAACTATTTTTATTCCATTTATTTTCAGGAGCAAAATTTTCTTCAGAATATTTAGTTAACCCATATTGATTACTAGACATAGACACTAAATAAGTCATTTTATCTCCTCTATGAATATCTAGTAAATGTGCTAATGGTCCCAAACCATGGGTTGGATAAGTATTACCATTTGTTTTTTGTAAATTCTTCAATCTCCAATGATTCCAGTAATAGGTATTGCTAAAATTTAAAGCTCGTAAATCGTGAATATAAGCACCCTCTGTATGGACTAAATCACCAAATAAATTGTTTTGAGACATATTTAATACTGTAATTTCAAAAAAATCATACATACAATTTTCTAATTGAATACAGTGTTTTCTTGTCTTCTCTGCTGTTTTGACCAACTTCCAACAATCTTTTACTGTCATCGCTGCTGGAACTTCTACTGCTACGTGTTTGTCATTTTTCATTGCATAAATTGCTATTGGAGTATGCAATTCCCAATGGGTACAGACATAAATTAAATCGACATCATTTCTTTTACAAATAATCTTCCAATCCTCTTTATCATAATACTTTACTGGTTTTTTATGTTGGTAATTTTTAAAATATTTTTCGTGTGAATTATTTACTTTACTTGAGTCAATATCGGCTATAGCAACTATTTTAACTCCTGGAATATTTGGGAGTCTAGCTAATGCAGATTGTCCACGGTTTCCCAGTCCTATTACAGCAATTCTAACTGTATCAATTTTTGGACAGCTTAATGCAAGAGCATGTTTGTTTTCATCCAAAGTATTGTTCCATTTTACAAAAAGAGAATCATAGGAATTATTTTCTAGAGAAGGATTTTGTGCATTCAATAAGGGAATATTTAGAGAAAGTAAGATTACAGCAGAGAATCTAAGAAAAAAGATTGGAAAATAATTCTTCAAAAAATTTATATTAAAAACATATAGCATTCCAACGTAATTTAAAGAAAAAAAGCAAAGTAATAGTCACTAAATCTAAGAACACAAACTTTTTTGAGGTGGTGCAAACTTTGTTAAATTGATACCAACTACTGCACTTTCGTACTCGTCCATGGTAGGTGTTCTACCTAAAATTGCAGAAAGAACAACTACTGGTGTAGAAGCCAACAAGGACTCTCCTTTTTTCCTGTCAGAGTCAGCAACAACACGTCCTTGAAACAACCGCGTAGATGTGGCCATAACAGTATCTCCTTTTTCAGCTTTTTCTTGATTTCCCATACAAAGATTACATCCTGGCCTCTCCAAATACATCATATTCTCATATTTCTTACGAGCAGTATTTTTAGGAGCACTATCGTTAAATACAAAACCCGAGTATTTTTGTAATACATCCCAATCACCTTCTGCTGTTAATTCATCAATAATATTGTAAGTAGGAGCTGCTACTACCAGTGGGGCATGAAATTCAACTTTACCGTGAATATCTTCTAAGTTTCTAAGCATTTGGGCAAGAATCTTAAGATCACCCTTATGAACCATACAAGAGCCTACAAATCCAAGATCAACTTTTTTATCTCCACCGTAATATGAAAGTGGTCTAATAGTATCATGGGTATATCTCTTAGAAACATCTTCGTTATTAACGTCTGGATCTGCTATCATTGGTTGAGCAATAATATCTAAATCTACTTCAAATTCAGCATAGTACTTAGCATTAGAATCTGGCTTTAATGCAGGTTTTTTTCCTGATTTAATTTCTGAAATTCTTTTATTTGCTCGGTCTAAAAGACTTTGAAGGACTTGTAATTTATTGTCCATTCCTTTTTCTATCATTATGCTAATTCTACTTTTAGCAACCTCCAATGATTCTATCAAGGTATCATCTTCAGAAATACAAATTGAGGCTTTTGCCTTCATTTCTGCAGTCCAATCTGTAAAAGTAAAGGCTTTATCTGCAAGAAGAGTACCAATATGGACTTCAATAATTTTTCCTTGAAAAACATTTTCTCCGTCAAACCTATCTAGCATTTGAGATTGTGTAGCGTGAACGACATCTCGAAAATCCATATGAGGCCTCATTTCTCCTTTAAAAGTAACTTTAACAGATTCTGGAATGGGCATTGAAGCTTCTCCTGTGGCGAGTGCAAGAGCAACAGTTCCTGAGTCAGCACCAAAAGCAACTCCCTTAGACATTCTAGTATGAGAATCTCCACCGATAATAATTGCCCAATCATCTACAGTAAGATCGTTTAAGACTTTATGAATCACATCTGTCATTGCATGGTATTTTCCAAGCGGGTCACGAGCGGTAATAAGTCCAAAATCGTTCATAAACCTCATTAGTTTAGGAATATTTTCCTGTGCTTTTTTATCCCATACAGATGCAGTGTGACATCCAGACTGGTAGGCTCCATCAACAATAGGCGAAATAATTGTCGCGGCCATGGACTCCAGTTCTTGCGAAGTCATTAGTCCGGTAGTATCTTGTGAGCCTACAATATTAACCTCAACACGAACATCAGAACCAGCATGTAATACTTTACCTGGAGTTGTTCCAACAGCATTTTTATTAAATATTTTTTCTACAGCTGTTAATCCTTGACCGGGATGTGAAATTTCTTTGGACGGAGCAAACACTACAGGCATATCAATACCTAAAGTCTTGGCTGCAAATGTTTGTAATTTTTTTCCAAATACAATTGCATATGAACCTCCTGCTCTCATAAACTCCATTTTTTGAGGAGTAAAAGCGGCAGAAACATCACTTAGTTCTGTTGGTCCATTATATAGTTTTTTCTTTTTTGTATTTATGGTGAGAACGGTTCCAGTTTTAACAGAATATACTTCTTCTAATACTGGCTCTCCATCTGAATCTACCACAGTATTTCCATCTGCATCTTTTTTCTTAACCCAGTTTTTTAAATCTAATCCTATTCCTCCAGTTACACCAACAGTTGTAAGAAAAATTGGAGATATTCCATTGGTTCCAGCAACTACAGGAGCAATATTAATGAATGGAACATAAGAACTTGCTTGCTTTCCAATCCATAGAGCAACATTATTCACACCAGACATTCTTGATGATCCAACACCCATAGTACCTTTTTCAGCTATCAACATGATAGTTTTATCAGGATGTTTTTCTTTTAAAGCTAGTAGTTCATTTTGACGTTCTACATTGTGCTCAAACATACATTTACCATGTAATTCTCTATCTGATCTAGAATGGGCATCACTTCCAGGAGATAATAAATCTGTAGATATATCTCCAACTCCGGCTACATAGGTAACCACTTTGATTTCTTCTTCAACTGCTGGTAGTTTGGTGAAAAATTCAGCATTTGCATAACTTTCTAAAATCTCTTTGGCTAATGAATTTCCATTGTTATATGCATCCTCCAATCGAGACATATCCGCTTCATAAAGAAAAACTTGAGTTTTAAGTACTGTAGCTGCTTGTTTGGCATTTGATGAATCGTTACTCAAAGCTAAATCTAGAAGTACTTCAATAGAAGGACCTCCTTTCATGTGAGACAATAGTTCAAAGGCAAAAGCTGGAGTAATTTCTTCTAAGGAGAAGATTTTAAGGATGATTTGTTTTAAAAATTTAGCTTTAACTGCTGCCGCACTTGTAGTTCCAGGAATGACGTTGTAGATAAAGAAATTAATTGAATCGTCTCGGTACTGGTGAGTTTCATCTTTTATTTGGTCTATAATTTCACTGAGTAATTCTCCATCTTCAATTGGCTTTGGGTGAAGCCCATCTTCTTTTCGCAAATCAATTTCTTTTAAGTAATCCTGGTATAAACTCATATTTTAAAGACTTTTAAATTTTTTAAAACTTTGGAGATTATAAATTACCTAACAGATTATAATCTAAAATTTTTAGGTTACAAATTTACTGAATTTGAGCGAAGTAACAAAGATAGTTTGGTCAATATTAAAGAAAAAAATCTTAAATAAAAAAGAGCCGATTTATCGAAGAATATTTATAATTTCTGTTAAGCTGGAAACTTCTTTCCACACATTTGTATTATTTGATTTTTGATCAGGATTAAAATATATAGCCTTCATTCCCACTTTTAAAGCACCCTGAATATCTGTATTTAAATCATCACCTATCATTACAGAATTCTGTACAGTTGCCCCGGATTTTTCTAAAGCATAGTTAAATATTAAAGGACTTGGCTTCTTTGCTCCTGCCATTTCTGACGTTACAACTATTTTAAAAAATTTAGAAAGCCCAGACTGGTCAATTTTAATTTGTTGAACTTCTTGAAAACCATTAGTAATTATATGCAATTGATAGTTATGCTGAAGCTCAGTAAGTAATTCTATAGTATTTGGAATTAAAATTGTTCTGTAAGGTGAGTTTTTAACATAATCATTCCCCATTTTAATGGAAAGCTCTAAATTATAAATACCGAAATATTCAAGTGTTTCTTTAAACCTCTCAAATCTTAAATTTTCTTTACTTAGTTGGTTTGACCTATATCTTTCCCAGCATTTTTCGTTTATTTTTTTATAAACTTTCACAAATTCTTCAGCTAATGAAATTCCTTTTTGATGCAAATTGTGACAGTGGTATAAGCTAATCAGTTCATTAAAAGAATTGGTCTCAAAGTCCCATAAAGTTCTATCTAAATCAAAGAACAAATGTTTTATCTCCATCAATTAAAAATAAAGTGATTTATAAAGGTTAAAATAAAAGAAATTGAAGCAAGAGATATAAAGACTAACCAGTAAGTCAATTTTCTGTTTCCATAAAATTTAAGAACCACAAACGTGCCTATTGGAATTGTTAAAAAAACTGGTGCTAATGAGCACAAGATTAAATATCCCAATTTTGAATTTTTTATTTTGATTATTATCCTATTTCTTTTCTTGAAATTTTTTTTGTTCTTTTTAAGAAAAAACCTGTCTTTAGATGGATTATTTTTAAAAAAAATAAGTCGTCCAACCAAATAAGAAACATTGTAACAAAACAATGCGCCGAGGGTAGATGATAATAAAATTTCAAGAAAATTTAAGTCTGTAGTTGCCTCTGCAATTGATGCAGCAAATAAAAACTTAACATGTGCTAAAAAAAATACATATACATAGACATCCCAACTCATTCATCTTCTTTTTTTCCAAACGCCAAATCTCCAGCATCTCCTAATCCTGGAACAATATAAGACTCACTAGTCATTTTAGAATCAATTCCTCCAATCCAAAGAGTAGTATCTTCAGGAAAATTTTTGGAAATATATTCTACACCTTGTTCACTACCAATAACACAAACAATATGAATTTTTGAAGGAATGCCTTTTTTTAAAAGTGCCTTGTAAGCTAAAACCATAGAACGTCCAGTAGCCAACATTGGATCTGAAAGCAAAACAATTTTATCGGATAAGTTAGGACTTGCCATATATTGAATCTCCACTTCAAATTCTTCTTTACTAGTATGTTTCCTATATGCTGAAATAAAACAATTTTCAGCGTTGTCGTAATATTTTAATAATCCGTTGTGAAGAGGCAACCCAGCTCTTAAAACAGTAGCCAAAACCAAGTTTTCAGACGGGACATTAGTTTTTGAAGTACCTAGAGGAGTTTTAGTCAATTGAGAATTCTCCTGTAAAGTTTTGCTTATTTCATAAGCAGATATTTCACCTAAGCGCTCAAGATTCTTTCTGAATCTCATACTGTCTTTTTGAATATTTTCATCTCTAAGCTCAGATAAAAACTTATTGTAAAGAGATGAATACTGACTAAAATTATAAATTTTCATAGTATGAATTTAACGAACAAAAGTGGATTAATCTAACCAAGTTGTCTCAAAGACTAACCTCCAACCTTTCCACCTGTCCTGATTACTTAAAGATTCATTATGCCAAACAGCATTAAATGTACCGTTAACTTTTTTCACTTCTTGCTTAATTTTAGAAATTAGTTTCGATGAATATTCTGGAGTGAATTTTAATTTATCATTTAAAACACCATCCATATATGCAAATGGAAATATTTTTAAATCCGTAGTACATTCATTCTCTAAATCATAAAAATAAAATGGTGTACACGTTCCAGCTCTAAAGCCTATTCTATCAGAAAAACCCATGCTATAATCCTGCTTAATTCCAGATTTTAATAAAATCTGGTAGGATTTTGGAAGGGTGAATTTTAAATAATGAAATCTAGAGATAATTGTTTTGCTAGTAATTTTATCTAGTCTAGAAATTTCCATCTTTAAGGTCTCTAAATTATTAAATGACTTGTAAGATGGGTGAATTCCAATTAAATGATTCTTGTATATAGATCGTATTAAATTTAAAATATAAGGATGGTTGTGGTGGATATTTTTATCCATCTTAGCATAATCGCCTAACAAAAAGAAAAAGATTGATTTTAATTGATTTGTTTTTAAAAATTCAAGAATGTAATCATAGTTATCATATGGATCTTTAGTTTTCCCTAAAAGGAATTCAAGTCTTTGTTTTAACTTATAAAATCTAAAACTTATTAAATCTTTAAAAAACGAACCTAAGGACCTCGACAAACTCTTACCCTTGAAAGCATAAGCATTATCAATATCAAAAGTAGAAAACTGATGGAATTTTCTTGGGGAAGTTAATTCTACATTAAATTTTGCGTTTAATTGACTTAATAGCGAAAAACACCACTGATCAACTATAGGATTCTGCTCTAAATTTAATTTCACTAGGATAGAATTACTAGATATAAATCTATGGTGCTCGTCATAATCCTCATTGTGGTACTCTTCCATTCTAGAAACAATAAAAAAAATAGAACTTAAAATATCAAAATCGTGGTCGCCTTTTTTTTGAGGGAAAAAATAGTTTGACTTGTTTTTTAAAAAAATATATTTTTTAAAATCCCAGTTGCCATCTACAAGAAATCCTGATGGCCTTATTTGATAATTTTTAAATGGAAAATTTTCATCTGAATAATTAATAATAACTCCGTCTAAATTTTTGGAATCTTGAGTCCATTTAAATTCAATTTCTAGTAAATTTTTAAAAATAAAATTGAGTACATATTCCAATCTAGAACTTTTTATAGAAGAATATACTGTAATCATGAAAATTGATTAAGCATTTCTTTAGCTATAAATGAAGCTGCGTTCCCATCACCAAAGACTTCTGGGAACTTTAAATCTGGATTTGATAAGAATCTTTCTGTAGCTTCTAAAATTATCTTAGAATTGGTATCTGAAATAACTGCACTTTTAGTTTCAACAATTTCTACCCACTCTGTTTGAGGTCTTAGAATAATACATGGTTTTTTAAAAAAATATGCCTCTTTTTGAACTCCTCCACTATCTGTTATTATTAATTCAGCATTTTTCTCAAGAGCAATCATATCTAGAAAACTAGCTGGATCAATAATGGTAAGTAAATTAGATTCTTGAATTTTCTTTAAAAGTTTAGAATCTAAAAGCTGCTCCATCATTTTAGAAGTTCTTGGATGCAATGGAAGAATGATTTTTAGCTGATGAATTTCGGTAATCTGTAAAAAAGTAGAAAATAAATCTTTTAACTTAATTTTAGAATCGGTATTGTCATTTCTATGGACTGTTGCTAAAATGAATTTTTCATTTTGAACATTTAATTTTTCTATAATATCTGAATTTTCATCGCTAAGCTTAGAAAAATATAGACTATTATCATACATAATATCACCACAATGGTAAATATTTGGGAAATCTGCAGATGCATTATTTGATTTTTCTTTTGAAAAACCTTCTTTAAGTAAATTGTTATAACCACTTTTAGTTGGCGAAAAAAGTAATGTGGAAACATGATCACACAAAATTCTATTTACTTCCTCTGGCATTTTTTTATTAAATGATCTAAGACCAGACTCTATATGGACAATAGGAACGTGAAGCTTTGAAGCAGCTACGGCAGTAGCTAAAGTAGAATTAGTATCTCCGTAAACAACTACAGCATTCGGAGAATACTCTAGCATTACTTTTTCAATTTTCTCAATCATTAAGGCTGTTTGAGCTCCATGAGAAGAAGAACCTACTTTTAAATTAATTTGTGGCTTGGGAATTTCTAGTTCTGTAAAGAAAATATCAGACATATTTTTATCATAATGCTGACCAGTATGAACTATTATTTCTTCAATTTCCTGAAAGTCATTTAAAATTACTCTGGATAAAGCTGCAGCTTTTATAATTTGGGGCCTAGCCCCTATTACAGTTATAATTCTCATTTAACAAATTAAATTTTCAAGACCATTAAATATAACAAACTTCTATTTAAGGAACTTATTATACAACTTAATGAATAAGTAATTTTTGGGGTTAAAGTTAAATTTCATGATTTATTCTGCAAAAAAAAAGAGCTGTCACAGCTCTTTAAATTTTTTTTATGAATTACTAATCTTATAAAGCGTTAACTTTTTTAGTAAGTTTTGATTTGAGGTTGGAAGCTTTATTTTTATGAATAATATTTTTCTTCACTAACTTATCAATCATTGAAGATACAAATACTAAAAGAGAACTAGCTTCTTTTTTATCAGTGGTCTCTCTAAGCTTCTGAATAGCTGTTCTAGCAGATTTATGCTGGTACTTGTTTCTCAACGTCTTGTCTTTATTAGACCTAATTCTTTTTATTGCAGATTTATGGTTTGCCATATTATTTTATTTTAGTAGCCCGTAGGGGAATCGAACCCCTGTTTCCAGGATGAAAACCTGGCGTCCTAACCCCTAGACGAACGGGCCATTTTCATTAAATGGAGCGCAAATTTAGTTTTTTTTTTAGTTAGGCAAAAAAAAATCAAATTAAATAAAATTAAATTTCATCATTATTGCTCTCAAATATAAAGCCTAATCTTTTAGCAGTTCTTAATTTATGATGGTCGCCAACTTGTTTTACCTCGTTGACAGAGACTTTATTTACAAGATCATAACTTGGCACTAAAAGGTCAAAGTCTAAGGAATATAATATAGCAGACTGGACAATAGATTTTAATTTGTCTTTATCTACAGTTGAATTAATAAAATCGTTGTATAAAAACCCCAATTGTCTTTTGCCTTGAACCATGAAATGATTTTCATGATTAATAAATAATCTTCCAATTAAATAACCTAAATCGTTGGATCTATTGTATTTAAAAGAATCGTTTAAGAAATTATATATATTAATTAAACCACAATAACCTCTATTTGAATTTTCTGAAATATAGCTTGTCTTCCAAAGACTATTTTCTGGATCAAATTTAAAAACATTGGTATGCATTTGAAAAACCAATAAATCACCCGAAACTCTTAATTGAGCTTCAAATTCTCCAGAATCTTTATATTCAATTATAATTCTTTCATCGACATCCGAAAGCTTATCATTTAAATCATCTCCTATTTCCTTTAAGACACCTTTGAGGACTTTAAAATTTAAAATTATATTACTAAAAACATCTTGCTTAAGTACACTCTTATCCTTAATTAAATTGAAAAGTAATTCTTGATTTTTTTTATAATCCATTGATTATTTTTAATATGCTCTAGCAAATATAACTTTCTTAGAATTTGGCTCCCCAGTGAGGACACAATTTCCTTTTTCAGACTCCTCAAGAGGAATACACCTGATAGTAGCTTTTGTTAAATCTTTAATTTTTTGTTCTGATTTAGAATCTCCATTCCAAAAAGCTTCAACAAAACCACCTTTAGTATTTAGAACTTGGTTCATTTGATCAATTGAATCTACTTGGAAAGTATTTTCATTTAAAAACAAACTAGCTTTTGAAAATAATTCTTCTTGAATTTTATTCAGAGTATCTAACAATAACTTCGGCAAACCTTCTTGAGAAACTGTAGATTTAGTTAAATTATCTCTTCTTGCAAGTTCTACAGTTTTGTTCTCCATATCTCTTGGGCCAACAGAAATTCTAAGAGGAACCCCTTTCATTTCATATTCTGCAAACTTCCACCCAGGTTTTTTGTTATCATCGTTGTCAAATTTTACTGAAATATTAAGTTCTGAAAGTTCTTTTATTAATTTATGAGCATAATCAGAAATAATATTAAGTTGATCTTCATTTTTATAAATAGGAACTATTACTATTTGAATTGGAGACAATTTAGGTGGCAAAACGAGACCTTTATCATCTGAATGGGTCATAATTAAAGCCCCCATAAGTCTAGTTGAAACACCCCAAGAAGTTGCCCAAACATGATTCTTTTTTCCTTCTTTATCTGCAAAAGTAACATCAAATGCTTTGGCAAAGTTTTGACCTAAAAAATGCGAAGTACCTGCTTGTAAGGCTTTACCGTCTTGCATAAGAGCTTCAATGCAATAGGTTTCTTCCGCACCTGCAAATCTTTCATTTTCAGATTTAACTCCTTTAACAACTGGGACTGCCATGAAATTTTCAACAAAATTTGCATAAACATCTAGCATCTGTTCAGTTTCTTTAATAGCTTCTAATTTAGTAGCATGAGCTGTGTGTCCTTCCTGCCATAAAAACTCTGATGTTCTAAGGAAAAGTCTTGTCCTCATTTCCCATCTAACAACATTTGCCCACTGGTTAACTAAAATTGGCAAATCTCTATATGATTGAATCCATTTTTTATACGTATTCCAAATAATTGTTTCTGAGGTTGGTCTTATTATTAATTCTTCTTCTAACTTGGCAGCTGGATCAACAACAACTCCAGCACCATCCTCAGAGTTTTTTAGTCTGTAGTGGGTAACTACAGCACATTCTTTTGCAAAGCCTTCTACATGAGCAGCTTCCTTACTTAAATAAGATTTTGGAATTAGTAATGGGAAGTAAGCATTTTGATGTCCTGTTTCCTTGAACATTAAATCCAATTGATCTTTGATTTTTTCCCAAATAGCATAACCATAAGGTTTAATAATCATACATCCTCTTACATCAGAGTGCTCTGCTAAGTCGGCTTTTAGAACTAACTCATTATACCATTTTGAAAAATCTTCACTTCTTTTAACAATACCCTTTGACGACATATAATATATATTTGACAGCCTAAATTACCAATTTGAGGGGATATGTGAGAAGGAATAGAAAATAAATACCTTATTTGGCGCTTAAAACTTTATTTATTTTTCTATTCATCTTTGTGCTTTGCTCATCAGCGAGTAAAGCATCTACTAAGATTCTACCACTATGTTCATCAACTATAATTCTCTTTCTAGCTGCTATGTCAAGCTGAACTTGAGGTGGTATTTTTATAAAAGAACCTCCAGAGGCTCCTCTCTCTACAGGAACTACAGCCAAACCATTTTTTGAGGCTCCTCTTATCCTATTGTATGCTTTTAAAAATCTTTCATCAATGGATTTAGAAGCCTTAAGAGATTCTTCCATTAATATCTTTTCTTCTCTTTCTGTTTCTGAAATAATTTCTTTCAATTCCTTTTTCTTAGCTTCTAGAGCTTCTTCTTTTGCCTTGTGAAGGTTTTGAATTTCTTCTAAAATTTCTTTTTTACCATCAATACTAGCAGAATTTTCTTTTATTCTTTTTTCTGCTAATTGAGCTTCCAACTCTTGATACTCAATTTCTTTACTTAACGAATCAAATTCTCGATTATTTCTGACATTTTTCTGCTTCTCTAAGTATTTTTTGATGGAAGACTTAGATTCCTCAATAATATTTTTCTTTTCTAAAATTAATTGATTGAGTCCTTCAATTTCTTCTTCAACCTTTTCTAATCTTTTGTTAAGACCAACCATTTCGTCCTCTAAATCTTTAACTTCCATAGGTAATTCTCCTCTTACCTCTCTCATATTGTCTATTCTAGAATCAATGAATTGAAGATTAAAAAGTGATCTTAAAGTTTCTTCTGGTGTGTATTTTTTTGTTCTGGCCATTTTTATAAATAATTAATTGGATTAGTATTAACTGTTGTTAAACGGATTGCAAAATTAGTAAATTTTTTCATTAAAAATTCACTTATTAAATCTATTGTGAATTGTTCCGACTCATAATGACCAATATCGGCAATTAAAATTTTATTTTCAGCTTCAAAAAACTGATGGTATTTATAATCAGAAGTTATGAAAATATCTGCATTTTCTAGCATAGCATTTTTCAATAAAAAACTTCCAGAACCTCCGCAAATAGCAACCTTTTTAATAGGTCTATTAATCAATTTAGTATGTCTAAGACCTGCTGCATGAAACTTTTTCTTAATTAAGTTTAAAAATTCTAGCTCATCTGTAGGCTTTTCTAATTCACCTAACATACCTGAGCCTGTGTTTGAATTATTTAGAAGTTTAAAAATATCGTAAGCAACTTCTTCATAAGGATGAGCGCTATTCATAGATTGAATTATGTTAGAAAGAAGATAATCTGGGAAAATAACCTCTAATTTTTCTTCTTTTACTTTTTCTAACTTACCTTTTTTTCCCATATAAGGGTTTGAACCTGATTTAGGAAGAAAACTTCCTTCTCCAGTTGAAGAAAAAATACAATTCTTATAATTACCTATATTTCCTGCTCCTGATCTAAAAAGAGCTTGAGAAACTTTTTCTGAATGAGATTCTGGAACAAAAACTACCAATTTTAAAAGATTTTGCTTTGGCAAAAGAATTTTTTTTCTTTTTAGACCAATAACCTCAGCAATTTTAGAATTTACTCCATTTGGAACATTATCCAAGTTAGTGTGGATAGCATAAATGTTGATGTTGTTCTTAATTGCTTTAAAAACAATAGAGCCGGTTAATGAGCTTTTAGTTACATTTTTAATTTCTCCAAAAATAATCGGATGATGAGCTACTATCAGATTACATTGTTGATTGATAGCATCGTCAATAACTTCCAGGGTTACATCTAAAGATACCAATATCCCTTTAACTTCACTTTTGTAATCCCCAACTTGGAGTCCAGAATTGTCGTAACTCTCTTGTAAATGCAAAGGAGCTATTTTTTCTAAATATTTTGTTACATCTTTGACTATCATAATTTGAAAAATGAATTCAAATATAAAACAATGAAATGGTACAATTGGATATTATTTCCAATATCATTGGTGTATTGGATAATTACTAGTATTAGAAACATTTTTTTTGATATTGGTATATTCAAAGAGAATAAATTTAATATTCCCATTATTGGAGTTGGAAATATAACAGTTGGAGGAACTGGAAAAACACCTCATTCACAATATATTTCTGAATTATTACAAAAAAAATTTAAGATTGCTATTTTATCCAAAGGATATGGAAGAAAAACAAAAGAATTTAAATATGTAAACATAAATAGCAATTGTAACGAAGTTGGAGACGAACCTCTTCAAATGAAAAAAAATTTACCAAAAGAAATTGTTGCAGTAGACCATAAAAGAGTAAATGGGGTAAATAAAATCATTAAGGAGCATCCTGAAGTAAACTGTATTATTCTTGACGATGCATTTCAACATAGATCTGTTAAAATTGGATTTAATATTTTACTTTGTGACTACAACAACCCTATTTATAAAGATTATATGATGCCAGTTGGCCTTCTTAGAGAATCTAAGAAAGGAATCAAAAGAGCAGATTGTTTAGTAATTTCTAAGTGTCCTGAAAATTTAACCTTGGAAGAATCTAATAGAATAAAGAAAAAACTAAAATTCACAAAAGAGGTTTTTTTTAGTAAAGTAGTTTATGATAAAATTGTTTCTTTAAATGGAAATAAAACCATTAAAAAATCATCCATAAAGAAGGTATTGTTGGTTACTGGAATTGCAAATTCTAGTCCAATTATTGAATATTTAGAAAAGTTAAATATTCAAATTAAACATATTAAATATAAAGACCACTTTCATTATCAAAAAAAGGATATAAATAAAATTATTGATATTTATAAAAGAGAAATCAGCGAAATAATAATATTGACAACAGAGAAAGATGCTCAGAAAATGAAGGTATTTGAAGAATTATCGAAGTTTCCTGTATACTATTTGAAAGTTAGTATTGATTTTATAAGGAATAAAGATAAATTTGAAGAAAAAATTTTGAAATATGTTAAATCTCATTCATGACAGCATTGAGTATTTAAAAAAAGTAACTGACTTTGAACCTGAAATTGGCATTATTTTAGGTACAGGGCTTGGAGGTTTAGTTGATGAAATTAAAACAGAAAAATCCATCTCTTACAAAGATATTCCCAACTTTCCTGTTTCTACAGTAGAAGGACACCAAGGGAAATTAATATTTGGTTTATTAGGGAATAAAAAAGTAATTGCAATGCAAGGTAGATTTCATTTTTATGAGGGCTATACAATGAGTCAAATTGTATTTCCAATAAGAGTAATGAAATTTTTGGGCATCAATAAATTAATTGTAAGCAATGCCTCTGGAGGTGTTAATCCCAATTTTGAAATTGGAGATATTATGATAATAAATGACCATATAAATCTTTTTCCAACCAACCCTTTGATTGGACCGAATATTGAAGAACTAGGAACTAGATTTCCAGACATGAGCGATGCATACGACCAAAGTCTCATTGCCCTAGCCCAATCACTTTCTAAATATTTGAATATTAAAACTGTAAATGGAATTTATGCAGGCCTGACTGGACCTACGCTAGAGACACCAGCAGAATACTCCTACATTAGAAAAATAGGTGCTGATGCAGTTGGAATGAGTACTGTTCCGGAAGTTATAGCAGCTAGACATATGCAAATACCGTGTTTTGGATTATCTATAATAACCGATTTAGGAGTTCCAGGAAAAATTGTAAAAGTAACCCACCAAGATGTTCAAAATGTTGCTTCTAAATCAGAACAAAACTTGACAAAGCTTATAAAAAAACTCTTAGAATCAATTTAGAAATGGAGCTAGAAAATGCACTATCAAAATACGAACCTGTTATAGGAATTGAAATTCATGCTCAGCTTAAAACCAATTCAAAAGCATATTGTGGCGATAAAAATGAATTCGGAGCCTCTCCTAACACCCTTACTTCACCAGTATCGTTAGGTCACCCAGGAACATTACCAAAATTTAATAAAGAAATATTAAATCACGCTGTAAAATTAGGCTTAGCTTTAGATTGTGATATTACCAGAGAAATGCATTTTGATAGAAAAAATTATTTCTATGCAGATTTACCTAAGGGATATCAAATAACTCAAGATAAAAAACCAATTTGTAAAAATGGTAAAATTTTAATTAGGTTAGAAAATAACAAAACCAAGTATATTAAATTAACTAGAATCCATATGGAGGAAGATTCTGGAAAAAGCATTCACGATTTAGACCCATTTAACACCCTTATTGATTTAAATAGAGCAGGAGTTCCACTTTTGGAAATAGTCACTGAACCAGTAATTAAAACTTCTAATGAAGCCTATCAATATGTTTCTGAAATAAGAAAACTTCTCAGGTATTTAGATATATGTGATGGTAATATGGAAGAAGGGAGTATGAGATGTGACGTTAATATTTCAATCATGCCCATTGGAAAAAACCAATTTGGAGATCGAGTAGAGATTAAAAATCTAAATTCCATTAGAAATGTTCAAAGATCTATTGATTATGAAATTGTTAGACAGGCAAAATTATTAGATGATAATAAAAAAGTTAATGTAGAAACTAGAACTTTTGATGCACCTAGTGGTAAAACAAGTGCTATGCGAAAGAAAGAAGCTGCACACGATTATAGATATTTTCCAGAACCAGATTTGAGCCCAGTAAAAATTGAAGAAAAATTACTCATGGATATTAAATCATCTATGCCTAATCTTCCAAATGATTTATTTGAAAAATTTACTACCAAATATGGACTGTCTAATTACGATGCCTTAGTAATCATTGAGCAAAAAGAAATTGCCTTTTATTACGAAAGTATTTTAGAATACACCAAAAACTATAAAGGAGCAACCAATTGGCTAATGGGAAGTATTAAATCCTACTTAAATCAAAAGGCAATAGAAATAACAAATTTTCCAATTAAGGCTGAAAGCATTGGTATGCTTATAAATATGATTGATGATGGAATAATTACTCATTCCTTGGCTAGCCAAAAATTATTTCCAGAAATGTTAAAATATCCACGAAAAAATAAATTCAATAGCTGAAAAAAACCAGTGGATCAATCATCAAAACGAAAGTAATTTAGAAGTCTTGATTAAAGAAATACTGGATAAAAATCCACAAGAAAAAGAAAGATTTAAAAATGGAGAAAAAAAACTTACTGGTTTTTTCATTGGCCAAATAATGAAAGCCTCCAATGGAACAGCAGATCCAAAAAAAATAAATCAATTACTCAACCAATTAATCAATTAAAAATGAAAAAAGTTATTTCTATTTTACTGATTTTAGTTATAATAAGCTGCAAAGGTGAAAAAGCATCTATAAATAATGATAATAATTATTTTTTAGAATTTATTCAACAAACCGATCAGTATATTTATTTATATAAAATTGATCGAAACAACCCCTTAAAAATTGATTCCTCCAAATCTAATAAAGGTACTCATCAATTTAACATTAGCTTGCTTAAATCGGATATTTTTTTAGTTGGTACTTCACCAGAAAAAAGTGTTCTTTTTATAGGTAGCCCGAATGAAAGCAATAAATTTCTTTTTACAAATGGAGAATATAATGAATTAGTTGTCACAGGTGATTCCACCAACGTATTATTGCAAAAATACTTTAAGTTTAGAAATAATATTATTAGTCAGATACAAAGTATAAATACTTCCAGCGAAGAAGAAAGAATAATAGCTAGAAATAGCATCCTGACAAACTATCAATCATATTTAAAAAAGTTTATTAATGAGAATAAAAACTCACCATGTATAATAATGCTTCTTGGTGAAATTCAAAACCCAATGGAGTTCAAGAACGAGTTATTAGTAATTAAAAATGTAGTTCAAGAAAAATTTGAAAAACAAAAATATTTGAATGAGGTAGTCAAAATAATAGAAAAAGCGAAACAACAAGAGGATTATCTATTTCAACAAAAAAATAGAGTAAACGAAGAGAAAAATTTAAGAGAACAATTAGGAATAAATATTGGAGCAATTGCACCTGAAATAAATCTTAAAAGTCCCGATGGGAAGTTGATAGCTTTAAGCTCGCTTAAAGGTAAAGTAGTGCTTTTAGACTTTTGGGCTTCGTGGTGTAGACCTTGTAGGGCTGAAAATCCAAATGTTGTGAGACTCTATAATAAGTACAAAGACAGAGGGTTTACAGTCTACAGTGTATCTCTAGACCAAAACAAAGACAAATGGATGGCTGCAATAACTCAGGACCAATTGACCTGGTCGAACCATGTCAGTGAGCTAACCGGCTGGAAATCTTCAGCTGGAAATAAATATGGCGTCTCAAGTATTCCTAAAACATTTTTAATTGATGCAAATGGAAAGATAATAGCCTATGATTTAAGAGGAACTGATTTAGAAAAAAAACTTTCTGAAATACTGTAATTTTTAACAATGAAGCGTCTATTCATAACAATAACTTCCTGTTTTATTGTACTTATTTATAATAGTCAAGATTACTTCCAACAAAAAGTAGATACTTATATAGACGTTGAATTGGATGATAAAAACCATATTTTAAGGGGGTTTGAAAAAATAGTATATCATAATAACTCACCCTCAGATTTAAATAAGATTATTATTCATCTTTGGCCAAATGCTTACAAGAATAATAACACAAACCTAGCAAAACAAAAATATTCTGATGGTAGTACTTCATTTAAATATGCAGACTCAATAGATTTAGGCTATATAGACTCACTTGATTTTAAAGTAAATGGCTATAAAGTAGAGTGGGAATTTTTAAATAAAAAAATAGATATTTCTGAAATTTATCTTAAAAAACCTTTAAATCCAGGAGATTCAATCGTTATAACAACTCCATTTAGAGTTAAGATTCCTTCAGGTAAATTTTCAAGACTTGGACATATTGGTCAATCCTATCAAATTACTCAGTGGTTTGCCAAACCAGCAGTATTTGATAAAAATGGATGGCATCCAATGTCGTATTTAGATCAAGGAGAATTTTACTCTGAATTTGGGAATTACGATGTAAGTATTACGATTCCAAAAAATTACATACTTATGGCAACAGGAGATTTACAAAACGCAGAAGAACTTGATTTTCTTAACAAAAAAGCAAAACTAACATCTCAACTTATTAAAGAAAATAAACTTCCAGTAAGAGATTCTTTTGGTAGAAAAGATATGAGTTTTCCAAAGAGTAGCACAGAGAAAAAAACATTAAGATTCATTCAAAAGAATGTTCATGATTTTGCATGGTTCACAGACAAAAGGTATCATGTATTAAAGGGGGAAGTAGATTTAAATAATAGAAAAATAACATCTTGGGCATTATTCACTAATAACGAAGCTAAGCTATGGGCAAGATCTATAGAATATATCAACGATGCAACTCGATATTTCTCAAAATGGGTTGGAGAATATCCATACAACCATGTAACAGCTGTCGATGGAACTATTAGTGCAGGAGGTGGGATGGAATATCCAAATATCACAGTAATAGGTCGTTCTGGAGACAGTAAATCGCTAGAAACAGTAATTGTTCATGAAGTTGGACACAACTGGTATTATGGTATTCTAGGAAGTAATGAGAGAGACAATGCTTGGATGGATGAAGGCCTCAATACATATATTGAAATAAGATACATGGAAGAAAAATATCCAAATGGATATTTTAGAAAAAAAGACACCACTGAAAATAAATCAAGAGGGATATCATTAAACATATCATTGGAAGATAAAGAATTGCAACATATTGCCTATCAATTTAATGCCTCTAGGAATTACGACCAACCCCTTGTAATGGGATCTAAGGATTTTACCCAAATGAATTATGGAGCGATGGTCTACTCAAAAACTGGCATTGGATTTCATTACTTAAAAGCATACCTAGGAGAAGAGCTTTTTGACAATTGTATGAACGAATATTTCAACCAATGGAAATTTAAACATCCATATCCGGATGATATTAAAATAGTATTTGAAACTGTTTGTGGAGAAAATTTGGATTGGTTTTTTGAAGATTACATAAAAACCACCAAAAAAACAGACTATTGTTTAAAAAAGATATCAAAAATAAATGACCAAGAATATTTAATTAAATTAAAAAATCTGACAGGCTTTAAATCTCCTATTCCAGTTCAGATGATTAATGATTCTAACGAAATAATATATGAAAAATGGATTAAAGGATTTAAAAAAGACACAACGTTTGTATATAAAACAAGGGGAAATCCATCAAGAATTGCTTTAGATTATGATGTGATAACCACAGATTATAATTATAAAAATCATATAGCAAAATCAAATGGCTTATTTAAATTTTACAAACCAATAAAATTCAATTTTCTGCCAATAAGTATCAATAATAATAAAGAAAATATAATTTACTACTCCCCTGTTATAGCTGGAAATGCTTATGATAAAACAATGGCTGGACTAGCACTTTATAATTCTAGCATAAACGATAAAAAAGTAGAATGGTTGGTAAATCCTCTTTATGGTTTTGGTTCTAAGAAATTGATTGGATCAGGAAAAATTCAAACCAATATCAATACAAATGGACTTTTCCCAAGAATTGAACTAGGCTATAAAATTAGAAGTTATCATAACGAACATGATAATTTATATAAAGAACAAAGATGGACCAAACAAGAAATATTTACAGACTTGAGATTTAAATCAAAAAACTTAAGAAGCTCCCCATTTCAAAATTTGAAATTAAGAGCTATAAAAGTAGATGACTTTGAACCTGATGTTATATTAATATGGCCAGTAACACCAAGGAGAAAGACCGCTTATTATGGTGAAATAGAATACAATTTAAAAAGTAGACAAATCCTAAAACCTAAAGAACTAAAATTAAACTATATATATGGCTTTAATGAGAAAAGCAACCTAGTAAATTGTTTACAATTAACCTCTAAAATAGAAAAATCTTACAACAAAAACTCGGACAAAATTAGATGGCGATTTTTTACCGGCTACCATTTCAATAAAGACATTACCAAACAGTATTCATTTTATCTTAGTGGGAAAAATGGACGAACAGATTATTTATATGACAATATTTATTTAGCGAGAAATTATTCAAACCAAAAATATCTATTATCAAGACAAAATGATAATTCTTATGGTGGATTTAAGGTAATGGATACCACTTTAAGAAGTGACAACTGGATGATTTCTAATAATTTTAAAATTGATATTCCAAAACTTCCTATTGGTGTATTTGCTGATTTTGGAGTTTTCAGCTCTAGTTCAGGTGAAAATAAAGTTAAATGGGAATACAATGCTGGAATATATGCCAGTGTCTTTGTAAATGAAGAAATTATAGGAATTTATCTTCCTATATTGTATTCTGATAATATTGGAGAGACATTGAACGATTTTAAAGTATTGCAAAGAATAAATTTCATATTTAATCTAAAGAGTTTAAATCCCTTCACGATTAAAAAAACTATAAAGCCATAAAAAATAGAACTAAAATATATTTTACATCTGATTTCCATTTAGGAAGTCATAATGATACTAAAGAAAGAGAGGATAAAATAATCCGTTGGTTATCTTCTATTGAAAACGAAGCAAAAGAAATTTTTCTTGTTGGAGATATTTTTGATTTTTGGTTTGAACACAAGCATACTATTCCAAAGGGAAACACTAGGTTTCTTGGCAAGCTTGCAGCCTTAAAAGATAATGGTATTGACATCCATATTTTTACTGGAAATCACGACCTGTGGATGTTTGGTTACTTAGAAAAAGAAATTGGAGTAACAGTACATAAAAACCCAATTTCAAGGGATATAGATGGTACTGTTTTTTTTATTGGACACGGAGATGGACTTGGACCAGGAGATAACAAATATAAAATCATTAAAAAGTTTTTTACTAACCCATTTTGTCAATGGTTATTTTCTAAAATTCACCCTAATTTAAGTTTTTCATTAGCAAAGTATTGGTCTAGGAAAAGCAGAGAAAATGAAAAAGAGGGTAGTCCTTCATTTATGGGAGAAGAAAAGGAATGGTTAATTCAATTTAGTAAAGAAGAATATCAAAAAAATAAAGAAATTAATTATTTTATTTTTGGCCATAGACATTTCCCTATAGAACACAAATTAGATAAAGATTGTACGTATATAAATTTAGGCGATTGGATAAACCACTTCACTTACGCAGTTTATGATGGAAAAACTACCGAGCTTAAGAAGTTTTAATATCAGTAAATTACATACTGCTTATAAGAGCAGAAAGATCAATCAGTTTATTTGAATAGCCAGCTTCATTATCGTACCAGCTAATAATTTTATAGAAAGATTCATTAAGTTGAATACCAGCTTTTGCATCTACTATTGAAGTTCTAGCATCTCCAACAAAATCTTGTGATACGACTAGCTCTTCTGTGTATCCTAAAATTCCATTTAGCTCATTTTCAGAAGCCTTTTTTAATGTCTCCATAACATGATCATAAGACGTATTTTTACTTAGCTTAACAGTAAGATCTACCACAGAAACATTTGCAGTTGGTACTCTAAAAGCCATCCCTGTTATTTTACCTACAAGACTTGGAATAACCTTAGTTACAGCTTTAGCAGCTCCTGTAGAAGCTGGTATAATATTAACCAAGGAACTTCTTCCTCCTCTATAGTCTTTTTTTGATGGACCATCTACAACAAATTGAGTAGCAGTTGCCGCATGAACTGTAGTCATTAAAGCTTCATCTATACCATATGAATCATTTAAAACTTTAGCGAGTGGAGCTAAACAATTTGTCGTACAAGAAGCGTTAGAAACAATTAAATCAGATGACTTAATATCATTATGGTTAACACCCATTACAAACATAGGAGCATCTTTTGAAGGTGCGGAGATAGCTACTTTTCTTGCTCCTCCATCAATATGGTACTGAGCAAGTTCCAAAGTTGTAAATATTCCAGTACACTCTACAGCTACATCTACGTCAACTTCATTCCATTTGAGAAGTTTAGGATCACGTTCTGCAGTTATTCTAATATGCCTTCCATTCACATATAATTGGTTATTTTTTACAGAAATTTCTGCATCGCAAATACCGTGCACAGAATCGTATTTTAGTAAATATGCTAAATGCTCTATATCTAGTAAATCATTAATCGCAACAACTTCAACATTGTCTCTTTTTAGGCATGATCTAAAAACCATTCTACCTATTCTTCCAAAACCGTTTATTCCAATTTTAACTTTGCTCATATTAATTTTTTTGTAAATGTAAAAAGACCCTGATAATTCAGGGTCTTTTTTTAAATAAAATTTATATAAATTTTAGTACTTTATAAATTTGACTACTTCTTGTTCTTCATCGGCTTTCATAACAACTATATAAGTTCCCATGGATAGTTCGGAAGCATTTATTTGGGAAATATTATTTCCTTTATTCATTCTGACATTGTCATATAGTGTCTTAACTAAACTTCCATTCAAATTGTAGATTGAAATATTTACAAGACTAGAACGATTTAGTTCAAATGAAAGATTCGCGTTTTGGACTACAGGGTTAGGATAAATTTTAGTAGAAGATATATTTTCAGAAACTTCATTTTGAACTATTGGTTCAGAAAAAGAAAGTAAATTATCTGCTCTCCAAACTCCTCTTCCATAAGTACATGCATAAATTGCTCCAGGATTATTAACTTGTCTGTATCCGCCTTCCATAGGATCTTCCCAATCTCTCCACTGTTGACAAATATCATAAACTGGAATAGTCCCAATCTCAGTGTTATTAGATAC
The DNA here is from genome assembly GCA_038108155.1 of Flavobacteriales bacterium. GTDB lineage: Bacteria > Bacteroidota > Bacteroidia > Flavobacteriales_D > Parvicellaceae > MED-G20. The sequence goes on along the minus strand of JAYNHP010000002.1, from coordinate 25,881 downwards.
CCAATTTGTACTAGATCCAGCAATGTTGTCGGTTGAAAAGACGCCGTATGTAGTTCCAATTATAATAACATCTGTAGCAGGATCTCTCTCAATAATACATCCAAAAACCGGCATATCTGGTAAATCACCATCAATAGAATTAAATGAAGGATTTGAGGATGTTGCATTGGTTGAATAATATACATGATTGGTTGATGTTCCAGAAGTAACTACGCATACATTGTCTGGGTTGTTTGGGTCTACAGAAATGTCAGTTATAGTTCCTGGGAAGTTAGATACACTTTCGTAATGAACTTTATATAAAATTTCTGAACCATTTTGTTTTGTATATAGATTTCCGTCCTGAGCAAAATTAATTTGATTGACTAAAGAACCAGTTACAATATTACCAGTAGCAATTTCTATCAAAGTATCAGTTGCTGATGGTCTATATGCAATATCAGCTTCTTGTTTGGAATATGCATTTCCTAAGCCTGTTATCCTAACGAGGCTTCCATTGTAAGAACCACACCAAGCATAGTTCATGTCATGTGAAATTTCAAAGCTTCTTATTGAACTTGATAAATTATAAATTCTCCACCATTCGGGAACAGTAGTAAATCTCATCATATCTCTTGTAACGTAAACTGAAGCGTCATTTTGAGTTATAAAATAAGATTGAACATAATCTGGTAGAGTAAGAGTGTCAGCACCAGTAACTGTTACAAATGTATCAGTACCAACGATATTCATTGTATCATATACATTTAGGCTTTGGGTTAAAACATGTTTGATAGGAATCCCAAATGATTTACTGTAGTAAGTAATGGTATCTCCAATTAATTTATCTTCATTAGGAACATATACTACAGAATCTTTAGTATTTAAATCTTCAGGATTTTCCATAAGTGCAATGGCGTTGTAAAAAGGTCCACAGTTTTCTCCAACAATTCCTGTACATGGAGCAGGAACAGATTGACTAGTAGTTCCTCTATCGCTTGATCTAGAGATGGAACCATTATATACAGTAGTCACAAACGCATTGCTGTTTAAATAGGAAATTTCACATTCGAAACCATCTCCACCAGAAACCTCGGCAAATTCTTTAGACCAAGGTAAAGAGTTATCCTTGTACTGAGTACCATTATCTTGAGCACCTGCAATTACAGAGCCATTACCACCAAAAGCCATCGAGTAAAACTGAGTGACATTGTAACCTTTGTTTATTACAGATCCGAATTGATTAGTACCAGAACTACCTGTTCTTACTTGAACACCACCATCATTACCAACTAGTAACGTGTAATCATTTTTCCATAAGAGACGATGGTTGTCAGCATGAATGTAAATAGGAACAGATGGATCTACATACCAAGCAGAAACTGCATACCATTGGCCATTTTCGGGATCAGCAGAATTTGGAGTATGTACCCAAGACCATAAGTCAATTCCACCAATAATACATTCTTCGCCATCGGGTCTAGATATAACGACCAAATCATAGTTACCTTGACCGCTTCTCGATGTTAGAGGAGTAAAATTACCAGTAGCACCTGGAGCTATTTGATACCAGGTAGTTCCATTATCTACAGATCTGTAAACTCCGCCAAGTGTACCAGCAGAAGATGCAAATAGAGCATAAAGAGTGTAGTTATTTGCGTCATTTTTGTTCTTAGAAATTGCATATTCTCCTCTAATTGTACCAGTTCCTGATAATTCACCATTAGAATGCAAATCAGTCCAATTAACACCTCCATCTTGGCTAATCCATGATCTTATACCACCTTGGTCTAAACCTAATATCATAACTTGGCCATCTTCTGAAACTTTGAAGTCACCAATTGTAGCGTTAGTAGGAATTCCAGAAATAGTATTAGCTTCAGGGATAACATTCATTCCCTGTTCAATTTTATTTAATCCAACACCCATACCAACAAAGTAAGCACCATTAGGGTCGTTTGGGTTGGTAACTACTTTCAAAATATCTTTATTATCTGTGCCTGGGATTTGATTAAAAGTTGGGGAACTAGTATTGATGTTTGAACTTACCCAAACTCCATCACCATCGATGAGACCTTCACCAAACCTCGAACCTCCAGTGGCAATATATAAAATGTTACCATTTGCAGAAAAAGCGATAGATGAAATACCAAGCGAACCCACACCACCAGCACTATTAACCATGGCATTATCAAATTCTTGGACTCTTGTCCAATTCGAACCACCATTTACAGTTTTGAAAAGACCACCTGAAACAGAACCTGCATACATTACATTGTCATCATTTGGATCAATGGCAATTCCTCTTGTTCTACCACCAACATTGTCTGGTCCTTCTTCAATAAAACTTAAATTAGTCGATCTTGACTGCATTCTTTGAAGAACTTCGTCTTTTGCCGCTGCCAATTTGGCTAATTCAACTTTTCCAGTAACTACATCCTTATACATTAATTCTGCATACTCTTGGGCTCCCTTAGCACCAGCAAAGGCTTTGGTATCTGAAATTTGTTTAAAAGTATATTTTCTAGAGGTATTGTTTTCATTTCTTGAAAAAGTATAGAGAAATAATATAACACCTAAGGACATCAACGGATATAAAACTATTTTTTTCATGGATTTCAAAATTATACCGAAAAATACAAATTATTAAATTATTCAAGCAGTTGTTGAATGAATTTTTTTAAAAATAAATTAAACAAATTAAAATAAGTGTTTTTCAGCATGGTAACTAGACCTTACCAAAGGACCGCTTTCTACAAATCTAAACCCAGCTTTTAGACCAAATTCTTTATATTTTGTAAACTGCTCTGGAGTAATAAAATCTTTAACAGGAGCGTGTTTTGGAGTTGGTTGTAAATACTGACCTATAGTTACAATATCAACTTTTACAGATCTTAAATCTTCAAGTGTTTCAAAAACTTCTTCTTCGGTCTCTCCTAATCCCAGCATTAAACCAGACTTCGTTTTCATCCCACCTTGTTTAAGACGCAACAAAACCTCTAAACTTCTGTTGTATTTTGCTTGAACTCTAATTGTTTTTGTAAGTCTTCTTACAGTTTCAATGTTATGAGAAACAATTTCTGGAGCAACTTCTATTATGTTATTTAAATTTTCCCAAATCCCAGCAAAATCTGGAATTAAAGTCTCTAATGTAGTAGTAGGAGATTGTCTTCGAATAGCTTTAACAGTACTGACCCAAATATTAGAACCTCCATCAGACAAGTCGTCACGATCTACAGATGTAATAACCGCATGTTTAACTTTCATCAATTTAACAGAGTTAGCTACTCTACCTGGCTCAAAGACATCTACAGCTTCAGGTCTCCCAGTAGCAACTGCACAAAAGCCACAAGACCTTGTACAAACATTACCTAAAATCATAAAAGTAGCAGTGCCTGCTCCCCAACATTCACCCATATTTGGACAATTTCCACTTTCACAAATTGTATGTAGTTTGTGTTCGGTAACAAGATTTCTTACTTTTTTATAAGATTCCCCAGTAGGTAATTTTACTTTAAGCCATTTTGGCTTTTTAGTTTTTACAGCAGCGTTAACACTCATTAATAAAATTTATTTCCAATAGAACAATTAATATATACACTAGGATAAAACCTGTAGTTGTTATTTTCTACCATTAAAATCACAGGCTTAGAAAAGACATCCAGACAAGCTCCAACCTCCAAAGAATTTATGATATCTCGATTACTTGAATAATCAAAATCAAGACCAAACTTAAAAAACATACCTGGATTAATTTTTGTTTCCATTAAACCAGCTGTCCAAGATGCCCTACCATAAATATTGTAAAAATTATGTAATTCGGGATCGTATCTTTCAGTAGCAATTCCTGCAATTCTGCCAGAAAAATCGTATTTAAAAACTTCTAAAAAAACTGGCTTTACTAAACCTAAAGATGGTCCTACAGTATAATTCATTGAAATCTGTAAACCATTTTCTCTTAACTTTTCGTATAAAATTTTTCTATTACCAAAACCAAATCTTACAGTGTAAAGAGAGTTAAATTTGCCGAAAATAAATTTCTTTGCATTTTCGTCAAAGGATCCAAATATTTTGTACTCCTTGTCATGATTTATACTTACTAAATCTACGTTAATTAACGATTTTTTCTTAAAAGTCTTAAACTTTGACATACCATAGTTCAACGCAAAACCGCTAGAGTGAACAGTAGCTCCCAACCATATCTCTTTAGTTATTCTCACCATTAATTTCTCATTTACAGGAATCTGAGAAAACATTGAAGCAGAAAATAACTGAAAAATAAGTAATAAAGTTAATATTGCTATTCTACACATGAATAGCAAAAATAGAGAAAATGTAGAATAAAAAGAATTGTTTAAAGGAAAGTTTAAAACAAATAAAAGACTTTAGTTAAAAGTTGGCTTTTTTAGTTTTTTTATCTTGCAATGTAATTAACTCTTTAGGATTTTCCTCTTGAGGGTTTAAGCTGTAAGCTGGACAAGTTTTCTGCGGTGGTTGAAATACAAAACAAGAAGAAAGAGAGGATAAAACAATAATTGCAAATGAGTAAGTGAATAATTTTTTCATGATTTTCAAAATATCTATTAACAAAATTATTAAAAAAGAAATACCAACAATGAAATCAAATGACTTTTATTTAATTGTTGTAAAATTAGAAATAAATTGAATACAAAAAAATTACATAAAGAATGGATAACCATATTTGAAAAAGAGTTTTCAAAAAAATATTTTCAAAAAATAAATAGCGAAGTAAAAAATTGTAGCTCTAAAGAACTATTGTGTCCAAAAAAAGAAAATATCTTCAAAGCATTTGAGAAAACAAATTTTACTGATTTGAAAATAGTAATCTTAGGGCAAGACCCCTACCATGGCAAAGATCAGGCTAATGGACTTGCATTTGCAGTTAACGAAAATCAAAATACTCCTCCCTCTTTAAAAAATATATTTAAAGAAATTAAAAACGATTTGAAATACAATCCTCAAACTAAAAAAAATCTTGAATCTTGGGCAAATCAAGGTGTTCTTTTATTAAATTCTTCATTAACTGTAAGGTTAGGAACTGCAAACTCTCATAATAATTTAGGATGGGATTTATTTACAAATACTATCTTAAAACAAATTTCGTTATTAAAAAGTAAAGTGGTTTTTATACTATGGGGAAATTATGCCCAGAAAAAGGAAGTTTTAATAGACTTTAAAAAGCATCTTATATTGAAGGCACCTCACCCATCCCCTCTTTCTGCCTACAGAGGTTTTTTTGGTTGCAAACATTTTTCTAAGGCAAATAAGTTCTTAAAATCAAATCATTTAAAAGAGATTATTTGGTAAATATGGATTCAAAGAAAATAATAGTGTTAATCTTTTTATTTCCAATATTACTTTTTGGGCAACAAGTAAATTTCTTAGAGATTTATAAGAATCTAGAACTTTTTAAAGCTGAAAAAACTAGTTCTAATAATGTTAGAGAACTAGTAAATAATATTTTACTTAAAGAAATAGAAAGTGGATACTTTACATGCAATGTTGATTCTGTAAATCTAAAAAATCAAAGATTAAAAATATATCTACAGACTGGAAATCTTATTTCTGTAAACAGTATAGAAGTAAATTTACCAAATTCTTTAAATCTTAAACTTAGAGAAGATTTCAATAGCGAGAAAACTTATTTTAATGCCAATGATTTTTCTAAAAGAATAAAAAAATGGATTATTCTAATGAACAACAACGGATTTCCATTTGCAGAGTTTGAATTTCAAAAAAGTGAAATTATAAATTCAAAAATTAATTTAATATGTAACTTAATTACGGGGCCTTTAGTTAAAATTGATTCTATTATAAATCCAGAAATAACAAAAAAAGAACTTCAACTTATATATAAATTTTCAGACATTAGAAATGGAGATTTATTTGAACTAAATAAAATTTATAAAATAAGTGAAAATATTAAAAACACAGGATTCATTCAAGAAATTAGACCGCCTGCATATGAGTTCATTGACAACAAAGCATCTTTATATACCTATTTTAAACCACAATCTAAAAATAGCATAAATGGTCTTGTTGGTATTCAACCTGGTGAAAATGAAACTGTACAATTCACAGGAAATGTAGCTCTAAATTTTCAAAATGCTTTGAGCTATGGTGAAGTACTTAAAATTAATTGGAGAAGAATGTTTAACTCTTCACAAAATCTTATTGCTGAACTTAGCTATCCTTTCCTATTCAATACAAATTTCGAGATTAAAGGTGGAATAGATATGATAAAGAAAGATAGTTCGTTTTTTAATTTTAATTCAAAGCTGATTATAAATTATAAATCTAGCTCCAATTTTTCTAATGGCTTTTTATTTACTAACAATAACTCCACGAATCTTTTAGAAGATGATTATAGTTCCACTTCAATTAATAGTTTTGGATTTGTAACCGATTTTAAAAAACTAGACAATCCATTCAACCCTAAAAGAGGATTTAAAATAAAAAGTGAAATTGCTTATGGATGGAAAGAAACTTATGCAATAGACGCAGCGTCTAGTAATATCCTAAAATCTCCAAATTTTAACGGAAATTTATCTTTTTCGAGTTATCTAAGCCTAATAAATAGAACTACTTTTAAAATTAAACTTTCTACATCTACTATCCAAAATAATATTCTTTACGAAAATGAATTAACCAGGATAGGGGGCTATAAAACTATTAGAGGGTTTGATGAAGAATCTATTTGGGTAAGTTCCTTTATTCTCGGGAATTTTGAATTTAGGTACCTTTTAGATGAGAAATCTAATGTTTTTCTTTTCTCAGATTTTGCATGGACTGAAAGTAAAATTTATGATTTTTTAAGAGAAGATTATTTTCAAAGTTTTGGGTTTGGAACAAATATCTCTATGCCAAATGGTCTTCTAACCTTGATTTATGGTTTGGGTAGAAAAATTGATAATCCATTTCTAATTAGAACTGGTAAAATTCACCTTGGATTCACAAGTTATTTCTAAGCAAATAATTAAACTTTAGACAAAGTAATTTAATCTTGTTTTTTATAACTCTAAAAACTACATTTGCCAAAAAATATTAAATATGACTAATACAGTTAAAGAAAATTTTAAAGTTAAAGACATCAGTCTTTCTGACTGGGGAAGAAAAGAAATTAGGTTAGCAGAAGCAGAAATGCCAGGATTAATTTCTCTAAGAGAAGAATATAAAGGAGAATTTCCCCTTAAAGGAGCCAGAATAGCTGGATGTCTCCACATGACTATTCAAACTGCAGTTCTTATAGAAACTTTGATTGATTTAGGGGCAGAAGTTACCTGGTCTTCTTGTAATATATTCTCTACACAAGATCATGCTGCAGCGGCTATTGCCAAAGCAGGAATTCCAGTTTTTGCTTGGAAAGGAATGAATGACCAAGAATTTGATTGGTGTATCGAACAAACTCTATTTGCCTTTGAAGACAACAAACCCTTGAACATGATTTTAGACGATGGAGGAGATTTAACAAATATGGTTTTGGACAACTATCCAGAACTAGTAAAAGACATTAAAGGCCTTTCTGAAGAAACAACTACTGGTGTACACAGACTATACGAAAGAATGAAAAACGGAACACTTCCAATGCCAGCTATTAATATTAATGATTCTGTAACAAAATCAAAATTTGACAACAAATACGGTTGCAAAGAATCATTAGTTGATGCCATAAGAAGATCTACCGATGTAATGATGGCAGGTAAGGTAGCTATAGTTGCAGGTTATGGAGATGTTGGTAAAGGGTCGGCAGCTTCTCTTCAAGGTGCAGGAGCTAGAGTAATAGTCACAGAAATAGATCCTATTTGCGCACTTCAAGCCGCAATGGATGGTTTCGAAGTGAAGAAAATGGAAAATGCAGTAGCCGAAGCAGATATAGTGGTTACAGCAACTGGAAATAAAGACATCATTAAAGGAAAGCATTTTGAAATGATGAAAGACAAAACAATTGTTTGCAATATTGGTCATTTTGACAACGAGATAGACGTTGCTTGGCTTGATAACAACCATGGGGCTACTAAAACTACTATCAAACCACAAGTAGACATGTACTCCATAAATGGTAAAGATATTATATTACTAGCCGAAGGAAGACTAGTTAACTTGGGTTGTGCAACAGGTCATCCATCTTTTGTAATGAGTAACTCATTTACCAATCAAACATTAGCACAAATTGAACTTTGGAAAAATAGTGAGAATTATAAAAATGAAGTTTATATGTTACCAAAACATCTTGATGAAAAAGTTGCTCTTTTGCATCTTGCAAAAATTGGTGTTGAACTAGAGACTTTAAGAGAAGATCAGGCTGAATACATTGGTGTTAAAGTTGAAGGGCCATTCAAGCCTGAATATTACAGATATTAATTAGCCCATAGGGGGTGTTCTAATGAACTTTCTAAACAGACTTAAATTTTACCTTGTAGGTTTTATTTTAGGTCTGTTTTTGGTTTATTCTCTTTTCAACGATAGAGAATGGAATTGGCTACCAGATAACAAAATAAAAAATTTCCTTTTGGTCAATCCAATAAAAATTAATATTGAAAAATCTGAGGTTGTAAATATTAACGAGAGTTTTTCTAAAAAAGTTTTCGATATTTTATTAAATGGCAATATACTTTTCTCTAAAAGTGAAACCAAAACCGATACAAAAAACTATTTCTTTGAATATAACAACGATACAATTTCTATTGATGTTTCATTTAATGATTCTAGCTGTAGATTCACCTCGTTCAATAATCAAAATTTTTCAAGACATCAATCCTTAAACCATATAGATACCAATATTTATATGGATAATTTCAACTTTTATAAGGTTGTAGAAAAATTGAAAAAAAAGTATAGTAAAGAATTCATTAATGACTTAGAGAATTTTCATTTAAATAAATTAGATATTGAGAATAACTTTAAAACAGTTAATGTAAACTGGAATAAATCTAATGGATTTAAGATACCAAATCCTTTCTATGTAGTAAAAATTAATATTGAAGGATTAGATTATGAAATCTCCATGGAAAAAGGCAACAAGAAAATAAGATTTAAAAGATTAAAAAAAATAAATCATTAAGAGATTAATCTTTTATAAAATAAAAAGATAGCTACTATAGAAAAGAAAATATTTGGGAACCAGACTGCCAAAATTGTATTCCAACCAATATTTACTGCAGCAACTGTAGTCATTTTCATAAAAAAAACGTAGACCAGACCGCAACAAAGACCTATAACTAAATTCTTGCCAACCCCCTCTCTAGATTTTCGAGAAGCAACAGATATTCCTATAACCGTTAAAATATATGCAGCAAATGGGTAAGCTGTTCTTTCATGTCTACTTATGTCAATTTGAGCAATAGAGTTTCCTTTATTTTCCTCTTTCTCTCTATACTTAATAAGTTCTGGAGTGGTCATAGCATAAGTAATTGCAGAACGTTGACCAAGATCGCTAATGTTAAAAGATAGAACAGTATCAATTAATTTTCTAGTTATAAGTTCATCGTTGATTTTGCCAATTTTTCTAATAAAAGTATTTTTAAGCTTCCAGTTGTATAACACACTATCTCCCTCAGCCCGCTCTACTTGCATATCGCTTTCTAGCTCCCATTGTCCATTTTCATTTTCTTTCCAATTCTCCACCCAAAGCCGTCTTACAGTGGTGGTATTGCCAATAAACTGACGATAACTAACAATTGTTCCTTGACTAACCTCTAAATGAACATCTTTAAAATTAACATTGTATTTTGTAAATTTATTTTCAAAATCCAACCTATTCTTATTTGCATAAGGTGCAACATAGTGATTCATTAAAACTGAAATAACTAATAAAAAAGAAGAAGCGATAATATATGGTCTGGAAAATCTCCAAAAACTAACCCCATTACTTAAAATGGCTACAATTTCTAATCTTTGTGCCATAAAACTTGTAAACCATAATACTGATAAAAAAATAATTAAGGAAGAAAATAAATTTGCGTAGTGGATAAAGAAATAAGGGTAGTATTCAGTAATTATTTTATAAAAAGTAAGATTGTTTTCGGGATTGATAAAGTCTTTTAACTTTTCTGAAACATCAAAAATTATGGAAATACTCATAACCACACCTATCATAAAAACATATGTTCCAAGGAATTTTTTTATAATAAACCAATCTAACTTTTTCATATTAAACTTTACAGTCTTTCAACGAGTTTGACAACCATTTTATTTTTCCATTCCCTAAAAGTTCCATCCTCAATTCTGTTTCTAGATTCATTCACTAACCACAGATAGAAAGAAAGATTATGGATACTTGCAATTTGAGGACCAAGCATTTCTTTGGATACAAATAAATGTCTAAGATAGGATCTCGAGTAACGTTTATCAACACTAGAAACACCATTGGGATCAATTGGATTAAAATCATTTTCCCATTTTTTATTTTTTATATTAATAATTCCCTCACTGGTGAATAACATTCCATTTCTTGCATTTCGTGATGGCATAACACAATCAAACATATCAATTCCCAAGGAAATACATTCCAATAAATTAGATGGTGTTCCCACACCCATTAAATATCTTGGTTTATCCAATGGTAAAATAGCACAAACTTCCTCCGTATGTTTATACATTAAATCATGTGGCTCACCAACAGAAAGACCTCCAATTGCATTTCCAGGTAAATCAAAAGATGATATTACATCTGCACTTTTTTTTCTTAGGTCTGAATATGTACTTCCTTGGACAATAGGAAAAAGAACTTGTGAATAGTCGTATTTAAACGGAGTTGAATTAAATCCATCTACACATCTTTTTAACCATCGGTGGGTCATTTCCATAGAATCTTTAGCATAGGAATAATCACAAGGATATGGTGTGCATTCATCAAAAGCCATTATAATATCTGCACCAATAGATTTTTGAATTTCCATAACATTTTCTGGTGTGAAAAAATGAGAAGATCCGTCTATATGAGATTTAAATTTAACGCCTTCTTCAATAATTTTCCTTCTTCCTGAAAGACTGTAGACTTGGTAACCTCCAGAATCCGTTAAAATAGGTTTGTTCCATGAGATAAACTTATGTAATCCTCCTATCCTCTCAAGAGTTTCAATTCCTGGTCTTAAGTATAAATGATAAGTATTACCTAAAATTATTTGTGCATTAACTTGATCTTCTAAATCTCTTTGTGAGACTGATTTAACCGTTCCTGCAGTTCCAACAGGCATAAATATTGGTGTTTTTATCTCACCGTGGTCTGTTTTTAAAATACCTGATCTAGCATTTGAATTCTTATCTTTTTTTGATAGAGTAAAGTTCATAAAACTGTGGATAAACTGCTGTAGAACAAATATATAACATCTTAATTAAGCAATACTTTTAAATGTTTAAATGTTTTAATATATATGACCTATTCTGAAATTGGATTTATTTTTCTTACTGTTAGTTTTTTAATTCAATGTTTTTATTTGTTTTATTTCAGTGCAAGAGTAGCCTTTATAAAGGAAAATAAAAGTGTAAAGAAAAAAGGAATATCCGTAATAATTTGCGCAAGAAATGAAAACGAAAATCTTAAAAAAAATCTCCCATTAGTACTTAATCAAAAATATGAAGACTTTGAGGTCATTGTTGTTAATGATAGATCTTGGGACAATAGTATTGAAACATTAAACAAATTTAAAGCTCAGTACTCCAAACTTAAAATAGTAGATATTCCAGACAATAACATTGACAATTTTGGAAAAAAACTTGCAATTACTATTGGGATTAAGGCGGCTAAAAACAACTATTTATTGTTTACAGATGCAGATTGTCAACCATTGTCAAAATATTGGATTAATGAAATGAGTAAAGGATTTGAAAAGGAAAAACAAATAGTAATTGGCGTAGGAATATACGAAAAAGAAAAAGGATTTTTAAATAAAATAATAAGATTTGATTCTGTTCAAATAGCAATAAACTCTTTAGGATATGCAAAAGCAAAATTAGCCTACATGGGAGTTGGTAGAAACTTAGCTTATCATCAGGATGTATATTATTTAAACGATGGATTTAAATCCCACTACCATATTGAATCTGGAGATGATGATTTATTTGTTAATCAGGCATCCAATGTTAGTAATACACAAGTCATTTTCAATTCTAAAAGTATGACAATATCAAAGCCCAAAAAAGAATTTAAAAACTGGGTATATCAAAAAAGAAGGCACCATACTACAAATTTTAAATACAAAAAAAAGCACAAAATTTTATTAGGAATGCAATATTTAAGTGCATTGGCTTTTTACTTTTTGTTAATGTTTTCATTCTTTTCAATTAATTATATAAAGATTGGCCTACTTCTTTTTACAGTAAGGTATTTATTAATTATAGCGATAAATTACAAAGCTTTCAAGATTATGATGTGCAAAGATCTTCTTTGGGCATTTCCAATTTATGAAATCATCTTACTATTTTGCCAACCTATCTTTCAAATAAATAGAAGAATTAGACTTTAATGGAGAAAGAAAAAACGTTATCACACCTTTCGGAAAAAGCTCAAAAAGATTATGAATTAGTCCTAAGAGCAACAAAGGACAAAGACCAACAAGCATTTTCTGATTTAATGGATAAGTATAAAGATCCAATATACTATATGTTATTAAAGATGGTGAATAATAATGATGATGCAGAAGATTTAACATTAGAAGCATTTGGAAAAGCGTTCAACAGATTAAACCAATACACTCCAAATTTTGCATTTAGCACTTGGCTATTTAAAATTGCAACAAATAACTGTATCGATTTTCTTAGAAAAAAGAAGAAAAACGTAATGTCTATAGATAATCGTGTCTCCAATAATGATGGCGAGGAATATATGTTCGAAATAAAATCAGATGGAATGACTCCTGAGCAAATTGCTATGAATGAGCAAAAAATACAATTAATGAGACAGTATGTGAAAAAATTAAAACCCAGATACGAAATCTTAGTTGAAATGAGATATTTTAAAGAAATGAGCTATGAGGAAATATCTATAGAGTTAAACCTGCCATTAGGAACAGTTAAAGCTCAACTCTTTAGAGCAAGAGAGTTTTTATATAACATTATGAAACATAGTTTTGAAACCATCTGATTCCGCAAAAATAATTCAATATTATTTTCCAAACTTAGATCAAAATCAAATCCATCAATTTGAAAGTCTTAAAGATATTTACTTGGATTGGAATTCTAAAATTAATGTTATTAGTAGAAAAGATACAGAGAACTTCTATACAAGACATGTGCTACACTCCTTGTCTATTGCGAAATTTATTAATTTTAAAAACAACACAAAAATATTAGATGTTGGTACTGGGGGTGGTTTTCCTGGTATTCCGTTAGCAATATATTTTAAGAATACTTCATTTACATTGGTTGATTCAATTGGCAAAAAGATAAGGGTTGTCGATAAAATAGTTGAAGACTTGGAAATTAGAAACGTAAAATCAAAAATTGAAAGAGCTGAAAATATTTCTGAGAAATTTGACTTTATTGTTAGTAGAGCAGTAACCCAACTAGAAAGGTTTTGTCCTTGGGTAGAACAAAACATTGCCAAATCCAACAAAAATGAAATTCAAAATGGAATTATTTATTTAAAGGGGGGAGATTTAAAAGAAGAAATTCAAAAAGTATCTAAAAGGTACAATTTTAGAATCGAGAATATTATTAATTATTTTGAAGATGCTTTTTTTGAGAGTAAATCAATTTTATACCTACACAAAAAATAAATTTTAACATTTACCTTTTTTTGGTTGAATTAAGCTAATTTAACAACCTATAAAATCAAATTCATAAAAAAATTGCCAATCAGACATTTAATATTACCTATACTAACATTTTTAACTTTTAATATTATTGGGCAGAATTTAGAATCTAGATCTACAGATGTCAAAATTGAAAGGTTATTGTTTCTTATCGAACAAATGTATGTAGAGGAAGTAGACGAAAATAAATTACAAAGTGATTTAGTATTAGGTATGTATAACTATCTAAGACCAATGGCACTTTACCAACCAGACTCTGTATTTGAAATGCTTGGTATTACACCATCTGAAAAAGCCTCTCTAGGTTTTTCAATTAAATTCAAAAAAGGGAAAATTCTTGTTGATAGTGTATTCAAAGGAAGTGGTGCAGATATCTCAAAGATTAAAAAAAATGATCAAGTACTAGAAATTAATAATAATAATTTAAAAGAGGTTTACTATTATTCTGAATTTAATGAGTTATTGTGCGGTGATAAAAATTCTAAATGTGAAGTTAAATTAGTTAGAGAAAAAGACACCTTAGTTCTTGATGTTATTAGGAAAAGAATACCAAATCTAAGTACCATACCAATTCCATCTAATAAATCTAATTCAAAAAATACCATTAATAATTATTTTCAAGGAATTAAATTTTTCGATCTCATCTATCCTGATTCTGTTAAAAATACCTTGATAACAGAACATGCAATAAGGTATATGCTCGAACAATTAGATCCACATTCTACATACATATCTTTAAAAGATATTCACGATATGAATGCACCATTAAAAGGGTCATTTACTGGGGTTGGAATAAGATTTCAAATATTTAAAGATACTATCTTAATAGTCCAAGCTATCCCTGGTGGACCCTCAGAAAAAGTAGGTCTGATGGCTGGTGATAAAATTATTAAAATTAAAGATGAATTAGTTGCAGGCAATGGAATTAAAAATAAGGGAGTAAGAGATAGACTTCTTGGAGCAAAAGGTACAAAAGTTCAAATTGGGATAGTAAGAGGGAATAATAAAGAGATTTTAGATTTTGAAATTACAAGAGATAAAATCCCAATTTACAGTGTAGATGCTTCTTACATGGTTAATGACAATACGGGATATATTAAGCTCAATAATTTTTCTTCGACAAGTATAAATGAAATAAAAACTGCTGTATTCAAGTTAAAAAGTAAGGGAATGGAAAATCTTGTTCTAGATTTACAAAACAATGGAGGAGGATATCTAAAGACAGCTGTTGATTTATCTGACGAAATTTTACCAGGATATAGAAAAATTGTTTCTACTAAAGGGAGAAAATTTCCAGAAAAAACATATGCAGGAAATAAAACAGGGTTACTTGAAAAAGGAAAAGTTATTGTTTTAGTAAATGAAAGTAGTGCAAGTGCAAGTGAAATCGTAAGTGGTGCAATACAAGACTGGGACAGAGGACTAATTGTGGGGAGAAGAACATTTGGAAAAGGGCTTGTTCAAAAACCAATTCAATTGCCAGACGGAACCCAAGTAAGAATTACAACATCTAAATATTATACACCAAGTGGGAGATGCATTCAGAAACCTTATAACAAAGGATCTATGGCCTATAGAAAAGAAAAGTATAGCAGATATAAATCTGGAGAATCTTTTAACAAAGACAGCATAAAAAACAATAAAAATGAAGAATTCTCTACACTCTTAAAAAATAGAATAGTGTATGGTGGGGGTGGTATTGTCCCCGATTATTTCGTCCCACTGGACACAACTGGAACTAGTGATTATTTCAGCAAACTTATTAGAAAAGGAATATTTAATCAATTTGCATTGTATTGGGTTAATAAAAATAGACCTTCACTAGAAAAAAAATATACAAATTTTGAAAAGTATAAAAAGGATTTTAACAGTAAAACTATAACTGACGAATTAATAAATTTTGCGAAAAAAGAAGGAGTAGAATTTGACAAGCCCCAATTTGAAGAATCTAAAAAAACCATTGAAATTAGACTTAAAGCAAATATTGCCCAAGACTTATTTGATTACAAAAGATTTTATGAAATAATCAATGAATTAAATGCTCCATTACAAAAATCTCTTGAAATTTTGAAAGATGACAAAGGGTTTATTAATTTAGCAAACTAAAATTTAGTTATGAAAGACAAGTCTAATATAGCAATTGCAATTTCTTTATTTGCATTTTTCATTTCTCTTTACAGTCTAACTTCAACAACTGATAATGAGGATATTTTCTCTAAATCACCAAATAAAACATACATATCTCCTGATCCTGCAGCCAAAAGAAATATAGACAATGTAGAAAAAAACATGCGAGAAAATCCATTTACTCCTACAATGGATGGCTCTTCAAAATTACCTAAAACAGCAATTAAATTCACAACCGATCTTCACGAATTTGGAAATGTGGAGGTTAATTCTGAGAATAAATACTCATTTACCTTTAAAAACTCAGGAAATGAACCTCTTAAAATCTCAAATGCGAAAGGATCTTGTGGATGTACTGTACCTAACTGGCCAAAAGAACCAATTCTTCCTGGTGAAAGTGGTAAAATTGATGTTGTTTTTAGACCATCTAAAGGTCAAGCTGGTAGCA
The DNA here is from genome assembly GCA_038108155.1 of Flavobacteriales bacterium. GTDB lineage: Bacteria > Bacteroidota > Bacteroidia > Flavobacteriales_D > Parvicellaceae > MED-G20. The sequence goes on along the minus strand of JAYNHP010000002.1, from coordinate 9,555 downwards.
AGCAAACTAAAACTGTTACGGTTTCTGCAAACACATCCCCTGAAAATACAATTCTTAAAATAACTGCTTTTGTTAATAAAACAGCTGAATAATTTATTTAAATATTTATTTGTTTTATTAGTCTTTGATTTATCGGCCCAAACAAACTGCATTTCCAATAATCTTCCATTCATTGCTGGTGAAGAAGTTATATATGATATTGAATATTTAATGAGCAAAACATGGGTTTCTGCTGGTAAAGTAAGGTTCAAAGTAGAAGATTCAATATATAAAAATCAACCATGTCTATATTTAGAAGGAAAAGGAAGAACCTTGAAAAACTATGATTGGTTTTTTAAAGTTAGGGATAAATATGCATCCTTTATTTCAAAAAAAACTTTACTACCCCTTCACTTTACAAGAAGGGTAAGAGAAGGTGATTTCAAACTAGATTATGAGTATGATTTTGACTATGATAGAAATCTAGCTTATATTTCAGATTTCAAGGATAAAGAACATATACAAGACACTTTAGATATAATAAATTGCAGTTTTGATATCATGAGCTCTGTATATTTTTCTAGAGCTATAAACTTTACTACATACCAAAAAAACGATACTATTCCTTTAAATATAGTTTTAGACAAACAGGTTTTCGAAAATATAAATATTATTTACAAGGGTAAGAATAAGATAACTAATCAGAACAAAAAAACTATTGATTGCATCCACTTTCAAATTAACCTAATTGAAGGAACTATTTTCAAAGCCAATGAGACTATGGATGTTTTTGTAAGTGATGATATCAATAGAATCCCAATTTATGTAGAAGCAGAGATACTTGTGGGTTCTATTAGAGTTTTCTCTAAAAATATAAAAGGAACCAAAGTACCTATGAGTTACTTAGACTAATTCCTACTTTCTAGTTCAATTTTAATTAAAGAAAGTTCTCTACTTGTTTGCCCGGAAACCGAAGTATTCTCCTCAGCTCTTCTTATAAGATAAGGAATAACTTCCTTCACAGGGCCATAGGGAACATATTTAGCAACATTATAGCCTTCTTTTGAAAGATTAAAACTTATATGGTCACTCATGCCAAGAAGTTGGGCAAACCAAATTCTAGAATCGTTGTTTTTAAATGCCTTTTTTTTCATGAGATTAGTTAAATGTAAAACACTTTTTTCGTTATGGGTCCCTACACAAAGACTTACAGTCTTAATATTTTCAATACAAAACTCTACAGCCTTGTTAAAGTCATTATCGGTTGCTTGTTTGTCTTTTTGAATTGGGTCTGGATAGTTCTTCTTACTTGCTTGCTCTCGTTCCTTTTCCATATATGCACCACGAACTAATTTTAGACCTAGATTCTTCCCATTTGAGTTACATCTTGAAATTAAATCTTTCATATATCGGAGTCTATCGTGACGGTATAGCTGTATAGTATTATACACAATTGGAAATTCATTATTGTACTTAAAAATCATACTTTCCACCACATCATCAATATAATCTTGGTACCAACTGTCTTCAGCATCTACAAAAATAGGAACTCTATTTTCACTCGAAGCTTTACAAATTTCATCTACTCTTCTGGTAACTAAATTTAGTTCTTCAAGCTCATTATCATCTAGACTTTTAAAATCTAGACTTGCTTTTTCAATTAAAGATGATTTACCTAAACCTGTAATTTTGAAAACAGTAAATGGGATTTTACTGTTGTTTGCTGAGAAAAGAATGGTTTGAATTATTTCTTCTTTTGTTTTTTCAAAATCAGACTCATTTTCTTTTCCCTCAACTGAGTAGTCTAGAATAGTACCTATTCCAAATTCATAAAGTTCATTAATTTTCTTGGAACAATCTTGAATATTCTCTCCTCCACAAAATTGATTAAAAATGGTCATTTTTATGAGTTTCTTAATAGGTATTCTCAGAAAGAATGAAATTTTCAATAATAAACTTCCAATTTTAACTAAAAGTGAATGTTGGAGGATTGAAAAAAGATAATACGATTTTCTTAGTTCCCAGTTGGACTTATGGGCAAATACAGGTTTAGTATCATCAAAATTTATCATAACAGCTTTTTATTCTCTGCCATATCAGTTAAAATTTTTGATAGGTTTTTTGTAAGGTTTCTTCTTGAGTAATTTAGATAATTTTTATTTTCAAATATAAATTCATTTGACATATAAGTTTCTATAAAATCATATATCCCATTTTCATCTGAATAATCAAATGTTTTTCCCGCTTTGCACTCCTTAATAATTTTAGCAGCATCACCATCTGTTGGACCAATACATAAAATTGGCTTTCTAGCTCCTAAATATTCGAAAAGTTTTCCAGTTAATATTCCTTTATTGTTAGATATTTTAGGAATTACTAAAAGGAGCATATCACTAGCTAGTAAAAGATTAATGGATTCTTTATGTTTCACATGATTATTAAAACTAGCAACTTCATTAAGTAAATGTTTGGTTGGTTGGTCTGCTTTACCAGTAAACTCAAGATTAATATTGAGATTGGAAATTGACTTTTTAATGGAGTCTAAAGGATAATCTTTAGTAATAGTTCCAACATAGGAAAGTAAAAATTTACTGTTATTATTTTTTGATGAAACTAAAAAATCGTCTTCGTCAAAGCCGTTCGGAATTATGTGAATTTTTGATTCTTGAACTAGATTAGATTTATTTAATAAAAGTTGTTTAATAGAATCACTAACTACCACAACTTTATCTGATTTTTCAATGACTCTTTTTTCATAATTTAAATCTTTTTGCTTAGCCCATTTAGTATGAAGCATTGATTTGTAATAATATATATCTGTCCACGGATCTCTTAGATCCGCAATCCATTTAATATTTTGTGTTTCTTTTAGTTTTAAGCCAATAAGTTGGGTAGAATGCGGAGGACTTGTAGTAATTACGGTATCAATATTTTCTTTTTCTAATATCTCAACAGCCTTTTTGTAAGCAAAATTATTCCAACCTTTTCTCGAGTCTGGAATAAAAAAATTTCCTCTAATAAATCGTGCTATTTTTTGAAAAAAATTAGGCCTTCCTTCATTGGCAAAACCAGCATAAGGAGTTTGATTATTATTAATTTTCTTGTAAAGAGAGTATGGTTCATTTGTTTTAGTTAAATAAACATTTGTATTATCTGGTATATCTTTTGTTAATGAATTATCAATTAATGGATATGAAGCAAAATCTGGATCTACACTTATAATAAAAGGATTAATATTTTGATCTTTAAAATACTTTATAAACTTAACCCATCGTTGAACTCCTGCTCCACCGCTAGGTGGCCAATAGTAAGTGATGACCAAAACCTTTTTCATATTTCTGGGAATTGTCTTTCCTTTAATTTAAAAAACAACATTAATAGAAATAAAAGAAGTACAATAATTGAACTTGAAAATGAAACTATTGAAGCGTACTTAAAAATTGGTAAATCGTACTTAAATAAAATTTGGTGAGTTCCAGAACTAACTTTCAATCCTCTTAAAATATAATTTATTCTTACATGAGGAGTTTCAACTCCATCTACAAAAGCTTTCCATCCCTTATCGTAAAAAACTTCCGAAAAAACAATTAACTCTTCAGACTGGGATTGTATCTGATATTCTAACTGATTTGCTCTGTAACTTAAAAGATTAACTTCAGAAGTTCCTGACATGGAAACATCTCCAATTATATCCTTATACCTTTCATCAATTACAGCAATATTGGATGGGTCAAAAGAGGAATCGTTTAAAAAGGAAATTTCTGCATCAGCATTAGGGACCCATTTAATTTCTTTGACTGTCCAAGCATTTCCTAATGTATATGGATTTTTTAAAACTCCCGGAGTTTTGTCCCTATTTGGATTCACAAAATCTACAACAGCATTGCCTTCTGGATTAAAAATATAATACTTTGTATTTAGCATATTAAAGAAATGATTTGATTTTAGTAAATCAAACTCATTGCTCTTCAAAGAATTATTCAAATTATTATACTCTTTTTGAAAATAGAAATCAATAAGTTCTTGGACTCTCTTAACTTTAACTGCTGAATATCCTCCAATAGATTTATGAAGAAAGGAGGTTCTAGCAGTGTTAAGAGGATTACCCATTTCTAAAACACGGTAATTGGTGTTTAAGTTAAGAGCTTTAAAAGATTGAATATTGGCAATTCTATTTCTATAATCACTGTCTTCAAACTCATTTAAGACATCTCTCATTGTGTTTTGAACACCTAGTCTTAAATCATTATTTTGAGCAATTTCATAATCTCTAATTGCCAAATCGGCAGCTTTGGGAGAATGTGGATAAAACTTAAGCTCATAATCTTGCCAATACTTTAATCCACTTTGTCTAGTAAGCTGTGTTTCAAGATCTGAATGGTCATTATTGTTCAAATATCTTTTACTAACACCCCACATATCGAACATAACTGTCAACCCAATAGAAACAATTAAAATGTGCTTTGATATTTTATTTTTTATAAATAAGAATAGAAATAATAAAACTATGGAAACCAAAATCAAAGAACGTAAAGCATCTTGAGAAAGAATGCCGATTCTGAAATCAATTAACTCACTTACATAAGATCCAGTTTGAGGATCCATCACGGATAATTGATTAATTATTTGTTGTTCATTTTGCGATATAAAATTTAGAAATAAATCTGGACTAATTACCAAACTCAAAAAGAATAGGATTGTAATTGAGCAAAGTATATAAAATAAATTTAGGTTTTCAATTTTTGTAAATTTTAAATCTACTTCTTTATTCAAAAAATCTGATTTTTTTTCAATTAACTGAAACAACCATAGTATTCCTATTAGAGGAAGGATTAGTTCTGCTATGACTAAAATCATAGTAACTGATCTAAATTTTGAATAACCAGGGAAAAAATCAGCAAATAATTTGGTTAGAAACATCCAGTTGTGTCCCCAGGATAGAAAGATTGAAATTAATAGTATAAAAAATAGAGGCCACTTTATCCTATCTCTTAAAAAGAAAAGACCAAGAAAAAATAAAACAAAGATAGTAGCACCAATATAAACCGGACCAGCAGTTGAAGGCTGGTTACCCCAATAAGAACTTATAGTCCATCCTTTTTGATAAGCATCTTTAACAAAATTCTTTAGTCTAGTGCTCACATTATTATTTTCCATTAAATTTTCGTCTAACAAGTAAGGGCCTGAGCCACCTCCCTTGACATTAGGAATTATAAAATTTAAACTTTCACCAACTCCGTAGCTCCAATTGGTCATATAATTGATGTCTAAGCCACCTGTTTTAGCCTTTTCATTATCCCCAAGGGTTTTTGAGGTTAGCTCGGATGGGCCTCTTTGAGAATCAGGTAAATAGTCGTAAGTCATAAATAAATTTCCAGAATTACACATAACTGCTAATAAACCAGCAACAACTAACAAACCTGTAGTTTTAAAAAATGAAGGCATTCTTTTGGCTTTATAAAATCTAATTAGCTCACTAAATCCTAGAGGAATCAAAATCATGAAGGTGTAATAGGTAATTTGAACATGATTAGATTTCAACTCTAAACCAAGAAACAAAGCCATTAATATGGAACCTACAATAGCTTTTTTCCTATAGGAATATATAAATGCCCCAAGAATCATTGGCATAAACGCCATTGCCATTATCTTTGAATTGTGCCCTACTGACAAACTAATAAAAAAGAAAGAGCTTAAACCAAACATAATTGATCCTACAATAGATAACCAAGGTTTTATACTCATACAAATACAAAGTATGTAGAAACCTAATAAGTATAAAAAAAGAACACTAATTGGATGTGGTAATCCAAGTGAAATTATTTTTTGGGCGTAACTTAATAAATTTGCATCATGTTTTACAGAAACTTGTGTAGCTGGCATTCCTCCAAACATAGAATTGGTCCATAAAGGCTCTTCATTATATTCTTCTCTATGATCTCTTATTTCTTTAGCTACTCCTTTATGATTGTCAATATCGTCTTGCTTTAAAGCATAACCATTTAAAACAGGTGACAAATAAGTAATAGATACGATTAAGAAAAATAAAACTGCTACTAAATGAGGGTAGTTTTCTTTAAAATTATAATTCATAAATAGAGTTTATATATTCAAATATAACAAGCTTATTAATAAAATATAACTTATTATTAATTAAGACTTACTTACTTAAGTATAAGTTTCTTTCAGAATATATCTTTCTAAAGAAGGGATCCTTCAAGTCTTTGATAAATCTTATTGCTTCTCCAGTTGATTTCATTTCAGGGCCTAATTCTTTATTTACATTTGGAAATTTATCAAATGAAAAAACTGGAATTTTTATAGCATAACCATTTTTTTCTGGTTTAAAATCAAAGTCTTTTATTTTCTTTTTACCCAGCATTACTTTGGTAGCATAATTTACATATGGTTCTTTATATGCTTTTGCAATAAATGGAACCGTTCTTGAAGCTCTAGGATTAGCTTCAATTATATAAACAGTATCATTTTTAATAGCAAACTGTATATTTATTAATCCAACTGTTTTTAATGCTTTTGCTATTGTATGGGTATATTCCTCAATTTGTTGAATAATAAAATCACCTAAATTATAAGGTGGTAAAAGAGCATAAGAGTCGCCTGAATGTATCCCAGCAGGCTCAATATGTTGCATGATACCAATAATTTTAACATTGTCACCATCACAAATAGCATCTGCTTCTGCCTCAATAGCCCCGTCTAAAAAATGATCTAGAAGGATTTGATTATCTGGCATATCCTTTAGTATATCGACCACATGATGTTCTAAGTCTTCTTCATTAATGACAATCTTCATCTTCATTCCACCTAAAACATAACTAGGTCTAACAAGCAAAGGAAAACCCAAGTCTTTGGAGAGCTCTAAGGCTTGTTCAGCAGACTCTACAACTCCAAATTTTGGATAAGGGATATTATTATCCTTTAATAGATTTGAAAAACTTCCTCTGTCTTCAGCCAAGTCAAGAGCCTCGTAAGAAGTTCCAAGAACTTTTATACCATATCTAGATAATTTCTCCGCAAGTTTTAAAGCTGTTTGACCTCCAAGTTGAACAATAACTCCAACTGGTTTTTCGTGAAGTATAATATCGTAGATATGTTCCCAAAAAACAGGTTCAAAGTAAAGTTTATCGGCAGTATCAAAATCTGTCGATACAGTTTCTGGATTACAATTTATCATAATGGTCTCATAGCCACATTCTTTTGCAGCTAATACACCATGAACACAACAATAATCAAATTCAATTCCTTGACCAATTCTATTAGGTCCAGATCCGAGAACAATTACTTTTGGTTTATTGGTAACAATAGATTCGTTTTCTTGCTCAAAAGTTGAATAAAAATAAGGTGTTTCTGCTCTAAATTCAGCAGCACACGTATCTACTAATTTGTAAACTCTTTTAATTCCTAAATCATGTCTTTTCTTGAACACTTCACTTTCTAAGCAACCAAGTAAATGACCAATTTGTCTATCTGCATAACCTTTTTGTTTCGCTTCAAATAATAATTCCTTAGGTAAATTGTTAATATCGAATGCTTCAATCTTATCTTCAATAGCTAGTAATTCTTGAATTTGTCTTAAAAACCAATCATCAATTCGTGTTTTTTCTTGAATCTTTTTAAAGGGTATTCCTAACTTAATTGCATCGTAAATATGAAATAACCTATTCCAACTTGGAAACTCCAAGCTTTTCAATATTTCATTTTGATTCTTTATCTCTTTTCCATCAGCTCCAAGACCATTTCTATTTATCTCTAAAGATTGACAGGCTTTTTGTAAAGCTTCCTGAAAAGACCTTCCTATTCCCATTACCTCACCTACAGATTTCATTTGAAGACCCAACTTTCTATCAGAACCCTTGAACTTATTAAAATTCCATCTTGGGATTTTAACAATAACATAATCTAAAGTAGGCTCAAAAAAAGCAGATGTGGATTTTGTAATTTGATTATCTAACTCATCTAATGTATAACCAATAGCAAGTTTTGCAGCTATTTTTGCAATCGGGTATCCTGTAGCTTTGGAAGCTAATGCGGAAGATCGACTAACTCTAGGATTTATTTCGATAGCAATTATATCTTCATTTTCGTCATCACTAACAGCAAATTGAACGTTACATCCACCAGCAAAATCTCCAATGGCTCTCATCATTTTAATAGCCATATCACGCATTTTCTGATATGTTTTATCGCTTAAGGTCATGGCTGGAGCAACTGTTATAGAATCACCAGTATGAATTCCCATGGGGTCCATATTTTCAATAGAGCAAATTATTGTAACATTATCATTTTTATCTCTTAATAATTCTAACTCAAACTCTTTCCATCCAATTACTGCCTTATCTATCATTACTTCATGAATTGGTGAAGCATGAAGTCCTCTATTTAATAAAGAGTCAAAATCTTTTTCACTGTGAACAAATGAAGCCCCAGAACCACCAAGTGTGTAAGAAGGTCTAATACATAATGGAAATCCAAATTTTTGAGCAATTTCTTTCCCTTGTAAAAATGATTTGGCAATTAATTGGGGTGCCATAGAGACATCGATCTCGTTCATCAATTTTCTAAAAGCTTGTCTATTTTCGGTTATTTCAATTGCATCAATATCAACTCCAATTATTTTAACATTATATTCATCCCACAAACCCACATCATCACATTTTATACACAAATTTAAAGCAGTTTGACCACCCATTGTAGGAAGAACAGCATCAATATTATGAGAGTTAAGAATTTTTTCTATAGATTCTATTTCAAGTGGAAGTAAATAGATATTATCTGCAACTACTTTATCAGTCATGATTGTAGCAGGGTTAGAATTTATTAAAGTAACTTCAATACCTTCTTCTCTTAATGATCTTGAAGCTTGAGAGCCAGAATAATCAAACTCACATGCTTGACCTATTACTATAGGGCCGCTTCCAATAATAAGAACTGACTTAATCGATGAATCTTTTGGCATATTTAAACTTTGAGGACGAAAATAAGTAAAAGAAGGTCAAAATATTCATGTTGTTGAAAAAAAGGCAAAAAAAAACCTCCATAAGGAGGTTTTAAAAAAGTGGCGACGACATACTCTTCCAGGTATTACCCTAGTACCATCTGCGCAATTAGGCTTAACTTCTCTGTTCGGAATGGGAAGAGGTGGACCCTAATGCAATAGTCACCGTAGCGTTAAATATTTTAGTATTTCTAAATATAATAATCATAAAGTACACAACAAACTGTCATTATTAAAAGCTTACAGGTAATTAGTACTACTTGGCTTTGCCATCACTGACTTTACACCTGTAGCCTATCAACGTCATCGTCTTTAACGACCTTTAAAAGAGATCTCATCTTGAGATGTGTTTCGCGCTTAGATGCTTTCAGCGCTTATCACAACCGAACATAGCTACCCTGCGATGCAGCTAGCGCCACAACAGGTACACTAGAGGTTCGTCCAACCCGGTCCTCTCGTACTAGGGTCAGGTTCCCTCAAATCTCTAACGCCCACAACAGATAGGGACCGAACTGTCTCGCGACGTTCTGAACCCAGCTCGCGTGCCACTTTAATGGGCG
>JAYNHP010000001.1:82152-133032 GCA_038108155.1 Flavobacteriales bacterium | reverse complement strand
GTCTCTTTCAATATTTATTAAATTTCTTCTGTAGCCCAATCCTACTAATAATCTTCTACTGAATAATAAAATGGCATTGCTTTGTAATTGAGTAAACATAAAATACCTACTCTTATCATTTATTTGGTAATCGTATCTTAATTGAGAAAAGGCACTATTAGAAACCTCTGTTTTATTTTGACTTATATATTGCCCACCTGAAAAAAGTCTTAGCAAGCTTTTATTTTTCTTGTAAGAGAAATTCAAAGAGTATCCTAAAATGAAAACAGATGCATTTCCAGAAATGGATGTCCCATTAAATTCAGAAGACACTTGAAGTCCATTTTTATTTTTGTTAAATAGCTTTTCAGTATTTACGATGGATTGAGAGAAAAATATTAAACTAAAAAAACAAAGCAATAGTGAATAAAATATTTTTCTGTAGAACATAATTAAATATCTGCTTAAAATTGGAAAAAGTTAGGATTAATATTACCTATATTACTTACTCATTAATTTATGAATAGCTATTCCACAGGCAACTGAGACGTTTAAAGAAGCAATGCTTCCAGTCATTGGTATTTTAAAATTCACATCACTAGCTTTTATTAACTGCGAGTCAACTCCATCTTGTTCGCTACCCATAATTAAAGCTTTGGGACCAGTAGTTTCCACTTTATTTATCAATGTGTCAGATTTCTCAGTACAAGAAAATATTTTAAGACCACAACCCTTTAAAAAATCTACTGCAGCATTTAAACTAGTAACCTTGCAAACAGGAATCTTAAATAGCGCACCAGCAGAGGTTTTTACAGCATCATTGGTAATTAAGGCCGAATCCTTACTAGGAATTACAATAGCATGAACTCCAAAACATTCAGCAGTTCTTGCAATAGCACCAAAATTTCTTACATCTTTAACCCTGTCTAAAATTAAAATAAAAGGATCTTCTCCTTTTTCATAAACTTGCTGAACCAGCCAATCTATTTGATGGTAAGCAACTGGTGAAATCATTGCAATTACTCCTTGGTGATTTTTTTTCACCATATGGTTTAGCTTTTGAACAGGAACTTTCTGAACTACAATATTTTCTTTATGGACAAGAACTAACAACTCTTTTATTAACTCTCCAGTTAACCCTTTTTGTAAAAGAATTTTATTAATTGTTTTGCCTTGTTTTATGGCTTCTATAACTGATCTAATTCCAAAGGTTAAATCTTCTGTAATTTTTTTGTTCATTTTAATAAATATACTTTTCCATTTCTCCAGCTATCCACCGCTCTATACCATGGGTTTTTATATGCGTAATTTCTTTTTAATATAAAATCATTGGTTGTAAATGGGTTCATTTTATTTTCAAAAATAAACTTCAAAGAGTTCATATTATTTTCATCTCCATAAATCCAAGTCTCAGAATTTCTATTATTTGTAACATAACTTGGAGGACCAAAAATAATACTAATTAGTCCCCTATCTGTTTTCCAACCCTCTAAATGACAAGAAAATAATTTATTTGCAAATTCAACTCTTGAATAATAAATTCTAATAAGGTTTCTTGCACGTTCTTTTGAAGAAGCTTTTGAAAGCCAATATTGATCAACTGCTAGCTTTGAATCAGAACTGGATACTAACGAAGAAAACTCTTCTTTAGTTGTTAAATACCTTAAAGGAGAAATCAATTGATCTGCATTGGTTAAATTTGGATAACCTTCATGAAAATTAAATAATGTAAAACCTTGGCTACTCAATGTATCCAACTGAAAGAAAACAAATCCTTCATCAGGAAGAAGATAAGAAATTAAATTTTGAGAATTAAAATTAAGCTGCTTACAAACAGAATTAGTGCTTTTAAATATTGGCTGATAAGACTTGCTAAATGGTGGTGGAGAGAGTGGAAAAGAAGTATTGATATTTTTGTCGTATAGTCTATGAATATTAAATTCACTTTGGATAAAAATAGACTGTCCTTTAAAAAAGAAATCATCGTACAAAAGCTGATTATTTGTGTCTTTAATAATATAAAATTGTCTGTTGTAATCGTTTAATTTATCAATTTTAATGGTTTTATTAAACTCTCTATTTCTATTAATATCCACAACTTTTAAATCTATAAACCCTTTATTATCTTTTGGAAAAAGAAAACTAAGGTTAGTGTCAATTTTTATTTTTTTATTTTTTAAATACTTATCAGAAATTAATAAAGAACCTGAATCAACAATTTCCTTGCGATTTTCATTGTAAGCTATGAACTGTAATTTTATTTTGGAACTAAATTTCTCACTTACATTTAATCTTGAATACAGTATATCTTCTGTTGAAATCTGAAAATACAATTTTGAAGAAGATTCGGAGTCATGGTAAATTAAAAATTGAGGATGTAGGGAATTTTTATTGTCTTGAAAAGAATAATTTACTGGTTTAGCTACAGAACAGGCTAATAAAAACAATGAAAAAAATAAATAAATAAAAATATTTTGTTTCATGGTATTATAGCTCAACGTACAATTGTTGATGAAAATATTAAATTGCTATTATTTAAAGATCGGTCAATTAATAAAATTGAATACTTTATACTATCGGAATGGTTTGATATTGGGTTAAAGTAAAAAGGCTCTAAGATTACTTCAATTTCTCCTTTCAGAGCTTTATTCTGACCAGCAGGAGTCATATTGCCTATTCGGTAACTGTAGGTTATTGAATCAGCAAATGGAGAATTATTCCCTTGTGGATCAGCGGTTGCTCTTACCCACTCTCCATCCATCATTTCATAATAATTTATATAACAATTGTAATAATAAAAACTCCCTGGATCAAAAGGAGCATCTAATTGATTCTGATCTAATCCAATATTTCCATCACCATCTGTAAAAGAAAAAGTTAACTTTCCTGAGTCCGACAAGGCTTCAAAACTCAAATATTCAAGAATTGGCTCATTTGGATAAGACTCTGGTTTGAGACAAGAAATTAAACACATAGATAAGAAAACAATAACTATTTTTAACTTAGATATTATCATATTTTAAATTTAAGCTATTTAGTTATATTTTGAGCCTCTCTAAAAGAATATTTAACATATCTAACGAAGATGAATTCAATTCTGTTGCACTAGAAGTATTTGAATTTCAGTACAAAAACATTCCTGTTTACAAAAAATATGTTGACTTAATTAAAAGTCAAACAAAGTCAATAAATCACTTCAAAGAAATTCCATTTCTACCAATTGACTTTTTTAAAAACAACAAAATCATTGCAGAAAACTCCAAAATAGAAAAAACTTTTCTTAGTAGTGGAACATCCAACACAGTAAGAAGTAGGCACTTTGTAAAAGATTTAAAGTTATATGAGCAGTCTTTTAGTGCTGGTTTCAAATACTTTTATAGTGACCCAAAGGAATGGACTATATTGGCATTATTACCATCTTATCTAGATCAAGGAGACAGCTCATTAATTTACATGGTAAACAAATTCATTAATAAAAGTGAAAATTCAGAAAGTAATTATATCAACTACGATTTAAATGTATTGAAGAATTTAATTTTAAAATTAAAAGATAAAAATGTTTTACTTATTGGAGTAAGTTATGCACTTTTAGAGCTTTCAGAATTAGATTCTTTCAATTTAGAAAATTGGGTAGTAATGGAAACAGGTGGAATGAAGGGAAGGAGAAAAGAAATGGTTAGACAAGAACTACACCAGCAACTTAAAAAAGCATTTAATGTAGATGCTATTCATAGCGAATATGGAATGACAGAACTATTGTCTCAAGCCTACTCCAAAAAAAATGGATTATTTGAAACACCGCCATGGATGAAGTTTATAATTAGAGATTTTGAAGATCCATATTCATTGGCTAAAATTAATTCTAGTGGTGGAATCAATATAATAGACCTAGCCAATATTTACAGCTGTTCTTTTATTGAAACCCAAGACATTGGAAAAGAAGTTGAAAAAGATAGTTTTGAGATTTTAGGAAGGTTTGACCAATCTGAGGTTAGAGGATGTAATCTGCTTTCTTTTTAACTTACAAATATTATAAAGTAATTTTTCTTTCCTCTTTGCAATAAAAGATACTTGTCGTCAATTAAATCATCATTAGTTATGATAGTGTCCAAATCTACCTTAGCCTTATTTAGTGAGATAGAATTCTCACCAATTGCTCTTCTTGCCTCACCATTAGATTTTAAAAACCCCGAACTTTCTACTAGTGCATTAATAATTGGCATCCCTTTTGAAACTGTGTCTTTGTTAATTTCAGCTTGAGGAACTCCTTCAAATATTTCTAAAAAAACTTCTTTGGAAAGAGATTTTAAAGCAACAACTGCATCATCGCCTTTTTTAAATAAGATAGAAGATGCTTCTTTAGCAGCTAAATACTGATCTTCTCCATGAATCATAGTAGTTATATATTTTGCAAGTGTGTTTTGCAATACTCTAAGACCGGGATTTGTTTTATGCTCAGCTATTAAATCTTCAATTTTTTCTTTATCAAAAAGGGTGAAAATTTTAATATAGTTTTCCGCATCTGAATCACTTGAGTTTATCCAATACTGGTAGAATTTATAAGGAGATGTTTTTTTAGGATCTAACCAAATATTTCCAGATTCTGTCTTGCCAAACTTAGTACCGTCTGCTTTTTGAACTAATGGAGTTGTTATTGCATAGGCTGAACCTCCATCAATTCTTCTAATTAGTTCGGTACCAGTAACAATATTCCCCCACTGGTCAGAGCCTCCTAATTGTACTAAGCAATTATGGTTTTTATAGAGCCAGTAAAAATCATAGCCCTGTACTAACTGGTAACTAAACTCTGTAAAAGATATCCCTGTTTCTAAACGTTTTTTAACAGAATCTTTGGACATCATATAATTGACAGTAATATGCTTACCAACATCTCTAATAAAGTCTAAAAAACTAAAGTTTTTAAACCAATCGTTATTGTTAACAATTACAGCGCTATTTTCTGAGTCATCAAAAACAAGAAATTTAGACAACTGTTTTTGGATAGCTGATATATTTTTATTGAGTTCCTTCTCGTTTAGAAGATTTCTTTCTTTAGATTTTCCTGAAGGATCACCAACCATTCCAGTAGCACCACCAACTAAAATATATGGTTTGTGGCCATGCTTTTGAAAAAGAACCAAAGTCATTATTTGAACCAAACTTCCAATATGAAGAGAATCTGAAGTAGGGTCAAATCCTATATAACCAGAAATTTTATTATCATTTACCAACTCTTCGGTTTTTGGCATGATGTCGTGAATCATACCTCTCCATTTCAACTCTTGTACAAAATTCAATTTCAGTTCTTATTATTGATAATTAACAAATATATTTGTTTCACATAAATTAAAATCAAATTATTGAATTTAATATTAAAAGGTTTAAAAAAATTAATTCTTAAAAATGAATAATCTAGTCACTGGGGCCACAGGCTTGGTAGGAATGCATATTTTATTAGATCTTTTGTCAAAAGGAGAAAAAGTAAAAGCAACTTTTACTAAAAATTCTAGACTTGAAAACGTTAAAAAACTTTTCAAGTTTTACAACAAAGAATCATTACTGAGTAAGATTGAATGGGTAGAAATGGATATTGAAGATGTAGTTCAAGTTTTTGACACAGTAAAGGGTGTAGATCATGTATACCACAGTGCAGCAATTGTGAGTTTTTTAAAAAGAGATCAGTCTAAGATGTCTAACATCAATATTAAAGGAACTGCAAATATTGTAAACGCATGCTTAGAATATAATGTAAAAAAACTTGGCCACATAAGTTCTGTAGCTGCTATTGGAAGAAAAGGAAATGGAGAGTATTCTGAAATTAATAGTTGGGTAGAGAGTAACGACAATAGTTTTTATGCTATTAGTAAAAATAAAGCAGAAAATGAGGTTTGGAGAGGAGTTCAAGAAGGTCTACAATCTGTAATAGTTAACCCAGGAATTATTATTGGTCCATCCACATGGAATAGATCAAGTACGGCTTTATTTAAAAAAATTAATTCTGGACTTTCATTTTACCCTTCAGGACTTAATGGTTTTGTAGATGTAAGGGATGTTTCTAATTCTATTATAGAACTAATGAATTCGTCCTTAAGCTCAGAAAGGTATATTTTAGTTGCAGAAAATCTTTCCTATGAGTCCGTTTTTAAAAAGATTTCTAAATCTTTGAATGTTAAACCTCCATCCTATGTTGCTTCAAAAGGATTAATGAATTTTGCATGGAGGATGGAATATTTAATTAGTTTGATAACAAGGAAAAGTCCAAAAATTACTAAAGAAACAGCAAAAACATCTTCACAAAAGAATTATTACAGCAATGAAAAAATAATAAATCAAATTGGTTATAAATTCATTTCTATTGAAGATGCAATAGAAAATACAACAAAATATATTTTAGAATTTAAGTAATGATATTACCTTATCAATATCTTCTCTAGAGACATCTAAGTGTGTCACCATTCTTATTCTTCCTTTACCAAACAAAACAATAGAAACTCCTAGTTTTTGTAATTTTTCCACAAAATTAGAGTTTTGAAAACCTTCTTTCATATAGCCAATTACAATATTGGTTTCTACCTTCATAACTCTTTCAATCCAAGTGCAATTTCTCAACCCCTCAGCTAATAAATCTGCATGATGATGATCTACAGCAAGTCTTTCAATATTATTTTCTAGAGCATATATTCCAGCTGCAGCCAGCATACCTACTTGTCTCATTCCTCCGCCAATAACTTTTCTAACTCTTCTTGCTTTTTGAATAAAATCTTTAGATCCTACTAAAACAGAACCTACTGGAGCTCCCAATCCTTTGGAAAAACAAATTGAAATTGAATCGAATAATGGACCTATGTAGTTGGATTTAACACCAGTTTTTACAAGAGCATTGAAAAGTCTTGCTCCATCTAAATGAAGTGGAATATTTTTAGATCTACAAAACTTAGAAATTTTCTCAATTTCAGTTATTGGATAACAAACCCCTCCCCCCCTATTTATTGTGTTTTCTAAAGCTACTAAATTGGTTACTGGATAATGAATATCATCTGGGTTAATATTATCAATTATTTCTTCTAAATATACAATGCCACTATTTCTATTTATTAATCTTGCAGAAGCTCCAGAATTTCTTGCAATTCCTCCTCCTTCATAATTGTATATATGGGCTTCACTGCTACATATTACTTCGTCTCCAGGTCGCAAATAAACCATTAAGGCTATCTGATTAGTCATTGTTCCTGAAGAGCAAAACAAACCTGCTTCATGACCAAACATTCTAGCGGTTTTCTCTTCAAGTTCTTTAACCGTTGGATCGTCTTGAAAAACATCGTCTCCAAGAACAGCATCCATCATAAAAGTCTTCATTTCTTTAGACGGTTTGGTAACAGTATCGCTTCTTAAATCAATCATGTATTAAAATTTAATGCATTATTTTAAAAATCATTTCTTTCAAGATTTCCTCGTGTGAGGTGTTTTGGGCAAAAACTCCTTTACTCATCAAATCATAGTGTCTCAGCTGTGATAATATTTTAGCTAACTTGGATTTGGAGTAGAATTTAGATGCTTGTTTATATTGTTTTAAAAAAAATGGATGAACTCCAATCTTTCCTGCTAATTGACTGTCGCCCATATTGTCTTTGTAAAAATGAAATTTCATCAGTTTAGTGAAAAAGCCATAAAGGTGACCTATAGTAACAACAATTGGATGATTTTTACTATTCTTTCCAAAATGATAAGCAATAAAACTAGCTTTTTGAATATTCATAGCAGCTATAGCATCGGTTAATTCAAAGAGATTATAGTCTTTAGAAAATCCAATATGTTTTTGAACCATCTCAGCATCTACAACTTGAGAGTCTTTGGTAAGTAACTTTAACTTTTGAATGTTTTTTTCAATTTCTGACAAATCATTTCCAAGAAACTCAGAAAGTAAAACAATTGCTTTAGAGTCAATAGCTAGATTATTAATTTTAGCACAATTTAGAATCCAATCTGGAAGTTGGTAATCTTTAACCAATTCAAAATCAAACAAAAAATTGCTTTTAGAAAGAAGTTTGCCAAATGATTTTCTTTTATCGATTTTTTTCCCTTTAAAACAGAATACCAAAATGGTAGTTGGAACAGGATTTTTAAAATATTGCTCCAATTGTCCTAAACTTCTAGAAAGATGTTGGGCTTCCTTAACGATTACCAATTGATGGGATGCCATAACTGGGTATCTTTTTGAAATATCTAAGATAGAATCAATACTAGCATCCTTTCCATATAAAATAGTTTGGTTAAAATCTTTTTCAGACTCTTGAAGAACAGAATCCAATATTTTTTCAGTTATCTTATCTATAAAATAAGTGTTTTCACCATTTAAGAAGTAAATTGGCTGAAAAGTTCTGTTTTCAATAGATTTTATGATTTCTTTAAAATTCAATTCTTTAAATTTATAAAATATGGATATTTCATTTTCCCTAAAAACTAAGGTAGTTAATTCGAAAGAATATTTATTTGACGAGCTTAGAAAAAAATGGATATTATCCACACCAGAGGAGTTGGTTAGACAACAATTTTGGAAGTATTTGAATTTGGTAAAAAAATATCCTAAAAGTTTAATCGCAATTGAAAAAAAAATTGTTGTTAATGGGCTAAATAAAAGATTTGATTTATTGGTATTTGATGAGTTTGGCAAGCCGCATATTATAATAGAGTGTAAATCACCAAAAGTAAAAATTGAACAAAAGACCTTAGATCAAGTTTTATCATATCAAAATAAGTTAGCTGCAAGTTTTATTGTTCTCACCAATGGATTAAAAACTTATTGTATAAAAATTGATTTAGAATTGAAGAAAGTAAGCTACATAAAAGAAATTCCAGAATACACCATAGATTAAAAAAAAGTAATTTCTTAACTCTAATCTGTTAAAAGTATAATAAAAATTTAATTGAAAAGTGATAAATTGTAGTTATATATTCAAATTTGAAAGACTGTTAAATCATTTTCCTCCAATGAAAACGAATTCGTATTTGATGGTATTAGCGAAAGTAGTGGTATATACTTGTTGAAAATTAAAAATCAATCAAACTTTAAACCAATAAAGTTAGTTATAGAATAATTATTAGATTTGCGCCATAAATAAATTATGGATTTAAAAGACATCATATCAATTTCTGGAAAGTCTGGGTTATTCAGGACAGTTGGAAAATCCAAAAACAATGTGATTGTTGAGTCAATCACCGACAAAAAGAGATTTCCAATATTTAATACAAATAGAATTAGTGCCTTGTCAGACATAAGCATTTACACTTATGATGAAGAAGTTTTGCTTTCAGATATTTACAGGAAAATATACGAATCTAACGGAGGAAAAGCTACAATTGATCATTCTGAGAGCCCAGAAAAATTGCGTGCAAAACTAGAAGAATTTGTTCCAAATTACGACAAAGAACAAGTCTACAACTCCGATATTAAAAAACTTTTTCAATGGTACAATCTTCTACACAAAACCAAAAAGTTAAAACTTAAAAAGTCAGAAAAAGAAGATTCTAAAACAGAAAAAGAAATTTTAAAGGTGGATAAATCTGATAAGAAGCCGATAAAAAAAATTTCAAAAAAGAGCAATACTTCAATAAGAAAACAAATTCCTAAAAAAATTCAAACACCACAAAGGAAAAGTGGTTAGAAAGGATTTAAACCAAACTACGTTTTATTATTCAAATTATGAAAAAATTTAAATTTCTTACATTATTAATTATAGCCAACTTAACAACTAATATAAAAATGTCCGCACAAAAACTAAATAACGAAATAGACTCTGTAAGTTATAGCCTAGGGGTAAATATTGGAGAAAATATAAAAACACAGTTTCCAGACATTGATCTTAAAAATTTCGAAGCTGCAATAAAAGATGTATTAGACGACAATAAAAAACCTAGTATTTCGGGAGCCGACGCGCAAAAAACAATTCAAGAATATTTTACCAAACAACAAGCCAAAGCAAGTGAGTCTGTGGTTGAAGAAGGTAGAAAGTTTTTAGCTGAAAATAGTAAAAAGGAAAACGTAGTTACTTTGGAAAGTGGATTGCAATATGAAGTAATTAAAAATGGAGAAGGTGCCAAGCCAACTTTAAATGACCAAGTTACTACACATTACCATGGAACCTTAATTGACGGAACAGTTTTTGATAGTTCTGTTGAGAGGGGAGAACCAGCAAGTTTCCCAGTAAGTGGTGTAATTAAAGGATGGACTGAAGCATTGCAATTAATGAATGTTGGATCAAAATGGAGACTATTTGTTCCCTATGATTTAGCATATGGAGAAAGGGGAGCTGGCCCAAAAATTGGTCCATTTACTACTCTAATTTTTGAAGTTGAACTAATAAGTATAAATTAAAATGAAAAACACAATAGTCCTATCCTCTCTAATGCTGTTTATAGCATGTAAGTCAGAGAAACCAAATCAAGCTGCAAATTTAGTCACTGAGTTAGACTCAGTTAGCTATAGTTTGGGAGTGAACATTGGAGAAAATATTAAAAAACAATTTGAAGACATTAATCTAAATAATTTTGAAGCTGGCATAAAAGACGTCCTAGAAAAAGATGTTGAAGCTAAGATTAGTGATAATCAAGCTCAAGCCATTATACAAAGTTACTTTACAAAAAAACAACAACAACAAAGCGAATCTGTTATAGAAGAAGGTATAAATTTTTTGCGTGAAAATGGTAAAAGAGAAGGAGTAACAACTCTTGCTAGTGGTCTTCAATATGAAGTAATCAACAATGGAACAGGACCTAAACCTACCATTGAAGATAATGTAACTACTCATTATCATGGCACATTAATAGATGGAACTGTTTTTGATAGTTCTGTTGACAGAGGAGAACCGGCAAGTTTTCCTGTAGGAGGAGTAATTAAAGGATGGACAGAAGCTCTACAACTTATGTCTGTAGGATCTAAGTGGAAACTATATGTTCCTTATGATTTAGCTTATGGAGAAAGAGGTGCAGGACCACAAATTGGACCCTACAGTACATTAATCTTTGATGTAGAATTAATAAGTATTAATTAATTTCCTTTTTAAGAATAGTTTGGGTTGGGAAAGCAAATTCCAACCCTTCTTCATTAAATCTTCTTAAGACCTCTTTATTAACTAATGTCTGTGTGTCGAGCCAATGAGATTCTGGCTTAACATAATACATAAATAGAATGTTTAGTGAAAAATCGCCAAAGCCATTAAAACCTGCAGCATAGTCATTGGTAATGGCATCTTGTTGTTTTACAATATCTTGTAGTATGTCTATTGCTTTTTGCATTTGTTCTTCATTTGTATCATAAGTAAGACCAAGGTTAATTTTCACTTTTAAAGCTGGTTGTGAAGTGACATTAATCACACTATTATCTGTAAAAGTACAGTTGGGTATTGTTACGATTCTTCCTTCCAATGTTCTTATTCTAGTACTTCTAAGACCAACTTCTTCAACAGTTCCATCATGCCCATCTATTTTAATTCTGTCGTTAATTTTAAACGGTTTATCTAAAAAAATCATAATTCCTGCGAAAATATTTTTAACAGAATCTTGGGCTGCTAAAGCTAGTGCTAGTCCACCAATTCCAAGGCCAGCTATCATAGCTGTAATATCAAAACCAATATTATCTAATCCAATTACTATTCCAAGAGACCAAATAATCGCTCTTACAGCTTTCTGAATAACTGGTATTAAATGGCTGTCAAAACTAGTTTCAGATTTTTTAGAAATAGGAAGGATAACTTCTGAAATAAGTGCGTCAAATATTTTAGAAACAATTGAAGTTAATGTAATTGTAATGAGTAGATAGGCAATATTGACTAAAATTATTTCAATATTTTTATCAAAATGCAAATAACTTACAGAAAAGTAATAAGCACCAATAACTACTAAATTTGTAAGTGGTTTTTGTAAATTTTTAACTAAAATATCATCTAGATTAGTCTTGGTTTTACTAGTTAGATTTTTAAAAACTGAAGAAAAAATCCAGTATAAAATTTTCACTAAGATAAAAGAACCAAATAATACTAAAAAGGCAACTATCCAATGTTGAATTGAATTTCCAAAAAAATCTTTATTTAAGTATTCCATAACTATTAAAATATTAAACAAATCTATTACATAAAATTTAATTGAAGGACATCAGTAATCTAAAAGAGTAGATATAGCTTTTTGCACTTTATAAGCATTTGGCAAATAAGTAGATTCTAAGTTTTCATTCAAAGGAATAGCTGGAGTATTTTCTGAACCGATAATTTTCACAGGAGCATCTAAAAATTCAAAGCAATTTTCTTGAACAAATCCTGCAATACCAAGTGAAAAGCTAGCTGAGGATGGTTCTTCAGAAACTATGAGACATTTTCCATGTTTTTTTACAGATTTTAAAATTTGATCTTCATCCAAAGGAGACAAAGTTCTTAAATCTAATATCTCTATTTTTCCAATAAAAGATTTTGATGCTTCAAGGGACCAATAAACTCCACGACCATAGGTTATAATTACAACCGATTCTCCAGATTTCTCATACTTTTCATCTGCTTCAATGACTTTACTTGCTTTACCGATTGGCAGAATATAATTTTCGTCTGGTTCGATTGTTTTCGCATTTTCTGTACCAGAAATTTTAGACCAATACAAGCCCTTATGTTCCAGAACTAAAACAGGATTTGGATCTAAATAGGCAGCTTTCATTAGCCCTTTCAAATCTGCACCATTAGATGGATAAAGTACCTTTATTCCTATTATATTAGTTACAATAGATTCAATACTTGAAGAGTGATAAGGACCTCCTGAACCATAAGCACCAATAGGTACTCTAAGAATCATGCTAATTGGCCACTTACCATTTGACAAATAATAGGATCTACTTATTTCTGTGAATAATTGGTTTAAACCTGGCCAAATATAATCTGCGAATTGAACTTCAACGATTGGCTTTAAGCCAACAGCAGACATTCCTGCAGTACTACCCACAATAAACGCTTCTTGAATAGGAGTATTAAAAACTCTGTGGTTACCAAATTGTTGTGCTAAGGTAGCTGCTTCTCTAAAAACACCACCTAATCTACCACCAACATCTTGACCGTAGAGTAAACATCTGTTATCTGCATCCATTATTTCTCTAATAGCAAATAATGCAGAGTCTACCATAACTGTTGCCTCCTTATTTTTGGGAGACCTCTCTCCGTTTTCTTCTTTAACTGTTGTTGGGGCAAATATATTGTTAAAAAGTTCGTTTGGCTCGGGATCTTTTTCTTCTAAAGCTTTTTTATACTGTTCTAAAACTAACTTTTCAGATTTTAAAAAAATTTCGTCAAGCTCTGTTTTTTTGAAACCATTTTCTATTAATAACTCTTTTAAAATCGGAAAAGGATCTCTTAACATATGAGTATCTAAATCATCTCTATACCACTCCATTCTAACTCCTGAGGTGTGATGATTTAAAAGCGGGACTTTTGCATGAATTAATACGGGTCCTTTTCTATTTCTAGTTATTTTAAGGCCTTCTTTTAGAGCATCATAAGACTCTTGAAAATTAGTCCCATCTACAGTAAATACTTTGAGGCCTTTAAAGCCTTTAGCGAAATAGGAAATATCCTGAGCTCTTGTTTCTTCTGCTTTAGCAGAAATATCCCATTCATTGTCCTGAACAAGATATATTATAGGTAATTTTTTTAAAACCGCCATTTGAAATGCTTCCGATACTTCTCCTTCAGTGCAAGATGCATCTCCAAGGGAACAAAGTACGATAGGAGCATCCTTACTATATTTAGAAAGACCTACTTCCTCTTTATACTTTAATCCCATAGCAGCGCCAGTTGCAGGTATTGCCTGCATCCCTGTTGCAGAAGATTGATGAGGTATTTTTGGAAGTTCTGGATGATTTAAACTAGGGTGGGAATAATAAGTTTTACCGCCTGAAAAAGGATCTTTAGATTTAGCAAGTAACTGAAGCATCAAGTCATATGGCTCTAGCCCAATTGATAAAAGCATAGAATCGTCTCTGTAATATGGATATAAAAAATCATCTTTTTTTAATTGAATACCAGCTGCAATTTGAATTACCTCATGACCTTTAGAGGTAGCATGGACATATTTTGAAGTAATTGATTTTTCTCGCTCAAAAAGTGCACTCATTGAACGAGAAAGAGAAATTAAATTATAAACTTTATCTAAAGTAGATTTATCCATCGATTTAAATGTTGAATCAAATATACAAATTAAAATATTTAAGACATTAAAACAATTTAAAAGAAATTAAATTCTATTTATTAATTAATAATTAAAATTAAAAACTATTTTTTTAAATAAATAAGAAATTAAATTCTTAAATATTTACAATAATTAATTGACCATAATTTGTTATCATTATAAGAAGCGAAATTTGAAAAAAACATTAGATTTGTATTCAAAATAATTCTAATGGAAGAACGGAGCCTTCTCATAAAAAAATACATATTTCCTGCGATAGTAATTTTACTTGGTCTTATATTATTGAATACTGCCCTATTTAGTGGTACTGGAAGTATTAATCAATCTGGCACATTCCTAATGGGTGCTATTGTTGTACTTTTAATGGGAGTTGTTACTGTTCTCTACATTAAAGAAGTAATTGGTAAGAATACCCATTTGAAAATATTATTTGCACTACTTATTAGCTGTTTGTTTTTAGGATATTCTACCTACAATTCTATATCTACCACCATAGCTCAAATTGAGTTAAAAAAAGAAATAGATGCCAATATCAAACAAGGCTTAAGAGATATTGAAATAGTTCAGTTGGAATACAAAAAAAAATATGGTTGGTATAGCGATAATTTTGAGGAACTTAAAAGGTTTTTAGTACAAGATAGCGTATACTCTATAAGTACTAAGGGAGTTGTCCCAGACTATAAAATTACCACTGAACATGCAGAAATTCTAGGATATGACGCAATTCTTGACTATATCCAATTAGAATCTTACGACGAAAAAGAAGCTCTAATATGTGGTCTATTAACAAAAGATACATCCTGGATAAATGTTTTAGAAAAATTATTTCCATCAACTTCAGACTCTACAAGCAATAGATTGTATGATTTCAAAGTTGAAAATTTAGATTTGGTTCCAATGTCCAATAAAAAATACTTTAAAATGTATGCGGGTATTCTTGAGTCTAGTGACGATGTCTCATTCGAAATTATTAATTACAAAAAAGAAAACCCGTATGAGTTTGTGTCCTCCTATTTAATAGACTTTAACGGCAACGATACTGCTTACTACAACAAGAGTATTAAAGGATTAATTGTTAAAGATTCAATTCCACAGTTACCTCAATTCAATATAGGAGATAACATTGTCTCTGTAGATTCAGTAACATTTAATAGACCTTCTGACTTTCTAGAAGTAATAAAAAACAAGAAAAAGGACACTATTTTATTCCATATTATTAGATCCAATAAAGAAATAAAAATTAAACTAACTCAAAAGGATATTATTTCAAGACCTTCAAGATCTTACTGGACAGACCTTGAGGATCTATTATCTTACAATCTCCAACCACCACTATACAACCCAGATCTTTTTGATCCTTTTTACGTTGGCAAAGATGTCATTTCCAAAGATGATGAATTTTCTAGTCCAAGTCTTAATATTTCAAACTTTAAATTGATGGTTAAAAACAGATCTATGGACTCTACAAATATTTCTTTCGAAATTTTCAAAGGTGACAAAATAAATTTCGAAAATCTCAACGAAGATTCTGAAGACTATTTTTACTTACTTTCAAAAGTAGGAACTCCAGTATTCACAGCATATGACCCTTCACCATACGACCCACTTAATGAAAGAGACACTCTTACAACCGGCTCTTTAACAGAAGTAAAAACTAGTGGGAATTGGAAATAACCCCACATTTTGAAATACTTTCCTTCAGACACATATATATTTGAAAACAATTTTTTTAGAATTTCTGAGTCTGGATTTTGGAAACTAACCAAAGAGTCTGAAATTAAAGCAAGTTCAAAAATTGAAAATATTTACATAGACAGCCCTCACTTTACTTTAATTCCAAATGAAATTGCTGGCCACATTCCATTAGAAGAGAAAAAAAGATTTATTTCCAACCCAGAAACTGATCTGAGCTATTTAGAAGATGAAATTTCCAAATATCAGTGTATGATCTACTGGGGAGTTGATGAAAAAATTCTAAGCGCAATCAAAAAAAAATTTCCAACTACAAACCTGAAACATTTTTGTGAATCAATAATAATGTCTTCAAATTATGATTTTAAACTGAAGTATTTTCTTGGTGAAAAATGTATTTACATAGCATCCTTTAATAATAAAAAACTAATTTTAGTCAACAGATATAAAATTGAAAATAGTGAAGATGCACTTTACTTCTTACTTAGCGTTATTAAAGAATCAAAATTCATAAACGAACCATTTAATATTGAACATTGCGGGATTGACAACAAGATTATTACATCCAAATTAAAAGATATTTTTCCTCATATAGAAATACAATACGACCAATATTCCAACTTTAAAAATTTTTGATTTGAGAATTATTTCTGGGAAATTTAAATCTATTCGTATTCCATTTAACAAAAGTATAAAAGCTAGACCTACAACAAGTTCTGCAAAAGAGGCCTTATTCAATATATTGGAAAATAAAGACATTATAGTAGACGCTGAAGTGTTGGACTTATTTTCTGGAACTGGGAGTATTGCCTATGAATTTATTTCTAGAGGTGCTAAATCAGTCATTTGTGTAGATAAACAAATAAATTCCATCAAATTCATTCGATCAATAGCAACCAAATACGCTATGAATATCACCACTTTCAGAGTAGATGCATTAAAATACGTTTTAAAAAGTAGTAAGAAAAGCTTAGATATAATATTTGCAGACCCTCCATATAACCTAGAAAATATTAAAGAAATTCCAGAGCATATTTTAAATAGTGGAATTCTAAAAAGAAATGGGTTACTTATTTTTGAACACAGCAGAGACGTTAATTTTCAAGAATCCACTAACTTTATTGAAAAAAGAACGTATAGCAATGTAAACTTTTCTTTTTTTAAAATAAAAAGTGAAAAATAAAATTGGAATATTTCCAGGGTCATTTGATCCAATAACATCTGGACACAGGCATATTATTGAGAAAGCCTCTAAACTTGTTGATGTCTTGATAGTAGGTATTGGAGATAACTCATCCAAAAAAACCTTCTATTCATTGGAGAAGAGAGAAGAATGGGTTAAAAATACTTTTAAGAATTACGATAATATTTTAGTTAAAAAATACAACGGACTGACAATAAATTTTGCAGAAAAAGAAAATGCAAAATTTATTTTTAGAGGACTAAGAACTTCTATTGACTACGAATACGAAAAACAAATAGCTGAAACAAATTCAGTGTTGAATAAAGAAATTGAAACTATTTTTTTACTCTCAGATAAAAAATATGGAATGATTTCTTCTTCAATTGTCAGAGATATCATAAAAAATAATGGGGACATTAGAGATTTTATCCCAAAAGAAGTGAAAATATCTTAGCCATGAATAGGCTTATAACATCACTTTTTTTTATCTTTTTTTGGGTAAAAATAGCTCTATCTACCAATGTTAGCATCTATGCACCAGCTTATAAAAATCAATCAATTATTTGGAAAAAAAAGATCGATTATATAACCAATGTGAGCGAGATAATTGCCCATGAAACTATAGATTCTAATGGTTATGTGAAGTTATATTTCGATTTCAATGACAGTGAACTTACAGAAATTTCAATTGGGAGATCTCATGGTATGTTATATGTTGATACTTCAAACTACGAGTACAATCTTTACTTCCCAAAAGACACTCTTATAGACCAAGCCTCTCTAAAGAAATCCGAAGTTCAAATTGTATTTTTAAATCTAGAGATAGATAATATCAATAGTTTGATTTTAGATTTTAATAATCAATTAGATTATTTTCTTTACGGCGACACTAGTAAAATTATTAGAATGGCTAAGCACAGTAATGAATTCCAAGACAGTCTTAATAATTTTAAAATATTACTTAGCGATAGATATAAAACCAAAAAAATAAAATACTTACATAACTATGTAAGATATGAAATTGCAATTCTAGAACAGTTAGCTCATCAAAATAAAGGGGATTATTTCAAAGCATATCTATATGAGAATTATTTAAAAAGAAATAAAATCAACTATAAAAACGATGCCTATATGCAATTTTTTAACCTTTTTTACAGCGATGTTTTTAAAATTGGAGGGGTTGAACTTAACGATCAAATCAAGTTTGCCATTAACAACTATAATGAATTGGAAAAACTAATTGAAATAATTCAGTCTTGTAAATATTTTTCATCTCCCCAACTTTCAGAACTCGCAATAATTAAAGGACTTTATGACGCATATAATTCACCAAGTTATCTCGCCGAAAACATCTTATCATTTTTAAAAAAAATATCCATCGAAAGCAACTGGCAGGAACACAAAATATTGGCAAGTAACTGTATAAAAGAACTTACCAAGTTCAATATTGGTTCTTCATGCCCAGAGCTAATTGTTGAGGATCAAAACAACCAAATAATAAAAATTCATGAACTAAAGGGAAAATATACTTACGTTAATTTTTTTGCTACTTGGAATTATAAAAGCTTACATGAAATGGAAATCATAAAACAATTTAAAGAAAATTACGGTTTTGTAAACTACATCTCAATTAACCTAGAGAATAATGAAGAAGCATACAATAACTTTATAAAATCAAATTTAAACTATCAATGGGCTATTTGTTATCCTTTGAACAAACAAAAAATAGTTGATGATTTTCAATTAGACCATCTTCCAATTCACCTACTAATTGACCCAGATGGAAAGATTTCTCAATTCCCTGCACTTCCTCCTAGTCCACTTTCAAAAGGTTATAATAGTACAACAATTGACAAAACATTTTTCACAATTGAAAAAAATAATAGAGTAAAAGAGTCTTTTAAAATTGGAAAGAAAAACTAAATAAGTAAAGAATTCCAAACTTCCTTTATCGATTTAAAAGACTCTTTAGACTTTAAAGTAGATTCCTTCAAAGAAAGCCATTCAACTTTTTCAATACCTTCCTCAGCTTGTGGCAGGACAGATTCAGAACCTGAATAACTCATTTGGTACCAATTGGTTCTTTTAATAATTTTTATAGAATTTTCATTATAGGTATGAAAGGAAATATAAATTAATTTGTCAATTTTAAGCGAGGAATCTAAGCCACATTCTTCCCTTACTTCTCTTAGAGCAGCTGTTTCAAAATCCTCTAGATATTCTAATTTTCCTTTTGGAAGATCCCAAATCCCGTTTCTATAAATCCATAGATAGTTTTTATTCTTTATTACAATTCCACCTGAAGCTTCTACAAATTTACAATCTGAGTACCAACTTTGTATACTTTTAAGTGGGTTGGTAGTGATAAAATTAAAATGAAACTTATTAATTTTATTGAACTTAGAAACTTCAGAAAGGTGGTTTATATTTATAAAATTAGCAATACTTTCTTTTGGTGAAAAAATGATCTCACTTTTGCTATCAAAAACTTTATAAATTTGCACGATGAATAGTTCTAAAAATAATGCTGCTAAAGTAGCTGATTTTCTTTTACAAATCAATGCAGTAAAATTGCAACCTTCTAATCCCTTTAAGTGGGCTTCCGGATGGAATTCTCCAATTTATTGTGATAATAGAAAAATTCTTGCATATCCGAAGATTAGAGAATTTATTAAGAACGAATTTATTAGCTTAATTAAAGAATTTGATACTCCAACTTGCATAGCAGGAGTAGCTACTGGAGGCATTGCTATTGGAGCAATTGTTGCTGAAGAACTAGGACTTCCATTTTGTTATGTACGTTCTGAATCAAAATCTCACGGTATGAAAAATAATATTGAAGGAGATTTAAAACTAGAGGATAAAGTTTTTGTAATTGAAGATCTAATATCCTCTGGAAAAAGCAGTATCAAAGCAATAAAAGATTTAAAAGAGTTTGGTGTTGAAATTTGCGGTCTTGGAGCAATTTTTACATATGGCTTTGAAGTTTCTGAAAATAATTTCTCCAATGAATCTTGTTCATTTAAAACATTGTCAAACTATTCTGTTTTACTAGACACTGCATTGAAAAATAATTATATTTCTAACGAAGAACTTAAGACATTAATTAAATGGAGAAACTCTCCTTCTACCTGGAATCCAAATGCTTAAAATAAAAAGTGAAGAGTTTACTTTTAATGGTAAACAAGCAGACTGTATAGATTTTCTTTCAGATTTGAACAATTACAAAAATCTTTTCCCAAAAGATAAAATTAAGAATTGGAAATCTGAGGAAAACTATTGTGAGTTTAATCTCCAAAATGCCTACACTTTAGAGATTTTAAAAGAATCTGTAACTGAAAATAATATTTTTTTAAAAAGCGGAGGAAAATCTCCATTTTCTTTTGAAATTAAAATAGAGGTTAATAAGAAAAGCAATAATATTTGTTCTGCTCACATAGCAAGTGAAGCAAATGTGAGTGCAATACTAAAAACAATTATTGGAAAACCTCTAAACGAACTATTTAATCATATGGCTTCTAAAATTGAAGAATCTATTTCAAAAGACTAACCTCCTTTATTCCAAACAACTTTTGATCTCCATTTTCTAGCTCTAAAACCATTTTGCCAAAAGAATCTACTTTAATTAATTTTCCTTTAAAATTAATTTTATTTTTTTCATAATTACTCCAGTTGTTATAATTGAAGAGAAAACTATGGTATTGACGGTCTATTTCAAAAAAATCAAAATTTCTTAGTCTCGTAAGTTGAGTATCTAATGAAGAACAAATAGACTTTAAAATTGAATTTAAATTGTAGACCTTAGAAGTTAAATTTTTAAGACTTGTAACATCCTCTTCTACAGAAAAAATAACCTGATTAACATTAAGACCAATTCCTATTATTGAGGAAGATAATTTCTCATTTTTCCATTGATTCTCAATTAAAACACCTGCTATCTTACTACCGTTTATCAATATGTCGTTAGGCCATTTAATGGAGCCTTTAATACCTGTAATTTTTTCAATACACTCTCTTATTGCTAAAGCAATGGCTTTGCTTAAGAAGAAAATATTTTCAGAATTTAAAAAAGAGGAATCAAAATAAATACTAATCAATAAGTTTAATCCATTTTCAGATTCCCAAAAAGAAGATCTTTGCCCTTTTCCATGTGTCTGAAAGTCTGCCATTATTACAGTTCCAAAACTAATTTTAGTTTCTTTGACTAGTTTGGCAGTATAATTGTTTGTAGAGTCAACAGAACTTAGTTTTATGATTTGATTTCCTAAAGATTGGCTTTTCATTTAATTAAATAAACGACAAACAATTCAACAAATCAAATGAATTAACCATAATTAGTTAGTTTTACATTTTATTTAGATAGTCTAAATTAATAATACATAGTAATATGCAGCTAAAAGATACAATCGTAGAAGGCCTCAAAGATGGAAAAGCAAAGGATGTGGTGTGTATTGACATGAGAAAAGTAAATGGTTCAATTTGCGATTATTTCATCATAGCACATGGAGACTCTGCAACTCATATTGATGGAATAAATAGATCTGTGTACAAAAGATGTGTTAAAGATTTAAACGAAAAACCTTGGAAAGAGGAAGGTAAAGGTAATAGCGAATGGATTCTTATGGATTACGTCAACGTAGTAGCTCATATTTTTTACAAGGAAACTAGATCTATTTACAATATTGAGGATCTTTGGGGAGATGCTCCAGTAAAACAATATTTAACATAATTAAATTTAGATGTCAGAAAACAAAAACAAAAAAAAGATCAAAGGGAACTTACCAAAGTTTAATTTTTACTGGGTATACGGAATTGTAGCAGTAATTTTGATTTCTATCAACCTTTTTAATCCAGTTAATACTGGCATACTAAAAACTAACTATTCTGAGTTTAAGTCTTTTGTTGAAAACAAACAGGTAAGAAAAATTGAAGTTATAAATAAAAAAGAAGCGAGAGTTTATATATCTCCCGATCAATTAGACCAACCCCCACATAAAGACAAAAATATTCCAAAAAACAGTGTTTTTGGCGGCCCTAACAACGGACCGCATTATGTTTTTAATATTCCAAATAACGAAAGTTTTTCATCTTATTTGGAAGAGGCTCAAAAAGAATATGCAAGGAAAAATCAAACGTTAATGTATGATTATGTAGAAGAAGATAATTTTGGGAAAGATATTTTAGGATGGGTTATATTCTTTGGAATTATGATTGCTGTTTGGTCTTTCATTATGAGAAGAGTTTCTGGTGGTGGAGGCGGTGCAGGAGGTCAAATTTTTAATATTGGAAAGTCAAAAGCTCAAATGTTTGGTCAAGGCAAATCTACCAATGTAACTTTTGATAATGTCGCTGGTCTTGAAGAAGCAAAAGAAGAAGTAAAAGAGATTGTTGATTTTTTAAAAACACCTAAAAAATATACAGCTTTAGGAGCTAAAATTCCTAAAGGTGCATTATTGGTAGGTCCTCCTGGAACAGGAAAAACTTTAATTGCAAAAGCAGTAGCTGGAGAAGCAAAAGTTCCTTTTTTCTCCCTTTCTGGTTCAGATTTTGTAGAAATGTTTGTGGGTGTTGGAGCTTCTAGAGTTAGAGATCTTTTCAAGCAGGCAAAAGAGAAAGCACCATGTATAATTTTTATTGATGAGATTGATGCAATTGGTAGAGCAAGAGGTAAAAATCCAAATATGGGCTCTAATGATGAAAGAGAGAATACTCTTAATCAATTATTAACAGAAATGGACGGTTTTGGAACTAACTCAGGGGTAATTATTTTAGCCGCAACTAATAGAGCTGATGTTTTAGATCGTGCCCTCATGAGAGCTGGAAGGTTTGACAGACAAATTTATGTTGACATGCCTGACCTTAATGAAAGAAAAGAAATATTTGATGTCCATTTAAAGCCCCTTAAATTAGAGAAAAAATTAGATAAAGATTTTCTAGCTAGACAAACTCCTGGATTCAGTGGTGCAGATATTGCCAATATATGTAATGAAGCTGCTCTTATAGCAGCAAGAAAGAAAAAAACAAGTGTCCAAAAGCAAGATTTTTTAGATGCAGTAGACAGAATTATTGGAGGATTAGAAAAAAAGAACAAAATAATTACAAAACAAGAAAAGAAAACAATTGCATACCATGAATCTGGGCATGCGACAGTAAGCTGGATGTTAGAGCATGCAAATCCTCTTGTTAAGGTAACAATAGTACCAAGAGGTAGAAGTTTAGGTGCTGCTTGGTATTTGCCTGAAGAACGCTCTCTAACAACTACAGAACAGATTTTAGATGAAATGTGTGCTGCTTTAGGTGGAAGAGCTGCAGAATCAATAATATTCAATAAAATTTCTACTGGTGCACTAAGCGATTTAGAAAAAGTAACAAAGCAAGCGATGGCTATGGTTACTATTTATGGTTTGGATGAGAAAATTGGAAATGTGTCCTATTACGATTCACAAAATCAAGGCTATGGCTTTACAAAACCTTACTCAGAAGAAACTGCTAAAATAATTGACCAAGAAATTAAGAAAATCATTGACACACAATACGAAAGAGCAAAAGCAATTCTTAAAAAACATGAAGACAAACTTCATCAATTAGCAAATAAGCTTCTAGAGTCAGAAGTAATCTTTAAAGAAGACTTAGAAACAGTTTTCGGCAAAAGACCATTTGAAAAAGAGGTTATTGAAAAGAAGACTAAAACCACAACAAAAACATCTAAAAAGACTTCAAAAAAAGTAGTTGAAACAAAAAAAACAAGCTCTAAAAAGTCTGCTTAATTAATTTTTGGTATTAAAGTTTCTTACTTTTAATTTTATTACTGTAAAATGAATGAGTTTGTAAAAAGAGTTTTATCTGGTGTTTTATATGTAGTTATTCTATGGTCAGCGACTATTTATTCACAAATCTCTTATACTGTATTATTTGTTATTTTAGGGTTATTTTGTCTTTTCGAAATGTGGATGCTAAGAAAAGGAAAACCAAAATTAATTCCATTCATCTATGTTTTAACACCTTTTTTCATCGTTCAACTATTTGGATTTACTGACCACAATTATCCGCTGAAAGAATTTGATTCCTCTCCAGTTCTTATTCTATTAGTTCTAACTTGGGTTTTTGATTCCTTTGCTTATATAATTGGATCTAAATTTGGTAAAAATAGAATTATGCCTAAAATTTCCCCGAAAAAATCTTGGGAAGGGTTTTTTGGAGGAATGGCATTCACAGTTTTATCTGTATATTTTTTAAACATTTTTTTTGATTCTTTTTCATTGAATTTTTTAATACTATTGGCTCTAATTGTACCTTTTACAGCTACAGCAGGTGATTTAATAGAATCCCATTACAAAAGAGAAGCCGGGGTTAAAGACTCCGGGAACTTAATACCAGGGCATGGAGGATTTTTAGACAGAATGGATGCTCTAATGATATCAATTCCTGTTTTATTTCTATTAATAAATATATTAAAATGAAAATACATAGAGAAGGTTACCCAACGATACTAATAACTTTTATACTTATTGGACTAATAAACTTCTTAAGTTTTTATTATTCTAAACTACTAATTATACAACTTCCAATTCTTTTGGTTTCGTTAGTATTTTTTTACTTAATTCTACATTTTTTTAGAAATCCAATCCGAGATGTTGGTATAAATAACAAGCATATTATTGCTCCTAGCGATGGCAAGCTTGTTGTTTTAGAAGAAGTCTTTGAAAATGAGTTTTTAAAAGAGGATTGTACCCAACTAAGTATTTTTATGTCACCATTAAACGTTCATAAACAATGGTATCCTGTTAACGGAGAAGTAATTTACAGTAAAAACCACAATGGCAAATACTTAGTAGCTTGGCATCCCAAATCTAGTACTGAAAATGAGCGATCTACTATTGTAATTCAAACAGAAGAGAAACAAAAAGTTCTATTCAGACAAATTGCTGGTGCAGTAGCAAGAAGAATTTGTAACTACTCTTCGAAAGGTGATAAAGTAAATCAAAATATGGAAGCCGGTTTTATAAAATTTGGTTCTAGAATTGATGTATTTGTTCCTAAAGGAAGTAAAATTAAAGTTTCACTAAATGATATTATTATTGGAGGTAAAACTATCCTTGCTGAAATTTAATCACCATATTTTACAGATTATATCAATAAATTAATACTTTTGTATCGAAATTAATTCATTTTAGATACTTAAAAAGTACTCGTAAGAAATTACTTCGAATGAAAAAATTATTACTCTCTCTTGGTTCAATAGCAATCTTTGGGATTGGTGTAACTACAAACAGTCTTAATCTTTTTGAAGCTCCCAATTCAACTGAAAATAATGTTCTGAAAATAAATAAAAAACTTTCCAATTCCGAGAAAGAAAATATTTCCCAAGAATCAACTTTTGAAAGTTCTTGTTGTCCTGAAATCTTAAATAATTAAAATTATCTAATTAGTAGCTTTTTTTCTTAAAAGCGAAGAACATCTGTATCTATCTTCGTGATATAGTTTATAAAGCGTATCTATTTTATCAACTACCCAAGAATAAGATTTTTCTTTACCCCATTTAATCAATCCTTTAGGGTAATTAACTCCTTTAATCATAGCTAACTCAATATCTTGTTCAGTTGCAATTCCAAGGTATAAAGCGTCCATAGCTTCATTGATTAACATCACTAAAATTCTTTCAAAAATCTCTTTCAATAACTTTTCATCCGTAGAAGGTAAAATTAAATCAACATTACCACCATAATCATAGTAACCTTTAGAAGATTTTCTTCCATGCCATCCCGCATCAGCATATTGTTTTTGGGTAAAGGATGGTTTGTATCTTGGATCATAATAAAATGCCTTAAAAACAGATTCTGTCACTGCATAATTCACATCATTACCAATAAAATCCATTAGCTCAAAAGGTCCCATTTTAAAACCTCCAACATGTTTCATCGCAAAATCTATTGTTGCAAAATCAGCAATTTGCTCTTCATAAATTCTTAATGCCTCACTGTAAAAGGGTCTTGCAATTCTATTAACAATAAACCCTGGAGTATCTTTTGCGACTACTGGTTTTTTATTCCAGTTTAAAAGTAATTGATGTATTTCTTTAACTATGTTATTATTTGTTTGTAAAGCTGGTATAATTTCAACTAAAGGCATTACAGGAGCTGGATTAAAAAAGTGGATACCTATGAATCTAATTGGATTTTTCAAGCAAGATGCTAGGCTAGTAATTGAAATAGAAGAAGTATTGGTTGCTAATACACAATCGCCACTAACTATTGACTCTATTTGAGAAAATATTTCCTTTTTAGCCGCACTATTCTCTACTATTGCCTCAATAATCAAATCTGCATCCTTCATGGATTCTAAGCTTTCTACAATTTTAATATTAGATAAAATAGAATCTTTTTTAATAGAGTTTATTTTTCCTTTTTCTATAAGCCTTAACAATACTTTTTCTAACTTTTTTATAGCTTGCTCACTTACAGATTTATTCTTATCATATAAGAAAACATTACAATCAGATGTAGAAGCAATTTGAGCTATACCAACGCCCATAGAACCAGCACCTATTACTCCAATATTTTTGAAACTTTTCATAAAAAAACTCTATTTAATAATTAAACCATACTATTCAAAGTCATCGTAGATCAGATATTTTTTTCTAATTAATTTAAACTTCTCTAACTCCATTTGGTAAGTTTCTCTAATTTGTACTCCACTTGCTCCTCCTTTAATTAGATTCATAATTTTATCTGTACCCGCCAAGAGATTGAAAAAACCATTTTTATTAAAAAAATCTAAAGACTCATTAGACGTCTTAAAACTTTTTACCAACCAATTAAAATTTAATGAATTGACATTTTTCAAAGAATCCAAACTTAAAGTTCTTAAATCTTCTCCAAAACAATCCATCTCTTTGTACTTTGGATATTTAGAACCATAGGATGATTTCGGAGTAAATTTAAATAATTTAGAATCAAAATATGGTGCTCCATAAATCTGAAAAGGAATTTCAGTTCCCCTTCCAATACTAACATTAGTTCCCTCAAAAAAACATAAAGAAGGATAAAGGTAAACACTTCTCATGTTAGGTAAATTAGGCGAAGGGGGAATAGGTAAATTATATTTGATCATGTGGTTGTAATTCAAGCATGGAATTACTTCTAAAGAACACTTTACAGAGTCTTTAAGCCATCTTTCACCATTGATCATTTTAGCATATTCCCCAATAGTCATTCCGTGAACTACAGGAACTTCATGCATTCCAACAAAAGATTTAAACTTTGGATTGAGAATTGGCCCATCTACATAAAAACCATTAGGATTAGGTCTATCAAGTAAAATTAATGGAATGCTATTTTCAGCACAAGCCTCCATAACATAGTGCATACTACTTATATAAGTGTAAAATCTAACTCCAACATCTTGCAAATCAAAAAGAATTAGATCTATGTCCTTTAAAACTTCTTTGGAAGGTTTTCTTCTACTTTTACCATATAAGGAATATATGGGCAATCCAGTTTGCAAATCAATTTCATCCCTTACTTTAGCACCTGCATCTGCATGTCCTCTGAATCCATGTTCTGGAGAAAAAACTTTAACAATGTTTACTCCCTCATTTAGAAGTATGTCAACTAAATGGTCATTTTTAATCATAGAAGTTTGATTGGCTACAAACCCAATACGTTTTCCCTTTAGTTTTGAAAAATAAAGAGAGGTTCTTTCAGCACCAACAATTATGGAATCAGACTGACAGGTGGCAGCTGAAGTATTTAGGAAAAAAAATAATAATAAACACTTAGTTGATATAAAATATTCTTGAAAATGTTGATGTTTGTATATCCTTAGCATTATTAATTACAATTTACGAAAAATTGAACTTTGAATTATATGTAGCCAAAAGAATGCTGAAAAATAAGAAGCATTCTAAAAACTTTTCGAGACCAATTGTCCTTATATCTATTATAGGAGTTATGCTTGGCGTTTCTGTTATGGTAGTCACTATAAGTATTGCAACAGGTTTTCAAAATAGAATTAAACATAAATTATTAAGTTTTGGGAATCATATTCAAATAGAATCTATGTTTCAAAGTAATAATAACGAAACAAGTCCTATAATTACATTAAACGAATCTTTTACCAATCTATATAATTCAGAAGACATAAATAAAATACAAAAATACGCTTACAAGTCTGCTATTATTCAATCTAAAAGAAAACCAAGTGGTTCAATAAACGAATTAGAAGGTGTTATTTTTAAGGGAATGGAAAACTTTAAAGAAAGCTCATTTTTTGATGAATATTTATTGGAAGGTAAATGCCCAAATAAGTCCAAAAAAAATAATGATTCAATAGTTATTTCCAAGGAAATTTGTAAAAAACTGAACTTAACAATCAATGATAAAATATCTGCTTTTTTTGTTTCTGACGGAAAACCAAAACAAAGAAATTTAATAATTGGTGGGATTTATGAAACTGGACTAAATAAAATCGATTCAAAATTTATTTTTATAGATTTGAAATACCTCCAAAATATAAATAAATGGGGATTACAACTTAAGGTTTCATCTTCATTTACAGAAGATTCTTCAAAAATAGAATTTACTGCAAATAACTCTTCAAAAAATGGTAAGATGTTATTTGACTGGGGCATCAATAAAATTGTTGCAAAAAATCAATTTGAAATTCCAACTAATCTAGATACCCAAATAAATTTAATTGGCTATGAAGTAGATAATTTTGAGCAAAATAACCTTTTATCAATTGCAGATACATTAATTATTTCTTTCACGTCTAGTAATAAAGAAATAACGTTTAGTAATAGCTTGGGAAGTGAACAATATTATACTGGCGGTTTTGAAATATATACTAAGGATGAAGAGAAAAAAAATCTTATAAAAAATCAACTAAAACTTGACTTTGGTCCAGAATATAAAATAACAACCATTGAAGAACAACACCAAGAAATCTTCTCGTGGTTAAACTTAATTTATCAGAACGTTTATATAATATTAGGTCTAATGATAGCTGTTGCAGTAATTAATATGTCTTGTGCGCTACTTGTATTAATTGTAGAAAAAACAAAAATGATTGGCATTCTTAAAGCTTTGGGAATGAAGAATTTTTCCTTGATTAAAATATTTGTTTCTCATGGTGGTATTTTACTGTTTTATGGATTTTTAGCAGGCAATAGTTTGGCACTAATAATTATTCAATTGCAAAATAAATTTGAATTTCTAAAACTTTCTCAAGAAAATTATTATCTAGATGCAGTACCAATGGACTATCCAATATCGACTATTATTATTTTAAATTTTGGTGCTTTTATTTTTTGTCTAATTACTATGATTTTACCTTCCATAATAAGTTCTAAAACTAGCCCAGTTAAAGCAATTAATTCAGAAATATAGTTTTCTAAACTAGGTTATTTAATGCAGTTGCAATTCTATCCATTGCATCTTTAAGTTTTTCCATTGAAGAAGCATAAGAAATTCTTATACAATTGGGAGAGCCAAAAGCATTTCCAGTAACAACTGCAACTTTAGCAGTTTCCAAAATATACATTGCAAGTTGATCGGAATTATTTACTGTAAAATTTTCGTAAGACTTATTGAAAAAAGCACTGACGTCTGGAAAAACATAAAATGCTCCCTGAGGCTGATTAATATTTATGCCTTTAATTTTATTTAACTCCTCTAATATGAAATCTCTTCTACTTAAAAAAGCATCTCTCATTGAATGAATAACTGATGGATCTGCTGAAACTGCTGCAATTGCAGCACGCTGAGAAATACTAGATGTTCCAGATGTAAATTGACCTTGTATTTTAGTACATGCTTGTGCAATATGTAGGGGCGCTCCAATATATCCTAAACGCCATCCGGTCATTGCAAAAGATTTAGAAACACCATTTATTGTAACCACTTGGTTATACATTTCTGGAAAAGCTGCAAGAGAAAAATAACTTCCTGTAAAATTTATATGCTCATAAATTTCATCGCTTAAAACTGTAATAGAAGGATAATTTACCAAGACATCTGCCAAAGACCTTAACTCTTCTTTTGAATAAACACTTCCAGATGGATTACAGGGAGAGCTGTAGATCATCATTTTTGTTTTATTAGTGATAGCATCTTGAAGTTCTAAAGGTGATATTTTAAAATCATTTTTGATGGAAGTATCAATAAAAACAGGAACACCCTCTGCCATTTTAATTATCTCAGCATAACTTACCCAATATGGTGCTGGAACAATAACTTCATCTCCAGGATTAATTAAGCTTAAAACTACATTGGCTATAGACTGCTTAGCGCCTGTAGAAACAACAATTTGCTCTGGACTGTAATCAATACCATTATCTCTTCTAAATTTATTTGAAATAGCTTTCCTTAGGTCCTGATAACCGTTAACAGGCATGTATTTTGAAAAGTTTTTATCTATACCCTCTTTTCCGGCATCTTTAATAAAATCTGGGGTGTTAAAGTCGGGCTCACCTAAACTCAGGCTAATGATATCAATACCTTGAGATTTTAATTCTCTAGCTTTACGTGCCATTGCTATTGTTGCAGACTCTGATAGTCTGTTTACTCTGTCGGATATAATTTCCATAAAATGAATTTTAAAATTAAATTACATGATTTGAATTTATATTAAGTTGATTTTAAAAAAAGAAATAAACAGGTTATTCACTATTGTAACAATTCAAGAATTTATCCGTAACAACAAATATGAAAGATGTATTAATATTAACCATACCAATTGCGGGAATCTTAGTTGCCACCTATCTGATGTTGCAATATTTTCATAATAAAAGCACCTATGAAAAGGGTAAAGAGATTGACATTCAAAAAACAAAAACATTTTTCCCCTTGCAGATACAGGCCTACGAAAGAGTTATTTTATTTTTAGAAAGAATTGATCCTAACAATATGATTATTAGAACTCATAAAAATGGAATGAATGCAATAACTCTACACAGAGAATTATTAAAAATAGTAAGAGAGGAGTATACCCACAATATGTCTCAACAAATTTATATTCAGCCCAAGTCTTGGAAAACAGTTTTAAATGCAAAAGATGAAACCATTCAAATTTTAAATGTAGCTGTAAACAATCTATCAGCTGATTCTTCAGGATTAGACTTGAGTGCAAAAATATTTGAATCTATTGCTTCAAAAAAAATTAGCCCAACGGAAAATGCAAGAAATTCAATTGTTAAGGAATTTCAATCAACAATTAAATAAACAAAATTTTATTTTTCCGGGACAGGGTTAGCAGAGACAGGGTTATTGACTGACTTTTCTTCAACATGTCTATCAGTGATAATATTCATTTCATCTATTAAATGTTTTGCTCCAGCATACTTATCAATAATAAATAAGGAATATCTTATGTCGACAGAAATCGTTCTCTGAATATTAGGTTCAAAATAGATATCTCCACTCATTGCTTCCCAATTACCATCAAAAGCAGTACCAATTAACTCACCATGCGAATTGATAACAGGACTCCCAGAATTTCCACCGGTAATATCGTTGTTAGAAAGAAAGCCTACAGGTAATTTCCCATCTTCTTTTCTTGCATAGGGTCCAAAATCCTTAGCGTTATACAAATCCTTTAGTCTTTGTGGGACATAAAATTCGTGATTTTTATCCTTAGTTATAACTTCCTTTTGCATTACACCCTCTAAAGTGGTATAAAAATCATAATGAACAGCATCTGCTGGATCGTAAGGAAGAACATTACCATAAGTAAATCGCATGGTTGAATTTGCATCAGAGGCCTTATTCATTCCCATTTTTTGTAAACCATCTACAAATAATCTCATTCCTTTTTTATAGTCACTATCAAAATTTGAACTAGGAGTAATCACTTTTGATCTGTATACGTCTAAAAATTCGTTTTTTAGTTGGTATACCAAATCCTTTTCTATCATTTTTACAGAAAGTTTATCACTTGTGAGCCATGCCTTAAATAAATCGTAAGATTTAAAGGGACTTTTCTTAAAATAATTGGAAGCAAATTTTTTAAAATCTCCTTTATATTTATCATTTAAACTTATTAATAATTCTGGCTGGAATTCTTTAGGCACATCATCTGCATAAAGTGAAAGAATTGCTGCCAAAGTATTTTCATCTATTGTTGCATTATAATCCTTATAAAATGATTCGGCTACCTTTAACAAATTATCTTTTGCATCCTCAACACCCTCTCCAGAATTAAGGGCTTTGAATAATGGTGTTCTTGGGCTAAGATTTCTTAGCATGAATAATATTAGTTCAGAACCTACTACAGCTTCTTGAAAATAAACTTTTGGAATAGTATATTTCGATGAATTTTTAAGTGCGTTTTCAATTAGAGGAAGAGACTCAGAATAGGTTTTATCCAACCCATTACTTTTATACCAAGCACTAAAAGAATTCTCAATTTTTTGCTTTTTATCAAAAACTTTATTTTTGACCAGTTGTTCGCTTTGACCAATAAAATATTTCCAATAATTACTCACTCTAGCATACTTGGAAGCGTATTGAATCCTAACTTTTTGACTCTTAGACATTTCTTGATCCATAATGTCTAATTTTATTCCTCTTATTTTAACTCTAGCCGGTTGCTCTACATCTACAGCTTGTTTTACACCCCAAGAAGTTAAAAATCTATCCGTACTTCCTGGATAGCCCATAATCATTGCATAATCTCCATCTTGTACACCAGCAATTGAAACAGGGAGAGAATGTTTTGGCCTCAGGGGCTTATTGTCTTGACTATAAGAAGATGGTTTATTTTCCTTATCAGCATAAACTCGAAACATGGTAAAATCTCCTGTATGTCTTGGCCACATCCAATTATCAGTATCTCCACCAAATTTTCCTATTGAACTAGGAGGTGCACCAACTAGCCTAACATCGTTAAAAATATTATAAGTAAACATATAATACAGATTTCCGTAATAAAAAGACTTGACCTGAACTGCAAAATCATCTTTATTTTTACCCTCAGAAGCAGTAGTCTTTAGAGCACTCATATTTTTTCTTATTATAGAATTTCTTTCCCCTTCATCCATACCATCTTCAACACCTTCTAAAACTTGATCGGTCACATCGCTAATGTCATTCAAAAACCACACTCCAAAATCTGCAGGAATTTCTTGTTCTTTAGTCATTGCCCAAAAACCATCTGTTAAATAGTCGTTTTCTGTAGAGCTATTGGCTTGAATTGTTCCAAAACCACAATGGTGATTAGTCATCATTAAACCTTGATCGGATATAATTTCACCTGTACAAAAACCGCCACCAAGTGCGACTATAGCATCTTTTAAACTTGAATTATTGGCACTGTATATTTGTTCAGGGGTTAATTTAATTCCACATTCAACCATATTTTTATAGGTTGCTTCTCCTAACAACATAGGAAGCCACATTCCTTCATCTGCTTTTACAAATAAAAAATTAATGGAAATAAAAAAAGTAAAAATTAGTTTGGTGTAAAATTTCATATTTAAAATTTAATTTTGATTAAAATATTTTTTTTAAAAATAACAAAAATAATATAGGGAGGTTATTATTTTTTAATCATTATCATCATGCCATCTCGAACTGGCATTAATACATTGTTAACTCTACTGTCAGAATGTACTTTTTCATTGAAAGTTTTTAATGCTTTAGTTTCAATGTCATTTTTTGAAGTTGGTCTTGTTACTTTACCACTCCAAAGTACATTATCAGCAATTATCATTCCTCCTTTATTTACTCTTTGTATAACGGAATCAAAATAATTAGAATAATTTTCTTTATCTGCATCAATGAAAACAAGATCCCAGTTAAAATTTAAATCAGGAATTATATCCAAGGCATTTCCTACCATCATTTTAATTAGGTTTTTATAAGAAGATTTGTTAAAATATTTCTGGGCAAACGGTGCTAATTC
Source organism: Flavobacteriales bacterium (assembly GCA_038108155.1). Classification (GTDB taxonomy): domain Bacteria; phylum Bacteroidota; class Bacteroidia; order Flavobacteriales_D; family Parvicellaceae; genus MED-G20. The sequence goes on along the minus strand of JAYNHP010000001.1, from coordinate 99,062 downwards.
TTTGTTAATATCTATAGTATACAGTACCCCGTCATTTTGTAATCCTTCAGCCATACAAAGTGCACTATAACCAGTGTAAGTCCCAATTTCAAGAATGGTTTTTGGTTGAATAGATTGAGACAACATACTTAATATTCTGCCCTGCAAATGACCCGAAAGCATTCTAGGCTTAAGAATATTTAAGTGTGTCTGCCTATTTAGGTCGTTTAATAGAGTGGACTCTACCTGACTATGTTCAAGAGCATACTGCTCTATTTCAGGGGCCAAAAAATCCATTTAACTCAGTAGCTCTTTGGTGATTTTGGAAATCAAGCTCCCATCGGCTTTACCTTTTAATAAACCCATTGCCTTGCCCATTACTCTACCAATATCTGACATGGAAGATGCTCCTAAGGAATCTATAATATTTTTTAACTCTTTGGTTAATTCTTCCTCTGATAATTGGTTAGGCAAATAAATTTCTAAAACGTTTGCCTGTTCCATCTCCTCAGTAGCCAAATCCTCTCTTTTCTGATTTACATAGATTTGGTATGCATCCATTCTTTGCTTATAAAGCTTTGATATAATTTGCTGAGCCTGTTCATCTGAAATATTTCCAGAAAAACCTTCTTTTGTTTTTTCTAATAAAAATGCAGATTTAACAGCTCTTAATGCAGCTAATTTAACCTTATCTTTAGCCAACATTGCTGCCTTTAAATCAACTGGGATTTGATTCTCTATTTTCCCCATATTAATCGACGTTGTCGTGTAAGAAGCTATTGTTATCACTTAACCCGGTTTCTTTTTCTCCGCTATCGTTGATATTTTCCCACAAGGTATACCTTGAACTAGAGGAATCATCAGAATATTTCACATCCTTTAGATCTACATTTCTTCTTTTATAAGCTGGCTCACTCTCCATTTCATTTAGACCCAATGGAGATCTTAATTTATCTGTAGCCTTTCTAATTCTTTCTAAACGTTCGTCAGAAATTGCCTTAGGTTCTACTTGCTTTACTTTGTCTACTATCTTCTCTTCTTCATTTGTAGTCATTAAATCAGCGTCTAAAACTTGAGTATTTTCTGATTGCTTTAGGTCTGTATCTAAGATGGGTGTTTCATCATCTTCTAATAATAATCTTACCTTGACGTCATTTTGTTGTGTGTTTTGTTAATATAGTTTAGAGTTATCAGAATCTTCATTAACATTAGGTATTTCATTTTCCTGACTAACTTCATCATCTTCAAGGACAAACCTTTTCATAGTACTTTCTGAAGAGATTGGTTCTGGGTTATCTTCTAAACTTTCCTCAGCAGTATTTATTAGTGGGGCTGTTAACTGCTCAGATTCATTGCTATTTGTTTCTGGTGAATCGTCTTCTAAATTCATAATATTTTTCTTCGGAGCTTTCATTGAAAGACCAGTATGAGGAGTTGTATTAAAACCTGTTGCAATAATTGTAACACATAATTTATCGCCAAGAGATTCATCATATCCGTGGCCCCATATAACATCAGCTGTACTACCTGCCTCTTCTTGAATATAGTCTGTTATATCAGAAATTTCATCCATTAGAACCGCTTGTGTACCATAAGTGATATTGAGTAAAACATATTTAGCACCATCAATATTATTATCATTTAGAAGTGGAGAATTCAATGCATTTTCAACACATTTTATTGCTCTGTTTTCTCCTTCTGCTTCTGCTGAACCCATAATAGCCACTCCACTATCTTTCATAACAGTATTTACATCGTTAAAATCAACATTAATTTGTCCAGTTACAGAAATTACTTCTGCAATTCCTTTGGCAGCTATTGCCAAAACATCATCTGCATTTTCAAATGCATTTACCAGTGTTAAGTTTCCAAACATTTCTCTTAGTTTATCATTGTTAATCACTAATAAAGTATCTACAGACTCTCTCATTTTCTCAATACCCTCTTCGGCCTGAGTTCTACGCTTTCTACCTTCAAAAGTAAATGGAACAGTTATAATACCAACAGTTAATATTCCCATATCTCTAGCTGCTTGTGCAATCACTGGGGCAGCACCTGTTCCAGTCCCTCCACCCATTCCAGCAGTTACAAAAACCATCTTGGTGTTTTTTGCAAGAATTTCATTGACATCCTCAAGATTTTCAATTGCTGCATTTTTACCTACATCAGGGATGGAACCAGCACCTCTTCCTTCTGTTAAGCTTTGTCCTAAAGGAATTTTGGTAGGTACAGGACTTGTGTCTAATGCTTGATGGTCTGTATTACAAACTACAAAGTCTACACCTTTTATTCCTTGGCGATACATATGGTTTACAGCATTACTTCCGCCACCACCAACACCAATTACTTTAATAATGGAAGATTGTTCTTTAGGTAAATCAAATTTCATCATGATTTTATTTTTAATTGTTAATCTACTTTTTCGTCAAAAAATGTTTTAATCTTTTCAAAAAAGCTTCCCTTATTTTTTTGGGAGTGCATTCTTGTATTTATCTTTTCATTTCTTGACTTTAATAATTCAAATTTTTCAAATCCTTTGGCTACTAACCCAACACCTGTCGCAAATAATGGAGAGGTAACATTAATATTAGTGTTGGAACTTAAATGCTCGTTTGGATAACCAACCCTAGAGTCCATACCAGTAGTGAATTCTATTAATTGGTTCATATGCTTAAGTTGAGATCCTCCTCCAGTTACTACAATACCACCAATTAGTTTTTTCTCAAATCCAGAATTTTTAATTTCATAATAAATATGTTCTAATATTTCTGACATTCTAGCATTGATAATATTTGCTAAATTCATGACAGATATCTCTTTAGGATCTCTACCTCTTAACCCTGGGATACAAACTACTTCATTTTCTTGATTGGTTTGAGTGACTGCAGCTCCAAACTTGGTTTTTAAAAGTTCTGCTTGTCTATGCATAATTGTACAACCTTCTTTAATATCTTCAGTAATAACATTTCCCCCAAAAGGAATTACTGCAGTATGTCTAATAATCCCATCATGGAAGATGGCAATATCTGTAGTTCCTCCTCCAATATCCACCAGTGCAACACCTGCTTCTTTTTCTTCATTACTAATCACTGCCGAAGAGGATGCAAGTGGCTCAAGAACTAATTCTGCCACCTCTAGACCAGCTTTACTAACACACTTAAATATGTTTTTAGCAGCAGCCATTTGGCCAGTTATTATATGGAAATTTGCCTCTAATTGAACACCCGACATGCCAATAGGATCTTTTATTCCAGGCTGTCTATCGACAATATATTCCTGAGGCAAAACATGAATAATTTCCTCACCTGGCATCATCACTAATTTATACATGTCTTCAATTAATTCATCGACATCTTTTTGTGAAATTTCTTCTTCTATAGAATCTCTAGTAATCATTCCCCTATGCTGAAGACTTTTAATATGTTGACCTGCAATCCCAACATTTACCACTTTTATTTCAATTCCAGATTTAGATTCGGCTTCATCAACTGCAGCTCTGATTGATTGAACAGTTTTTTCAATATTAGATACAACTCCTCTTGTGACTCCTAAGCTGGGAGCCTTACCAATACCTAATATTTCAATTTTACCATGATCGGTTTTTCTCCCAACCAAGCAAGCAATTTTAGTGGTTCCAATATCTAGTCCTACTATTATTTCTGGTGCATCCATTTTAGTTTCTTTTTGAGCAGATTATTTGATTTTCATATAATACATTAAGTGTATCGTACTTATTTAAGTCTTTTGGCTGGGGGCCATTTTTATAAAAAAGTTTAATTTTTTTAAATTTCTTTTCCATATTGTCTATTGATCCAAACAAAATTCTTTGGTTACCTATTCTTGGAATTAACTCAAAGTAGCCATTATTGTTGATGTAGATTTGAACAATTTGAGATTTTAAGAACGAGTCATTGTTAATTAATTTACTCATTTTATAAATTTTTTGGAAATCTGAAGACTTATGAAGACTATCTAATACGTTAAGATCTAACCTTTCTGGAATATTTATTTTCCCTGAAAAAATAGGAACTCTAGAAACATAAGTACTACTAAGAGGCATAAGAAATCCATTATCATCTATATAAAAATTCTTTTCATATACAGGGCTTACAAACCTTGCAATTGGCGTTCTTTTTTTAATATTGACTGCAAGATTTCCATTGTTACTAAAATAAACTTCAGCGCTATTAATTGCAGAATGATTTAAAAGTTTTGTTTCAATATGAGAAAAATTTATTTCGTGCTTTAGGGTGACATTTTCGACAATCCCCATTAAAGACAACATAGAATTTACTTCTGATTTTGTAATAAATTCATGAAGATTATCTTCAATAAAATTAATTTGGACTTTCTTAAGTCTAATATCTTGGTAAAAATTTGAAACAAAACCAGACAAAACAACCCATCCAGTGATAATAGAAATCCAAAAAAATATTTTAACTACTTTCTTAAGCATTTAGAGCAATTTTTTTAATTTTTTTTGGCCATTGATCAATGTCACCAGCACCTATTGTAAGTAAAACCATATCTAAGTCTCGATTTAAAAAACTGAAAAGTTCACTTACTGAATTAATTATTCTCTTATTTTTATTTTTAATTTTTTGCATTAGAACAAAAGAATCTACACCTTTAATTGGAGCTTCTCTAGCAGGATAAATTGGCAACAAAAAAATTTGATCAAATCCTGATAAACTTTCTGCAAAATAATCCATGAAATCTCTAGTTCTAGAAAACAAATGAGGTTGAAACACCCCAACGACAAATTTATTAGGATAAAAAGACTTTACAGCTCCTAGAAGAGAATCAATCTCTTTAGGATGGTGTGCATAATCATCGATATAAATAAGTTTTGGAAGGCTTAGCTGAATATCAAATCTTCTTTTGACTCCTGAGTAGCTTTGGAGTCCTCTTTTTATACTATCAACAGTAATTCCATTAATTAAACACGCTAAAATAGAACCTGCAGCATTTAATAAATTATAATCTCCAGGCATTTTAAATAGGAAGTTCTCGTAAGTTTGATTTTTAAAGACAATATCAAACAAATACAATCCTTCTTTAATTTGAATATTTATAATTTGCAAGTCATTATCTTTTTTAAAACCATAGGATAAATTTGCTTCAAAGAAGTGACTGATATTTTCTTCTACAATTAACTTTTTATTATCGCTTAATAAATTAGTGAAATCCTTAAATGCTCTAACCAAAGAATCTTTATTATCATAAATATCCAAATGATCTGCATCCATAGAAGTTAATACAATTGTATTTGGGGAAAGGTTCATAAATGAACGGTCGTATTCATCCGCCTCAACTACTGAAAAATCCCCTTCACCTATTGAAAAATTAGACTTGTAGTTTGAAGTAATTCCACCTATAAAACTGAGTCCATCTTTATTATCTGATGTTAAAATATGAGCAATAATAGAACTAGTTGTAGTTTTGCCGTGGGTTCCCGCAACTGCAATTGTATCAAGTGATTTTGTAATTTCACCAAGTATTTGAGATCTTTTTAATAAAGGAACTTGGGATTTTTTAAAATATTCGAAATAAATATTTTCATGATTTATTGCAGGGGTGAAAATTGCCAATTGGATATTTTTAACATCTTCTAAAAAGTCTATTTTCTCATCATAAGAGATTTCAACACCAATATTTTCTAGCTCTTTAGTTAACTCTGTTTTATTTCTATCATAGCCACTTACCTTAGCCCCCTGATTTACAAAATAATGAGCCAAAGCGCTCATACCTATCCCACCAATTCCTATAAAATATATCGATTTAAAATTATCTAAATTCATTAAGAAATAAGTTTAAATATTTCCTTGACAATATCATCACTAGCATTAGGCTTCCCCATTTTTTTTGCATTTTTTGAAATGGTATTTAATTGATTTTCTTGCTTAAGTAAATCCAAGGCAGTTCTTAAAAGAGAATCCGTTTGTTTATCCTCTACAAGTATAGCAGCAGATTTATTGACTAAAGACATTGCATTTTTAGTCTGATGATCTTCTGAAACATTGGGGGATGGAACCAAAATACTTGGCTTACCTGCCAAAGTAAGTTCACTAATAGACAATGCCCCGGCTCTAGAAATAACTATATCCGCAATAGAATAAGCTAAATCCATTCTTTTAATAAATGCTAAAGCTTTAACATTAGGAATGTTAATTTGGTTTAATTGATTTTCAATAGATTCAAAATATCTTTTGCCAACTTGCCAAAGTAATTTAATTGGTTGGTCTTTTATTGTATGAATAGAATTCAGGATTCCTTCATTGATAGATTTTGCTCCTAAACTACCTCCTAATACTAAAATCACTTTTTCATTCTTAGAAACTTTAAAGTAGGTTTTAGCCTCGGATAACTTAACATCTAAATTTTCAATGTCTTTTCTGACGGGATTGCCAGTTAAAACTAATTTAGTTGGTTCAAAAAATTGATTCATATTTTCATATGCTACACAAATTTTTTTGGTTTTTTTACTCAGCCACTTATTGGTTAGTCCAGCATAAGAATTCTGCTCTTGAATTAATGTTGGAATTTTTAATCTGTGTGCCATTCTTAGGGTTGGACCACTTGCATAACCACCTACTCCAACTACAATATTTGGTTGAAAATCCTTTATTATTTTTCTTGCATGATTTAAACTTTTCATAAGTAAAAAAGGAAATTTTAGATTTTTAAGAATTCCATTAATAGACATAGATCTTTGGATTCCTACAACATTTAACCCAACAATTTCAAACCCCTCTTCAGGAACTTTTTCCATTTCCATTCTCCCTTTGGCACCAACAAATAATATTTCCGAATCTTTTTTTATTTCAAGTATTTTCTTTGCAATCGCTATAGCAGGGTAAATATGACCCCCTGTTCCACCACCACTAATAATTACTTTATAGCTAGACATTTTCAGAATCTTTATATACTGTTGTACTAACATTTAAAATTATTCCCAAAGAAATACAAGTAAATAATATAGATGTTCCACCCATACTAATTAAAGGCAATGGTTGACCAGTAACAGGGAATAAATTTACACCAACTCCCATATTTATAAAGGATTGGAAGATTAGCATAAAACTTAACCCAAATACAATTAAAGAAGCAAATTTACTATCCACTTTATTCATGATTCTAATCGCCCTGAAAAATAAAATCATATATAAAATAACCAATCCTATCCCGCCAATTATTGAACCAAATTCTTCAATAGAAGAAGCATAAATAAAATCTGACTGAGCAGAATATAAATCATTTTTAACATGTCCTTTTCCAGGACCTTTTCCAAATAAAAATCCATTTGCAACTGCTCGTTTTGCCATTTCTGCTTGGTAATTTTCTTGTTTCTCACCACTTCCAAAGCTCATTATTCTTTTCTCCCATGTATCCACTCTAGGTAAAAAACCAGGGACTGCCATATTGACAAGAATTAAAAAAGCAAAACCTAGAAAAGCAGTTCCTATAATAGACCCTAAATGCTTTATTCTAGCTCCACCTACAAACATCATTGTAAAACAAACGGTAAATAACATAGCTGCAGTAGAAAAATCTGCGGGAAGAATTAAGCCACAAATTAGAGCTACTGGCCATAAAATAGGTATTAAACCTTTTTTAAAATCCTTAATTACGTCCTTCTTATTGGTTAGCATACGCGAGACATATATGATTAAAACTAGTTTAGCAAAATCTGAAGGTTGAAAACCCATTATCCATCTAGAAGCATTTCCTTTACTGACCCCAAATAAGAGTGTGACAAACAATAAAACAATAGAAACAAAAATTCCTATCTGGGATAATCGCGAAAAATACTTGTAGGGAAAAAACTGCAAATAAATAATCAAAACAATTCCGATTATTATAATTAAAGTATGCTTGATAACATAAGGAGCAACATTTCCACCTGAAATTCTAAATGCTAAATTAGAACTTGAGCTGTAAGCCATAACTATTGAGTATAATGAAAGCAATATTATAATTGTCCAAATTACTTTATCGCCCTTTAAGTATTTCTCAATTAGCTGCTGCATTAATCTATACTGAAAATTAAATTTTTAAAATAATCTCCTCTTAACTGATAGTTTTCATGAGTAATATAACTTGAGCAAGCTGGAGAGAAAAGAACACTTATATTTTTAGTAGGGTTATTCAAAGCCATGTTTACCGCATCCCTAATGGTTGACAATTGAGAGTACTTAATCTTAGAGCCAAAGAGATATTTTATTTTGGTTTCATGTTTTCCATAATATATTATCTCCGTAACTTTTGACAAAACTAAATCCTCTAAAACATCCAAATCTCTTGGAGATTGATTTTCACCTACTATCCAAATAATTGGTCCATCTATTTTAGACAAAGAATATGCTGTAGCTCCAGAGTCTGTTGATTTGGAATCATTGATCCAAATTTTTTCTAGCTTATTTGAAAAAAAATCAAGTCTGTGATCAATTGATGATAAAGAATTCAAAGATTCTTTTCTTTTATTAAGAAGCTGGTTTTTTATAGATTTTTGCTTAAGAATATTCATTTACAAAAATTATAATGTTCTTACAGCATTTTTAAATTGATGCCCTCTATCTTCGTAATTCTTAAATAAATCGAAACTAGAACAAGCAGGAGATAGCAAGACATTAAATCCTTTTTTAGCAATTCTATAACTAATTTGCACTGCTTGATCCGCTGATTCAGCTTCATAAAAAGAATCCACTATGGAACCAAAAGCCTTTTTAATCTTAGAATTATCTTTTCCTAAGCAAACAATTCCTAAAACTTTTTGTTTTACAAGACCCTCTAAAATGGAATAATCATTTCCTTTATCTACCCCACCAACAATCCAAATAGTTGGTTGCTGCATACTTTCTAAAGCATACCATGTTGAATTGACATTTGTCGCTTTTGAATCATTTATAAAATTAATTCCATGGATTTTTGCAACATCCTCCAGTCTATGTTCTACATTTTGAAAATCCGCTAAACTATCTCGGATAATTTCTTTTCTTATATCTAAAACTCTTGCTGCTACTCCTGCAGCCATAGAATTAAATAAATTGTGCTTGCCTTGTTGGGCCAATTGATGAATGGACATAATTGTTTGTTTTTTATTGTTTATACTGATTTTTATTTGTTCTTTTTCTAACCAAGATCCTTTGAGCAACTTCTCATTAATGGAAACTGGAGCTAATTCGTAAGAGATTTCGTCTTGAGACACAATCCATTCTGATATAACTTTATCGTCATGATTATATATTAGACAATCACTTTTGGACATATTTTGACAAATCCTAAATTTGCTTTTCGAATATTTTGTGAAATCGTGCTGGTATCTATCCAAATGATCTGGTGTAATATTTAGAATTATTGAAATGTCAGATTTGAAATTGTACATTCTATCTAATTGAAAGCTACTGAGTTCAATTACATAATAGTCGATACGTTCAAGAGCTACTGACATGGCATAACTTTGACCTATATTCCCAACTGCTTTTACATTGTATCCTGCATTCTCTAAAAGGTAAGTAACCATTAAAGTGGTAGTAGTCTTTCCGTTAGTTCCAGTTACACATATTTTTTTTGCATTACAGAAATAGCTTGCAAACTCAATTTCACTTATAATGGGTTTGGAACTTTTTAGAAAATACTTTACTAATTGATGGTCATTGTCGATTCCAGGACTAACAACTAACACATCTTGAACAGTAGAAATAAATGACATATAATCCACTTGATAGAATTTAACTCCATATTCTCTTAAAGTATTGGTAGATTCCTTAGGTATGTTTGAATCGTCACATACAAGGACATTTAAATTATTTTTCTTGGCCAATACCGCTGCCCCAACACCACTTTTTCCAGCGCCTAAAACCACAATATTTTGAAAGTTTTTTATCATCTAAGTTTTAGAGTTACAATGGAAAGAACTGCTAGTAGAATACCTAGTATCCAAAATCTAGATACTATTTTTGCCTCGTGAATTCCTTTCTTTTGGTAATGATGATGAATTGGAGACATTAAAAAGATTCTTCTACCCTCCCCAAATTTTCTTTTGGTGTATTTGAAATAAGAAACTTGGAGAACAACACTTAAATTTTCTATAAGAAAAACCCCGCAGAAAACTGGAATTAATAATTCTTTTCTAATTGCTATAGCAAAAACAGCAATTATACCCCCCAAAGCCAAACTACCAGTATCGCCCATGAAAACTTTTGCAGGAAATGAATTATACCACAAAAATCCAATACATGCTCCAACAAATGAGCTTATAAAAATCACAAGCTCAGATGAGTTTGGGATATATAGAATATTTAAATAATCAGAAAAAACTAAATTACCTGAGAGGTATGCAAAGATTGCTAATGTTATGCCAATAATAGCACTAGTTCCTGTTGCAAGACCATCTAAGCCATCTGTTAAATTAGCACCGTTGGATACTGAAATAACAATAATTACGATGATAGGAATAAATACTAGCCACGAATATTTGGACAACTCAGGGCTTATCCAGCTAATTAGCCACGAATAATCAAACTCATTATTTTTAACAAATGGAATTGTAGTTTTAAGGGATTTTGTCTCTTCCCAGAAATAACTTTTTGATTCTTGAGAACTCTCTTGCTGATTGGCAAGAATTTCCGTGTTGTAATAGGTTTTGGATTTAATTGTAACAGAATCGCTCCAATACATAGAAGCTCCTACAATTATTCCAACTCCAATTTGTCCAATTACTTTAAACTTTCCTGCTAATCCTTTTTTATTTTTTTTAAATACTTTAATGTAATCATCTAGAAAACCAATCAATCCTAACCAGACAGTTGCGACAAGCATTAACTGTATATATATATTGTCTAATTTGGCAAAAAGCATGGTTGGTACTATAATACCTGCTAGAATGATAACTCCACCCATAGTAGGTGTTCCTGCCTTCACCATTTGACCTTCTAACCCCAAATCTCTAATAGACTCTCCAACTTGTTTTCTCTGTAAGAATTTAATTAGCCTACCACCAAAAACAAGGGTGATAACAAGTGAAGTAATTACAGCCATACCAGCCCTAAATGAGATAAATTCAAATAATCCTGAACCAGGAAAGTCAAAATTTTGATTTATATAATTGAAAAAATGATAAAGCATTATTTTTGTATTTGTTTGAAAATTTCTATAGTAGTTTCTAAATCATCAAAATGTAATTTCTCATCTCCAATGATTTGATACTTCTCATGCCCTTTACCGGCAATTAAAATCACATCTCCACTTTCTGCCAATTCACAAGCAACTTTAATTGCTTGTCTTCTTTCCTGAACAGTTAATACCTTAGAAGATTTAGATTTTGGAATTCCTGAAATAATTTCCTTAATAATTTCATTTGGCTTTTCGCTTCTAGGATTATCTGAAGTTACTATCACCCTATCGCTATAGACGGACGAAATTTCACCCATTAATGGTCGCTTTCCCTTATCTCTGTCTCCTCCACAACCAAATACAGTAAATATTTTTTCTTTATCACTTTTCAGACTAACTAATGTTTTTAAAACATTTTCTAGAGCATCTGGGGTATGAGCATAGTCAATTACTGCTGTGACATTTCTTGGTGAAACGATGTACTCAAATCTGCCATCTGGTGCTTTTAAATTACTTATAATTGTTAAAACAGTAAGAGCTTCTTCTCCAAGAGATTTAGCTACTGCAAAAACAACTAAAAGATTGTAAGCATTGAATTCCCCTATCAATCTAGAGGTCATTTCAAATCCGTCAATTTCTACTGAAAGTCCGCTTATATTATTTTCAACAATTTTTCCTTTAAAATCAAAATCACCTTTTAGTCCATATGAAAATGGCTTTGCATTTATATCTCTTACCATTTCTTCACCATAAGGGTCGTCAAAGTTTACAATTGCTAAAGCATCGTTTTTTAGATAGTTAAATAACTTTTTCTTCGCACCTATATAGTCATTTAACGTAGGGTGATAGTCCATGTGGTCTCTTGAAATATTGGTATAAACTCCAATATCAAAAGATAATCCAGAGACTCTATTTTGGTCTAAAGCATGAGAACTTACTTCCATAAAAACATGGGAACAGCCATCTTTAACCATTTGACTCAACAATTCGTTGATCCTAATTGCGTTTGGTGTTGTGTGAGTTGAAGGAATTGTCTTGTGTAGAATTTTAATATGTACAGTTGAAATAAGCCCAGTTTTGTATCCCATTAACCTATACAAATCATATAATAATGTTGCACATGTAGTCTTACCGTTGGTTCCAGTTATTCCTACTAGTTTTAGTTTTTCAGAGGGATTATCGAAAAAATTTGAAGCTACAATTCCTAAGGACTTTGAACTATCCAAAACTTTGATATACGTAATCTCGTCATTTAAAATTTCAGGTAGACTTTCACAAATTATAGCACATGCACCATTATTCTGAGCTTGAGAAATAAAATCATGACCATCTTGAGAGACTCCTTTTACAGCTATAAACAGAGAAAGATTGCTAATTTCTCTTGAGTCAAATGCTATATTTTCAACAGCAATATTAGTATTGCCTTTTATCTCGATGATTCTAATTCCATATATAATATCCTTTAGTAATTTCATCCCAATTGTAAAATGATCTTTTGACCTTTATTAATTCTTAAACCAGCTTTAATAGATTGTTCTCTTACTATTCCAGACCCAACTGGCTGGACAAACAATCCATGCTTTTCCAACATATAGGTAGCATCTATCAATCCCATACCAACTACGTTAGGAACCAATCCTTTTTGCGTCTTTTTATGGATTATTTTAATGGCATCTTTTCCTGTCCTTGTAGATATCCACTCGTTAGACTCATTTGTTAAATCTTCAACTGGTATTCTCATGTTTTCAGAAGCAACTAAAAAAGACATCTTGTCACCACTTCTTGAATAAGGGTATCGGTTTAGAGTGTCTTTTAAAACAATGTTTTCATTTTGAAATTCTTGAGCGTAGACCTTATCCGCAATCTCCTTAAATACAGTACCAGAAACAACAGACCCAAAAATATTTTTAGTTGGGCCTTGAACAACTACAATGCAGCTATAAACCGGGTCTTTAGATGGAAAATATCCACAAAAAGAAGCCTGGTATTTATTTCCATATCCCTTAGAGCCTTGAGCAATTTTTGATGTGCCTGTTTTTCCTGCAATTGAAAAACCTCTAGCTTTTATGTTTTTTGCGGTACCTCTTTCAACAACTCCTTCAAGCATTAACTTCAAATCCCTAAGTGTAGATTTAGAACAAATAGATGCGTTTAAAATTCTAGGCTTATATTCTTTTTGAATATCGCTCCCCTTTTTAATATATTTCACGAATTGAGGCTGAAGTAAAGTTCCTTCATTTGCTACTGCATTATACAAAGCCAATGTCTGAAGAGGAGTCATTTTCAATTCATAGCCAATAGACATCCAAGGAAGAGTAATTCCAGTAAAAGTTGGATCTGAAGATTCTTTAATTAGTGGTACTCCTTCACCAAGTATTGACAAACCAAGTTTTTGATGAATTCCTATTTCTTTTAATCCATCAATAAATTCCTGAGGCTCTGTTTTATAATTATCATAAATAATTTGGCTTATTACATTAGATGATTTTTCAAATGCATCCTTAACCGTATTCCTTCCATAAATTTTACCACCATCAGTAAGGTAATTGTCATAGAATTCATATCTGCCTGTCATATCTACTGAGTCGGTAATTTCAACCTTTCCCTGTTCTAAAGCAACCAAAAGTGAAGCAAGTTTAAATGTTGAACCTGGCTCAGAAGCTAAGCCTACTGCGTGGTTTTGGGCTTCAAAATAAGTTTCAGTCTTAGGGTCAAATGAAAGGTTAGCGATAGCTTTAATAAATCCTGTTTTAACTTCCATCAAAACAGCGCATCCCTTCTGAGCCTTTTGGTCTCTTAATTGTTTTAATAATGCAGATTCTGCTACATCCTGAATATTTACATCAATGGAAGTATAAACATCGCTTCCAGGGACAGGTTCAATAGATAATTCGTCATCCACTGGTTTCCATTCATTTCCCCTTATTTTCTCCATCAGCATCTGACCATTCTGACCTTTCAGATACTCATTAAATGCACCTTCAATACCAACTAAAATTGATTTTTTTCCATCATTTTCTACCGCGTATCCCACCGTTCTATTAGCAAGCATTCCATAGGGTTTTACTCTTTGGTTTGATTTTAAAATAATACACCCTCCCCTATATTTTCCTAAATTAAAAATGGGAAACTTTCTTAGCCGTTCTATTTGATCATTTCTTAAACCTCTTGCAATAAAAAAGTATCGGTTACTGTCAAGCCTTTGGCCCTCTAATTCAGATTTCCACTCGTTAGAAGTTTTTCTTGCTAAAAGCACACTTAAAGAGTCTGACAGATCAGAAATGTTTTCCATAAAATCCTGCTCACGGATGGTAACCAAGTCAACAAAAACCTTATACCTTGGAACAGAAAGGGCTAAGGATGTCTTTTGCTCATTTGAAGCATAAATATTTCCTCTTGGAGCTAATACCTTTTTAGAAATAAAAATTTGTTTGTTAGCGTCAGATTTTAACTGTTCACCTTTGAAAATTTGCAGATAAAATATTTGAACAACTATACCTAAACCCATAAAAAGGACAAGAAAATAAACTGAATAAAGCCTTATTAAAGATTCTCTATTTTTCATTTTTCAGAATTCTTATTGTGAATAATTAGAGGTGGATCTACTGACTCATATAAACCCCATTTTTCAGTCTCTTTTACTACCTTGCTTTGAAGACTTTCCTTATCGTATAACTCCAAGGCAGATTGTAACTCAGAGTATAACTTTTCCCCAGTCTTACTTTTTTTAGAAATCTCTAAGACTACTCCATCTACATGGTATCCATAAGCAACATAGAGAACCATTAAAAATGTTACATAAACCAAAAAAGGAGTATTGTTAATCACCATTCCTTTTTTGAAAAGATCTCCAGAAAATATTTCTTTAAAAACTGTCATTTTCTTTTTTTTGCAATTCTTAATTTTGCACTTCTAGCTCTTGGATTTAATTTTATTTCAGCATCACCGGGAACAATGGGTTTTTTATTCACCAAATCAAACGGCTTAGAAATATTTCCAAAAAAATCTTTTTCTAAATCCCCATTACAATTGCCTGTTTTGAAGAAGTTTTTAACCAGTCTATCCTCTAAGGAATGGTAAGTAATGATTGAAACGACTCCTTCATTTTTTAGAACTTCTGGCAACTGATTTAAAAACTCAACTAAGGCATTTAATTCCTGATTAACTTCAATCCTTATGGACTGAAAAACTCTTGCTAAAAATTGATTTTTTACTTTCTGAGGCACTAAAAACTCAATACATGAAACTAAATCTTGAGTGGTAGTTAATTTGTTATTAGCTCTTGCCTCTATGATATTTGATGAAATCCTTTTAGACTCTACAGCCTTAAAATCACCGAACTGAGAGAAAATTTTTTCAAGCTGGCCTTCATCATAAGTGTTTAGTAAATCACATGCATCGAGTACTGCATCTTTATTCATTCTCATATCTAATCTTTGATCAAATCGAAAAGAGAACCCTCTCTCCGGATTATCAAACTGAAATGAAGAAACCCCTAAATCTGCTAGGATGCCAACCGGGACACCATGACCAAAAGCTTCCAATACATTTTGAATATTTCTAAAGTTTTGTCTAACCAATGAAAATCTATCATCAGTTATATGATTTACAGAAGCGTCAGAATCTTGGTCAAAAGCCAATAGCTTTCCATTATCAATCTTATCAAGAATTGCCCTAGAATGACCTCCTCCACCAAAAGTGACATCAACATAAAAACCAGAAAGATCAGAGATTAAAGCCTGAGTGGCTTCGTTTAAAAGAACTGGTATATGATATTGATCAACTTTCATCCGCTGACTCCCCCATAACTTCGTGAGCCAATTGATCAAAACCTTCCCAGTCATCTTTCATCATGGATTCATAGGTCTTTTTATCCCATAATTCCCACAAATCAACATTTGCAACAATAACTAGTTCTTTTTTAATCCCAGCCCAACCTAGTAAACCTTTAGGAAGCAGCAGCCTACCATTACTATCAACAGTAATTTTAGTAGCACCTTTTTGAAACATACGAGCAAATTTCCTATCCTTAGATTTAAACCTATTGAGCTTTCTCAATTTGCTCATAACCACCGACCACTCCGAAGAGGTATACATGGAAAGGCAGTCATCAACTCCTCTTGAAATAACAAACTGTTCTTGATCAATAGGAGATAATTGTTTTCTAACGTCAGAAGGAATTAACATTCTTCCTTTAACATCTAGCTTACAATAGTATTCTCCTATAAATCCTGACAATTGACTCAAATTTTAAATGTAAATCTAATAATAATTTACCCACTTTTTCCCACTTATATAACTTTGTGGATAACTTTTTACGATTAATTACAAAATATGTTTCAATATAATTGAATTTTAATCTGTTAAAAGTTTTAAAATGTAGGTGGTAAAATGTGGGTATTAATTTTTTTTAACGATAGTCTATCAACAATTTGCTAACTTTAAAATGAAATAATATTTTGAGGATGAGTGTTCAAAAAAAAGTTGACATAGGTAAAGTAATCGAAGAAAAAAGTCCTAGGTTTTTTAAGCTAATGCCAAAGTTTTTGTTAAGAAAAATCAAATCCTTACTTCATGAGAGTGACATAAATAATATTCTTAAAAATTTATATGGAAAAGAACAGCTTGATTTTATAAGTGGTGGCTTAAAGGAACTTCAAGTAATGTCAAGTAATTATGGGCTAGAGAAAATTCCAAGAAAAAGAGGGGTTGTTATAGTAGCAAATCACCCACTTGGAGGTCTAGATGGACTAGCACTTATTAATGAAATAGGAAAATACAGAAAAGACATTAAGTTTTTAGTAAATGATATTCTT
>JAYNHP010000001.1:35290-82142 GCA_038108155.1 Flavobacteriales bacterium | reverse complement strand
GCCTTACTTTATACCTATTAATAAGCATGGTTTAAACTCAAGAGAAAATATTTTAAGACTTGAAGAATTATTTGCATCTGATAAATGTATTGTGATTTTTCCATCTGGATTAGTTTCGAGAAGAAAAAGGGGAATTGTACAAGATCTAGAGTGGAGAAAAACGTTTGTAACAAAAGCCAAAAAATACAACAAACCAATTTATCCAATTTATATTAGTGGGCAAAACTCAAATAGGTTTTATAAAATTGCTAAATGGAGAAGCTTATTAGGCATAAAAATAAATCTTGAAATGTTTTTTCTTGTAGATGAAATGTTTAAACAAAAAGGAAATACTATTGAAATAACAATGGGCAAACTCATAGAGCCAAAATTTCTGGACAATAAAAAAAATGATTCAGAATGGGCCCAAGTAATTAAAAATTATGTATATAATATAAAAAACAATATTAATCTTGAATTTATAGAATCAATAAAAAATGAAAAAAATTATTAATCCTATATCAACTTCTGTTCTTGAACAAGAAATAAACAAAGACACTTTTGTAAGAAAAACCAATTATTGTAATCATGATATATACATAGTAGATTACCACAACCAACCAAATACGACTTTGGAGATTGGCAGACTTAGAGAAATTAGTTTTAGAAATGCAGGTGGGGGGACAGGAAAATCATATGATTTAGATGAATTTGATACTAGAGAAGAAGCTTATTACAAACAACTTATAGTTTGGGACCCTGAAGAAAAAAAGATCATAGGAGGATACAGATTTATGCTAGGAAATGATGTTATTAATTCTTCAAAGTACAATAATACAGCTACCAATAATTTATTTGATTTTAGCAGTGATTTCTACTCCAAAATACTGGGATTAACAATTGAATTAGGCAGATCATTTGTTCAACCTGAATACCAGCCAAGTTCTGGAAACAGAAAAGCCATATTTTCTCTTGATAACTTATGGGACGGACTAGGGGCTTTGGTAGTAGACCATCCAGAAATAAAATATTTTTTTGGGAAAGTAACCATGTATTTAGATTTTGATAAAAAAGGAAGAGATTTAATACTAGGTTTTATGAACCACTTTTTCAAAGACAAAGATCAATGGATATCCGCAAAACAACCATTAGAATTAAACCACGATATAAACTATTTTATTGAACAAATAAAAGAATTAGACTATAAGGAATCCTATAAGATATTGACAAAAAAGCTCAAAGAATTAAATTGCTCTTTACCCCCTTTAATTGCTGCATATATGAATCTTTCATCTTCTATGAAAACATTTGGAACAGCAATGAATTCAAAATTTGGAGATGTAGAAGAAACTGGAATTCTTATATCAATTGATGATATTTATCCAGAGAAGAAGGACAGACACATAAAGACTTATAAAAAATTAAAATAACAAATATGGAAATTAATAAATCTAATTTCCTGTGTAGTAATTCTGACTGGAAAAAATGTCCAAAACCAAATCTACCAGAATATGCATTTATTGGAAGATCCAATGTTGGAAAATCCTCGTTAATAAATGCACTTACAAATAGTAAAAAACTAGCAAAAACATCCGGAAAGCCAGGAAAAACACAATTAATCAACCATTTCTTGATAAATAATAACTTCTATCTGGCTGATTTACCCGGATATGGATATGCTAAAATTTCAAAAAAAATAAGAGAAGAATTTCAAAGCTTTACACTCAAGTATTTAGAAAACAGAAAAAACTTGGTTTGCCTATTTATGTTAATTGATCTTAGAGTACCTCCTCAAAGAATTGATCTTGAATTTATGGAGTATTGTGCAGTAAAAAAAATACCGTTTGTAATATGCTTTACCAAAGCAGATAAACTTAAGAAAGTTGAGATTGTAGAAAACACAAATAATTATAAAAACTTCTTATTAAAAGAATGGGAATCCTTTCCAGTAAATTTTACAACTTCTTCAACAAAAAAAACAGGACTTGAAGATATTAAGGAATTTATTAACGAACACAATATTCTATTTAAATCCTGAAGAAGAAAAAAAAAATATTAATTGCTCCTCTAGACTGGGGTTTAGGTCATATATCTAGAACCATTCCCATTATAAAAATTCTGCAAGAAAGAGGTCATGAAGTAATAACATGTGGAAATAAAATATCCTACAATATTTATAAAAAAGAATTTTCAAAAATTAAACATATTGAAATTCAAGGCTACAAACCTTATTACAGTAAAAACGAAAACCAAAAATGGGTGTTAATAAAACAAATTCCAAAATTTATAAAAACTATATATAGTGAGAGAAAGATAGCGGAGAAAATAAGTCTTGAGCAAAATGTGGATATAATTATTTCAGACAATAGATTTGGTTTTAGGAGTAGTAAAACAATAAACATATATATAACTCACCAACTTAAAATTAATGGTCCCATACTTTTAATGAAGATTGTTAACCTTATAAATATACTATTTATTCAAAAGTTTGACTACTGTTGGGTTCCTGATTTTAAAAACTCTTTATTGTCAGGCAAACTATCTCAATCTAGTTTAGAAAAAACCTTTATTGGACCACTAAGTAGGTTTAAAACAACTGTGAATAAAACTAAAAAGTATAAATACAAATATTTAGCAATTATCTCTGGACCGGAACCACAAAGAAGTATGTTTGAAGATGAAATTCAAAATTGTTTCCTTAAAACTAATAAACATTGCGCAATAATAAATGGACAAACAAACACAAAAGAAATATCATCTGGGAAGATTTCTTTTTACCCACATTTAGAAACAACTGCTTTTAAAGAATTAATAACCATATCTGAGCTTGTTATATGTAGGTCTGGATACAGCAGTATAATGGATCTTTATATTATGCAAAAAAAAGTTCTTTTCATACCTACACCAGGGCAAACAGAACAAGAGTATTTAGCCAATTACCATCTTAAAACACATTCAATTTACTACCAAAAGCAAGGAAAAATCGACCTTAAAAAAGCAAGGTTTAATTTTATCCAACCAAAATCTGAAACAAAAAAAAAGCTACTTGAAGCTGCTTTTAAAAAGGTCATTTTATAAAAAATTTCATCTAGCTAAATTCACAAATCTGTAGTCAGATGCATTTTCTTGCCAGGCAACAGCGACAACATACAAATTGCTATAATTCCACGCCCCGGTAGAATCCAGAGGAACATCATAAAATGAAGTTAAATCATTCCCATTTACATCAAAATTTAATGATGAGCCAAAAACATTTATATTATCTGATGCTTCTTTTCTCAGTACATTATTGTGAATAAAATTTTGATTATAATTACCAGCAACGTTTTGTTCTTTCACAACACCATCTTCTAAAATATAAACAGATAAATAATAATTATCATTTGGGTTTTCGCTAGACAATTTAGATTGTACTTTAATATTCATTCTATTCCCATTTATAGAATATTCTAAGTCCATATTTATTTCTGAGAATAAATTTAAATTATCTTCAATAGCACTAGCTAGCTGACTGTAATTATTTGGACTATTTGATGGACTAATTACACTATTTAGTCCTGAATAAAAATAAGGACAGCCTAATAACCCATTAACAGAATCTAAATAGGACTGAGTTAATGAACTTACATTTGAAGTGAGTTCGTCATTTTTGTGCAAGCTAATAATTTGAACATCGGGATAATTAGATGAAATATCATCTACAAAAGATTTCCCTATATCTCCACAATATTGACACCATATTCCAGTTGAATAGTATATAAGAGTTTTTCTATCGTTTTCGGGATAGGTACAACTTCCGTCATCTTTTCTAGCCTCAATATCGTAAGCCAAGCTAATAGGATCTGTACAACCTTTTTTTCTACAGGAGGATATTGTAGTTAAAAAAACAAAAACAAAGAAAACCGAACTTCTCAAGTTTATGAGCATCAAATATTTTTTTAATAGGAGTTATCTAGCAAGATTAATAAAATCATAACTAGAACTATTTTGATGCCAAATTACAGCTACAACATACAGATTTTCATGATTCCAAATAGGGTCAGGAACTAAAGCCGCTGTAACTTCTGTAAGGTTCTTTCCATCATCAAATGTAATTGGCATCCCAAAGGTCGAGCCATTTGCTTCTGTACGAAGCGTATGATTATGAACATAATCGACAACTTCTCCGACACCACTTACCTGTTGAGGAGCAACTTGGCCATCTTCCATAATATATAAAGCTAAATAACAGTTGTCCCCAGAAAATTGATTTTCTAACTGTGATTGAACTCTAATAATCATATTTCCGTCTAAAATTGAATGTTCTACTGCCATTGAGACTTGATTGGTAGTAGAAAGATCAGCAGATATCAAATCAGATACATTTCCATAACCAGAATTACCCATAGGATCTAATCCTAAATAAAATGAGGGTACTCCAGTTGGATTTAAAATTGACATAAAATTATAGCCTATATCAACTCCGAAATCAGAATCATCATGGACCGAAATAACTTCAGCATTGCCAGAAAAATCATTATAAATATTATTTACATATTCTGCACCCCAATCTCCACAAGGAGGGCACCAAGTTGCTGTCACTTTAAGAACTAAAGATTTTTTAACATTTTCAGGATATGTACAGCTTCCATCATCTTTAGATGCTTCAATATCGTAAGCTAAACTCATAGGGTCAGTACAACCTTTTTTACTACAACTTGAAAAAACTGATATTAAAATAAAAAACAGTGTAAAAGTTTTATAAATATTTCTCATAATCTTAAAATTTAAATTTTTGTTAAGGTAAAGAAAAAATTTGAACCTTTACCTTCTATACTACTAACCTGCACTGTGTGACCATGGGCTTCAATTATATGTTTAACAATTGAAAGTCCCAAACCTGTCCCTCCTTCATTCCTTGCTCTACTTTTGTCTACTCTATAAAAACGTTCAAAAAGACGACTAATATGTTTTTCGTCTATTCCTGGACCATTGTCCTCAATTTCAATCAATAAATTTCTTTCTGCATCTGTAAACCTAACTACTACTTCTGTACCAGGATCTGAGTACTTAATGGCATTGATTATTAAATTTTGCATTACTTGACCGATTTTATCCTTGTCACAACTAACTAAAATTTCATTCGAATAATTCTCTGCAAATCTAAGAGTTATCTTGTTTTCTTTGGCCTTCAACTCCAAACTTTCAAAAATATCTTGACATATTTCCACAATGTTATTATTCTGAATTTCCATATTTATTCTATCAGATTCAAATCTCGATATCATATCTAAATCAATAATTATTTTATTCATTCTTTCTGCGCCCTTTAGAGCTCTTTGTAAAAATCTTTTGTTGATAGATGGATCTTCTAACCCCCCCTCCAAAAGAGTTAAAATATATCCTTGAATACTAAATATTGGAGTCTTTAACTCGTGTGCAAGGTTACCAATGAATTCCCTTCTAAACTTTTCTTCAGACTTAAGTTTTACCAATTCTGAACTATTACTTTTTGCAATTTTTAAAATCTCAACCTCACTTTTAGATAATATATCTTCATTCATTTTCAATTTAAAATCAGTACTTGACATTTTATAGTTTTGAACCAATTTAAATAGCAATCTGATTTTTCTATTAATAAAAATCTCTAACAAAAGGAACGTTACAGAGGCTATTAGAATGAAAGAAAATAAAAATAAAAACAAACAATCAAAGACAGTAAAATTCACATCATAATAGTAAAAATTGTATATAGACAAAGCTAAAACTGACAATACAGAAGCTATTAATGAACAAAAGATTGTAAATTTAAAAGGTGTATTAATTTTCATTGATTATAAAATTAAATCAAAGATAGTATCTTAGGGTTTTAAATTAAAATGGCAAAAATAAATATTCTTGTTATATGCACTGGAAACAGTTGTAGGAGCCAAATGGCAGAAGGCTATTTAAAATATTTCAGCAAACAATTAAACATAAATACCAATATTTATAGTGCAGGATTAAGAGCAGAAGGAATAAATAAAAAAGCCATAGACATAATGGCCAAAGATGGAATTGATATTAGTAACCATACTTCAAACAACTTAGAGGAATACAAGAACACAGAAATTTCCCATGTAATTACAGTTTGTGACCATGCCAACGAAAGTTGTCCAGTATATTTAAAGAAAGTTAATCTCACACATCAAAATTTCTCAGATCCATCGAAATTCATAGGAAATGAATTGGAAATTCAAGAAGCATTTAAAAAGTGTAGAGAAGAAATTAAGTCATTCACCTTTAGCTATTTAAAGAAAATTTAGTTCTTTTAATTTTCTAGAATTTAATAATTTTTGGTAACCAATAACCGCAAAAATAAATTTAGTTAAACTTCACATCATTTAATTCTTAAAAAACGCTTAAAAATAGATAGAATAAAAGGCAGTGGAGATACTGATGAAATAATTTTCAGATCTTCTCTTAAGTTGGATTCCTCTCCCAAAAACTTTAATATGGTTTTAACATCTACTTTTTTAAAAATAGAAGCAAACAATGCAGATCCTTTTTCGTTATTTTTGGCAAGAACATCTAAAAAAAGTAAATCGTAAAACCAATACTTTTTTCTTTTAGAAAACTTTGAAAAATCATCTTCTTCTTTGAGAAAAGAAACCAATTCTTTTGTCTTTTTGGAAGAATTATAAAAGGTATAACCTGTGCTTGCCTTAGTCCATCCTCCAGCAGTTCCAATATTAAGTATATTATTTGAGTTTAATTCTTGAAATTTAAAAGAAGTCATAGGTATAACCCCATTTTCTTTCTCTAAAATCTCAAAGTCAGTAACCTTTTTTTCTTTTAAATAATCTTTAATTGCAACTTCGTATTCAGAACGTTCTAATAAGTTTTTCGAAAATAAAGTGTATTCAAATAGCGCTATATTTTTTTCGATTGGTAAAACATACATAAAACGGGTATTGCCATTCTGAGGGATATTAAAGTCCATAAAAGTGGCAACGGAATCGTCAAAACAGTTTGTTTTTGTTTTTACAAACCAGCCCACAAAATGCTGTTGCAATACAGGATATTTTTGTTGCTTTTCATAAACTGTTTTATCTGGAATACTATTTAGAAGTTTCAATCCAAAATAAGTTGATTTATTTGTAACAACTTTTACTTTATTATCTGCTACTGAGTATGTTTTAACACTGTCTTCAATAAAAGTAATATTGGATTTTAGATCTATACTTCTCCAAAGTTTATGATAAAACTTTTCACTTCTTATCATCTTATAACAAAATGGTGAAATATTAAGTGTTTCCGTGAAATCTTTACTTCCAAAAAATACCTTAGGCCACTTTTTAGTTAACAATTCATCCCACTCTCCGTCTCCTTCTTCCCAATAGCACCAAGTTTTATCGTTTCCTTTATCTTTTTTTTGATCAATAATTAAAATGGATTTGTCATCAAAATAGCTATCTAGAGACATGCGATAAGCAAGCAATAAACCTGATGCTCCAGCTCCTAGAATGATGTAAGATGATGAGGTCATCTATAAAAAAAGGAAAATTGAAAGAAAATAATAATAAGGGGCAAAACCGAACAAAAATGTGTTGTTTGGAACAAATATTTTTGCATAAAGCTATTTAAATTGTCTGAAATATTTAAAAGGAACCAAAAGCATCCCAAAACATACCCCACCTTCTTTAGACAGTTTTTTATGATGGGCTTTGTGCCCTCTTCTTATACCCAATAAATATCTATTTTTAGTTTTCTTAAGAACTTTTACTCTTTGATGAATAAATAAATCATGAACAAAAAAATAAGCCATTCCATAGAAGGTAATTCCCATACCAATCCAAAAAGGAATAAACTCTAGTCCTATTTCAATACCATACATAATTAAGATTGATCCTGGTAATGCAAAAATCAAAAAAAAGAAATCATTTTTTTCAAAAAAGCCTTTGTTGTCTCTAGTATGGTGGTCTCTATGAAAATACCATAATAAACCATGCATAATGTAACGATGCGTAAACCAAGCCACGAATTCCATAGCAAAAAAAGTAACTATAAAAACAGAAAAATTTATTAAATCCAATTGAATTGATTTTGGAACATAGATTTAAAGGTAATAAGGATTTTTTTAGTATTTGGAACTCTTATTCTTTCTTCCATTAATCTATCCGAAGAAACTTTTTTTATCTTTTTAAATAAAGAAAAATAATATCTGTAAGCTACATAAACACCTAACCTTGAAGAAGATGGCAGTTTAATTATACCTTCTAGTGCACATTCGAAATCGTCTTGAATATCTTCTTCAATTTTGAGTTTTTCATCAGGTGTAAATTTCTCCAAATCTACTCCTGGAAAATAAGTTCTACCTAACTCTTGATAATCTGCTTTGACATCTCTTAAAAAGTTGATTTTCTGAAAAGCAGCTCCCAACTTACGAGCAGGTTCTTCAAGACTAAAATACAAATCGTTATCACCATTTACAAAGACTTTCAAACACATTAAACCAACAACTTCTGCAGAGCCTACAATGTATTCTTTATATCCATCACTTGAATATTGAATATCATTCAGATCTTGTTCCATACTTAGAAGAAACTTATCGATTAAATCTCTATCGATGGAGTATTTATTAACCACCATTTGAAAAGCATGAAGAATAGGATTAACACTTATTTTCCTGTCCAGAGCTTTATATGTGTCTTCTTTAAACTCTTGAAGCATCTCAGATTTAGGATAATCATGAAAAGTATCGACAATTTCATCTGCTAATCGAACAAATCCATAAATGGAAAAAATAGCATCGTGAATATTCTTGTCTAATAATTTAATTCCCATAGAAAAGCTAGTACTGTAAAGTTGGGTTATATTTTTACTGGCATCTACGGATATTTTATGATACAAATCTATCATTATAACTTATTTAAATATTTATTAATTTCTATAGCTGCAATTTGGCCTGAGATAATACTAGGTGGGACACCAGGTCCTGGAACAGTTAATTGTCCAGTGTAGTAAAGATTTTTAATTTTTTTATTTCTCATTCTTGGCTTTAGAACAGCAGTTTGTCTTAAAGTATTAGCTAATCCGTATGCATTTCCTTTAAAAGAATTATAATCTTTTTCAAAATCATTAACGCAGTAGGATTTTTTAAATATTATATTTTTTTCAATATCATTTCCCGTTAGGTCTTTCAGTCTTTTTAATACAATATCAAAATACTTTTCTCTCATTTCGTTAGTGTCTTCCAATCCTGGGGCTAAAGGAATTAAAAACATTAAATTCTCGTTTCCTTTAGGGGCTAAGGATGAATCAGTAATTGATGGACAAGATAAATAAAAAAGTGGATTTTTAGGCCATTTTGGATTGTCATAAATTTCTTTAGCATGTTGATCAAAGTCTGCATCAAAAAATAAATTGTGATGCTGTAAGTTATTCAACCTTTTATCTACCCCGACGTAAAAAAGTAAACTTGAAGGAGACATTTCTCTCTTATCCCAATATTCAGTACTATAATTTCTAAAAGGTTTATCAAGTAGTTTTTGTTCAACGTGGTGGTAGTCTGCAGATGCAATAACACCGTCAAAGAATAATTTATCTCCATTAACAACAACGTTTTCTACATTACCGTTGACAATGTCTAGCCTATCTACATTAGAGTCACAATTAATTATTACTCCTTTTTCCTTAGCTAATTTGGAAAGCCCTATAATAATTTCATGAAATCCACCCATTGGATAATATGTTCCTTGAGAAAAAGCTGAGTAATTCATAAGAGAATAAAGTGCAGGTGTATTTTGTGGAGTAGCTCCCAAAAAAAGAACAGGGAATTCCATTAATCTTGTTAGTCTACTATCTGAGAAGTACTTCTTAACATAAGATCTGAAATTAGAAAATACATCTAGATAAAGAACCCCAATCAGAACTTTTAAATTAAAAAATTCAAATATTGAATGTGAGGGTTTGTATACCAAACTGTCCATTCCAATATTATATTTTATTGCTGCTTTTTTTAAAAATTTTTTGAGTCTAGAACCACTGCCTTTTTCAATATTTTCAAATAAATCAACAAGCTCTTCTAAAGATGCAGGAACGTCGATGGTATTATCTTTTCCGTAGACCACTGAAAAACCAGGATCTAATTTCAATAAATTATAATAGTCACCAACTTTTTTACCATGTCTTGCAAAAAACTTATCGAAAACATCTGGCATCCAATACCAACTCGGACCCATATCAAAGGTAAATCCGTTAGTTTCAAACTTTCTTGCACGTCCTCCTAGAGTACTATTTTTTTCAAAAACAGTTACTTGGTAACCAAGTGAAGCAAGTTCGATTGCGGAAGTTAACCCTGCAAATCCAGAACCGATTACAGCAATTTTTTTCAATTAAGAGAAGAGTTGCTAAAAAATCTATCAAATTCATCTAACTTATAAAAAACTTTTC
The DNA here is from genome assembly GCA_038108155.1 of Flavobacteriales bacterium. GTDB lineage: Bacteria > Bacteroidota > Bacteroidia > Flavobacteriales_D > Parvicellaceae > MED-G20. The sequence goes on along the minus strand of JAYNHP010000001.1, from coordinate 71,750 downwards.
CGTGCGTATTGACAAGTCTTAATAAATCAGCATTTCCAGCAAAAAACAATTTAGTGTTAGAATGATTATGAAGGTCATCACAAAACTTTTGTAAAAGAGTAACTTTCTGACCAACAATGAATGTAGTAAAAAGAATATCAGGTTTTATTTTTTCAATACATTGTAAAATACTTTCAAATGAGATAGTTTTTCCAACATTTACAATATCAAAACCATTTTCCTTAAGAATCATATGGGAATAAAGCAATGCAAAATCGTGATCTTCCCAAGGAGGCAAAAATAAATATGCTTTTTTGTTTTTTCTAACTGGTGAATCTACAGCCTCGATAGCATGATAAAATTTTTGTTTGATAAGGTTGGATAAAAAATGTTCCTGGGCAGGAAATAATTCTCCAGACGACCATAATGCACCAATTCTCCTAAGAGTTGGTATAAATACATTTTCATATACAAATGACAAATTGTAATCCTTTCTTAGAGATTCATATGTTTTATTAAAAAGTGGTTCATCAAATTGGAGCGAACATATTACAAAATTATTGATTTGCGCTTCGAAAGATGCTGAATTTGAAGTCAACGAAATTACCTTGCTCGATAATTCTTCAAGGGACAATGAAGCAATTTTACTGATTTTTAACCCATTATTAATTAAGAAGGATATATTTAGAATTTTTTTTAGTTGGTCATCGTTGTAAGCTCTGATATTTGTATTAGATCTTTCAGGACTTACTATATTATATCTTTTTTCCCATATACGTATAGTATGTGATTTAATACCTGAAAGTTTTTCTAAATCTGCAATTGAATAAGTCTGCATTTGTTTAATTTTTCGCTAAATTAGTTAAACATTATTAATAAAACAAGAGGTTTGAAGATTTTTGTTTAATATTGTTGCTAAAATTATAAACAAAAACTTTAAGTTCTCAACAATTAATAATTTTTATATCTAATGAGGCCAACTATTTTATTTCTTTTATTTGTTACAGTATTTAATATTTCATATTCACAAAGTGGTGTTTTAAAGGGATATGTAAAAGATGCAACTAGTAATGAAGAAATTCCATTTGCAAATGTATTTGTCGAGCAACTAAACTCTGGAGTTGCAACTGATTTTGATGGTTTTTTTGAATTTAAGGACATGAAACCAGGTCTGTACACCATTAAATGTTCATTTGTTGGTTATGAGTCTAAAACATTCGCAGAAATTAATGTTAATCCCAATAAACCTACTATTCTTAATATAAAATTAATAGAATCCTCAACCTCTCTTGATGTTGTAGAAATAACAGCCTCTCCATTTCAAAAAAGTGAAGAAAGTCCTGTTAGTAAAAGAAGTATTAGTGCTACAGAAATTTATAGAAATCCCGGAGGTAATAGAGATATTTCTAAAGTTATTCAGTCTCTTCCAGGTGTTGCATCAACTGTATCTTTCAGAAACGATATCATTATAAGAGGTGGAGCACCTAATGAGAATAGATTTTATTTGGACGGAATAGAGATTCCCAACATCAATCACTTTGCAACTCAAGGTTCATCCGGTGGTCCTGTAGGAATGATTAATGTAAATTTTGTAAGGGAAGTAGATTTATATTCTGGTGCGTTCCCAGCTAACAGAGGAAACGCGCTGAGTTCAGTCATGGAATTCAAACAAATTGATGGAAATCCAGATAGAATAGCCTCTTCGTTGACCGTTGGTTCAAGTGATTTTGGAATAACACTCGATGGACCAATAAACGATAAAACCACCTTTGTTTTCTCTGCAAGAAGATCTTATTTACAACTTTTATTTAGTGCAATTGGATTGCCTTTTCTTCCTACTTACAACGATCTTCAGTTTAAAGCCAAAACCAAATTAAATGATAAAAACCAAATCACAATGATTGGCCTTGGTGCCATAGATGATTTTGTTCTAAACACTGGAATTAATGACAATGAAACAGATCCTGAGTTAATAGAAAGAAATAATTATATATTGGGATATATTCCTGTAACCACTCAATGGAACTATGCAGTGGGCATGAATTGGACACATTTTAAAGAAAAAAGCTTTCAAAACTTTATTCTATCTAGAAATCACTTAAATAATCGGTCAGTAAAATATAAAGATAATGTTGAAACAAATGGAAATCTACTTCAAGATTATATTTCAGAAGAAATAGAGACCAAATTTCGTTTTGAAAATACCATGAGAAATAAGGGTTGGAAGCAGTGACCTTCAAAAACAATACCTTTCAAAAGATAATTTTTCAAAACCTTCCAGACACTCTCGATTTTAATTCTGAACTTAATTTTATAAAAACAAGTCTATTTGGTCAAATAAGTAAAAAAGCTTTTGATAACAAAATTATTGCATCTTTTGGATTAAGAACAGATCAAAATTCTTATTCAAAACAAATGTCTAATCCATTGAAACAGCTATCACCAAGATTTAGTTTAGCTTATGCTCTTGGTGAAAAAAGCAGTTTAAATTTTAACATTGGTCAATACTTTCAACTCCCTGCATACACCGTTATGGGGTACAGAAATAACAATAATGAACTTGTAAATAAAGAAAATGAAGTCACCTACATAAACAACAAACATTTGGTTTTTGGTATTGAGACCAACCCTGGAAACTTTAGTAAACTAACTGTAGAAGGTTTTTACAAAAAATACGATAATTACCCTTTTTTACTAAAAGATAGTATATCGTTAGCAAATCTTGGTGGTGATTTTGGAGTTATTGGAAACGAAGCAGTTTCTAGCACCTCTCAAGGAAGATCATATGGCGTGGAATTCCTAGCACAAAAAAAATTGAATAAATCATTTTATGGAATAATGGCCTACACATGGGTAAGAAGTGAATTCAAGGATAAAAACAATACTTACATACCTTCTGCTTGGGACAACCAACATATAATAAGCCTGACAGGTGGCTTTAAATTTAAAAAAGATTGGGAACTAGGAATGAAATTTCGTTTTTCTGGAGGATCACCATATACTCCATATGACACACTTAATTCTTCATATTCTTATGTTTGGGATGTTAATTCGTTCGGAGTATTTGATTACGACCAATTAAACGGAGTAAGATTAAAATCCAACCATGGTTTAGATATAAGAATTGATAAGAAATGGTATTGGAAGAAAGTGACACTTAATGTTTACCTAGACATTCAAAACTTATATAATTTTCAAGCAGAAACTCCACCTAGTTTAATTGCTGTTAGAAATACTGACGGTAGCTTCCAAACCATTACAGACTCCAATCCTGAGAGGTATAATTTAAAATATATTGACAATACAGCAGGTACTGTTTTGCCATCAATTGGATTACAATTTGAATTTTAATTTATTCTTGTAATGCTTCAACCGAAACAATTTCAGGAATTAACAACTTAAGGTTTTCTTCCAATCCGGCTTTCATAGTGACAGAGCTAACAGAACAGGACTGACAAGCCCCTAAAAGTTTTACGATTACTCTGTTATCAGACGTAATTTCAACTAGTTCCATGTCACCGCCATCATTGTGTAAATACGGACGAAGGTCATCAATTGCTTTTAGTACTATTTTTTCTGTTTTATTCAATTTAGGTAGAACATTTAGGGGTGCCATATTCAAGACCAACTACTTTTGTTGGTTCTAATTTAGCATTTCTTTCGTCAATATTTAAAATTAATTTTTCACAAAGGTCACTATAATATTTTTCAACTATAGTTTCTTGTTGTAAAACAGCTGGTCGTCCAACATCGCCGCTTTGTCTTATACTTTCTACAAGTGGTACTTTTCCCAAAAGTTTGATGCTTAGCGATTTAGCTAAGTTTTCACCACCATCCTCTCCAAAAATAAAGTACTTTTCTTCCGGATAATTTTTTGGGGTAAACCAAGACATATTTTCAACCAGACCCAAGACAGGAACTTTTATGTTATCCATTTTAAGCATTGCTACTGCTTTTTTCGCATCTGCTAATGCAACTGGCTGTGGAGTAGTCACCACTACAGCACCTGTTAAAGGAAGAGACTGAACAATCGATAAATGAACATCTCCAGTTCCTGGTGGAGTATCAATAATCAAATAATCTAATTCCCCCCAATCTGCATCAAAAATCAATTGTTTTAAAGCTTTTACCGCCATTGGACCTCGCCATACTACTGCCTCATCGAGTTCAGCAAAAAAACCAATAGAAAGAATCTTTACTCCATAATTTTCTGCAGGAACAATAACTTGTTTTTTATTAATCTCTCTTGAAATTGGCCTGTAGTGAAGAACATCAAACATTATGGGCATTGAAGGACCATAAATGTCTGCATCGACAACACCAACATTAAGACCTTTTTTTGCTAACCCAACAGCTAAATTTGCTGAAACTGTAGATTTCCCAACACCACCTTTTCCAGAAACTACTGCAATAGTATTTTTTATATTTGGCAATACGTTTTGGGTTGCTTCTGCTTTTTTCATAGCTTGAACATTAACTTCAACTGAATAATCTTTTCCAATAGATCTTTCAATTGCAAATTCGCAAGCTTCCTGCATCCTTTTCTTTGCATGCATTGCTGCATTTTTCATTTGAACAGAAAAACTAACCTTATTCTCCAAAATTTTAATATCCGTTACTAGTCCAAGAGAAACAATATCCTTACCTAAATCAGGCTCAATTACTTTTTTTAAAGATTCAAGTATGGTTTCAGGATTGATTTTCATATTGTAAACATAAATAGATAATTTATTTAAAACTAAATTGTTAATTCTTTTATTGGGTCCCAAAGGTATTTGTTAAAGTCTACAATACTATCTTCCTTTATATTCAATCCTTCTTTTTCGAGCTCTTCTTTCATGTAATTTTTAGTTGGAAAATTATTTTTTCCTGTCATTAATCCATTTCTATTGACTACTCTGTGCGCTGGAATTTCACTATTTTGAGATACTTTATTCAAAGCCCAACCAACTAGCCTTGAGCTCTTTTTAGCACCTAAATAATTAGCAATCATTCCGTAACTGGTAACTTTTCCTTTTGGAATTAATTTAACAACTTCGTAAACATCTTTAAAAAAATCACTCATTTATTAACAAAGAATTTAGTGTTTGTTGTGAACAGCTCAATATTAGAAATATACTCTAATACGTAAACTCCACTACTATAATTGGATAAATCAATTTTCAAATAATCATTATATCCTTTAAGCTCATCAACTTTTAATCCTAATATATTGTAAATATTTATTTTGTAGTCAGCTAAATCTAAATGTTCTCTGTAGAAGTAAATATAATTAGATGAAGGATTAGGAAAAACATAAAAAGGGTCTTCTACAATTGTAGGCGGAGGTTCAAAATCAAATAAATAAAGACCAGATGTTCTATCAGATGCTAAAACTAAGTTACTATTATTAAAAGGATAAATCCCCCATAATCCCCTGTAAATTAGATCATCACTTCCTGGATAAGTATCGTAATAACCTATTTTCTTAGGATTAAATGGATTTGAAATGTCAAAAATTTGTAACCCGTCGTTGTAATAACTAACATAGGCAGTATTATTTATAATTATAGCGTTATGTGGTAATGCCTGATCGTAAGAATCTGCAGAAAAAGTAGAACTGACTGAAATATTATTTAAATCAGAAACATCTAGCACTTTTATCTTCATTGAAGGTGTTTCATCACACATAATGTAGGTCTTTTTATCACCTGAAATCCATCCGGAATGGTTATATCCTTTATCTGGGTAAACTGTAAGTGAGGACAGCTCATAAGCAAATCCTTGGGTGTGAGATTTAATAACTCTAAGACCGTCATTTCCACAATTTAAAAAAGCAGTGTCATTGTAAACGTAGGCATCATGAACATGACCAACCTCATCGTAATTATAAATTAATTCTGGGTATATAGGATTACTTAGATCATAAACACTTAAAGCATGAAAGCCTGAAGGTGTTGCCACAGCACATCCGTATAACTTTGCATTTGCAGTATCAATAAATATATTATGAGCACGAACTATTAGCGAGTCACTGTCGTACACCAGATGAACACTGTCTGGTAAATAACTTAAATCCATAATTTGAAGAGAGCTGGCATTTTCATCACAAACTGCGTACAAATAACCATTATAATCATGAAAATCTCTATGAATGGCTTGATTTCCTGCGTACTTTCCAGCAATGAAATCTATCTCTTCAAGCCTATTATCAATAATCCTTAAAATATGGGTGCCGTTTGTAGAACCAATAATAGCGTATTTATCATTTTCAATTTCTAATCCCCATACATCGTTAAATACTGATTCTCCGTCATTGGTAATAGGTAATCCTTCTATATACCATTGGTCAAGCAACTCAATATTATTAGATTGAGAAATCAGACAAAAAGGAATAATTAGTAAAAGAATAAATATTTTTCTCACAGATATTGCAAAGTTAATAATAGTTAAGGTATTTTTATTAAAGAATTTTATTCGTTTATTTGTTTATAAACCAAACTGAAAAGTTATTTAAAATTCGTTCTAATTATTCTAGTAAAATGAAGAGTGTAGTAATCATACCTACTTATAACGAAATTGAAAATATTTCTAATATAATTCATGCTGTATTAGCTAAAAAAGATGATTTTCATATTCTAATTGTAGATGATCAATCTCCAGATGGAACCGCAAAGGTTGTTAAAGAAATCATGAAAAAAAATAAGTCTGTATTTATTGAAGAAAGAAAGGAAAAGTCTGGTTTAGGAACTGCCTATATTCACGGATTTAAATGGGCCATTAAAAACAAGTATGATTATGTATTTGAAATGGATGCAGATTTCTCCCATAGTCCTGACGACTTACCAAGATTACTTTATAACTGCGCTAATGGATCTGCAGACTTATGTGTTGGGTCTAGATATGTCCCTGGTGGGAAGATTATCAATTGGCCAAAATCGAGGTATTGGTTGTCCTTCTACGCATCGCTTTATGTGAGGTTAATCTTGGGAATAAATATCAAAGACACTACTGCAGGTTTTAAATGTTATTCAAGAAAAGTATTGGAAAAAATTGATTTAGATAATATTTGGTTTGTTGGTTACGCATTTCAAATAGAAATGAAATATAGCGCTATTAAATTAGGTTTTAAAGTAAAAGAAATTCCTATTCACTTTAAAGATAGAGAACATGGACAGTCTAAGATGAATATTGGAATTTTTAGAGAGGCTTTTGTAGGAGTATTAAAATTAAGATCGAAAAAATTTGAAAATTAAAAGTGTAATTAGAAATTCAGAAATCATTAACGAAAACCAACAATTTTTTGGGGATATTGCTATTGAGGATTCTAAAATTTCAGAGATAAAAAAAGGGTCCATTTCTGGAACATTCGACCATGAATATGATGCAACAGGATTAATAGCCATTCCAGGAATGATTGATGATCAAGTTCATTTTAGAGAGCCTGGTTTAACACACAAAGCAAATATTTATTCAGAATCAAGAGCTGCAGTGGCGGGCGGAATTACAAGTTTCATGGAAATGCCTAACACAGTTCCCAATACTGTAACCCAAGAGCTATTAGAAGAAAAATATGCTATAGCGAATAAAAACTCGATAGCAAATTATTCCTTTTTCATGGGTGCAAATAATGAAAATCTTCAAGAGGTATTGAAAACCAATCCTAGAAATGTTTGTGGTATTAAAGTTTTTATGGGTTCTTCTACTGGAAATATGCTCGTTGATAATAAACAGACATTGTCTCAAATATTTAAAAATAGCTCTTTGCTAATAGCTACCCACTGTGAAGATGAACAAACTATAAGAAAAAATACTGCCATATTTAAAGAAAAATATGGAGAGAACATCCCTTTTGAAATGCATCCTATAATTAGATCCGAAGAAGCTTGCTATTTATCTTCTTCATTGGCTGTTGATTTGGCAAAAAAATACGAAACTAGGCTTCATGTATTACATATTTCAACTGCAAAAGAATTGGAACTTTTTAAAAATAACCAGCCTTTAATAAATAAAAAAATAACTGCTGAATGCTGTATTCATCATTTGTGGTTCAATGATTCAAAGTATTTAGATAAGAAAAGTTTAATTAAATGGAACCCAGCAGTCAAATCAGAAAATGACAGAAAAGCGCTTATTAAAGCTATAAATGAAAATATAATTGATGTAATTGCAACTGATCACGCTCCCCATACTTTTGAAGAGAAAAATAATTCCTATTTGTCGGCTCCATCCGGTGGCCCATTAGTCCAACATGCTTTACTTACCTTACTTGAATTAGAAAAAACCAATCAAATTAAATTGAAACAAATTGTAAAGAAGACTAGTCACGATGTTGCAGAATGCTTTAAAATTGAAAAAAGAGGTTATTTGAGAACTGGTTATTTTGCAGATATAGTTCTTTTAGATAGGAATACAAATACGAAAGTAGAGAAAGAAAATATTTTATATAAATGTGGATGGTCTCCCTTCGAAGGAACTAAATTCACAAGTAATATTAATAGCACATTCATTAATGGTAAAAGAGTTTATCACAAAGGAGAATTTAACAACAATAATACCGGAATGAGATTAACATTTAATAAGTGATTAAATATTTTAAAATATTTTTTCTTTTAATTGCAGCAACAAGTTGTTTAGAAGAAAAACCAAAAGATAATATTAAATATCCGCCCATTAAAGAAAAGGAATTTCAGACCTTAATTAAAAAAATATGGTTAGTAAATGCACACCTTTACAACAATAAAAAATTCACACAAATCCCCAGAGATAGTGTTGGGAGTATCACCAATAAACTTTTAGAGGATTATGGTTATAAAAAAGAAGATTTTAAAAAATCTATAAAGTATTACTCTGAAAACCCAAGATTACTTGATAGTATAATCAAAGACCTTAGGGATAGTTTAGAAAAAGTTTTTACAGGGATTTCTCATGATGTTAATGAGGACGATCAGAAAATAATTCAACAAGATTCCGTGAAAAATATATTAAAAGAAAGTTTTAAATTTAAAGATAAAATCAAATTAAAAAAAGATTTAAAACCTTCGATTAAATCCAGAAACCAAATATTAGATACTTTTAAAATTGAAAAATGAAAATAGCAAAAATCAATCTTGGAATTTTAACCACTTTTGTTTTAATCACTTCCTGCGGTGGTTGGTCAGAAAAAGATAAGGAGAGATATTTAAACGAGTGTGAGAAAGCAAAATTAGATTCTGCATTTTGTAATTGTAGTTTAGAAAAAATCACTTCCAAATACAATAGCTTTGAGCATGCTATGAGAAACGAAAACGATTTCCCTGAAATTTTTAATGCATGTAAATAGTATTAAATTATTTTTCTATAGAAAAATAATAAAAGACCAAAACAAAGAAAAATACTTAAGGCAACATTAATAAATGCCCAATAATAACTTCCAGATTTCAATAAATCTATAGTTTCAAGGCTGAAAGTAGAAAAAGTGCTTAAACCTCCACAAAACCCAACTATTATAAAAAGCTTAGTGTTTTGATTTAAATATTTGGATTCTGATAAAAAAGCTAAAAAAACACCCACAACCAAACAGGATATTAAATTAGAAAATAATGTACCTATAGGTAAATCTCCTTTATAATATTGAGAAAAGAATTTTGAGATAAAATACCTTACTAATGCTCCAAAGCCTCCTCCAAAAAAAACAGCAATAGTAGAAATCATAATTTTAAAACAAATTTTTTTATATACTTAGAACTGATAAAAGATAATATAAATCCTAAAGTCCAACCTCCAATAATATCTGAAAGATAGTGAACTCCTAAATATATTCTACTATAGGAAATTAAAACGACGAAAATTAATAAGTATATCCACGATTTAGGATATGAATCTTTAATCACATTAAAAATCATTATTCCAACAATAGACATATTCGTAGCGTGATTCGAGACAAAGCCAAACATTCCTCCTTTATATTCATTTACAAAATTTAGGTATTTTGAAACTTCTAGATGATGGCTTGGTCGATACCTCTGTATGGTTTCTTTAATTAAATCATGGGCAATTAGGTCTCCTAAACCAACTGTAATACCAATAACAGCAATTACTCTAATTGCTTTTTTATAGTTATAAATTTTAAAAATTAAGTATATAAATAATAGGTAAAATGGGATTCCAAAAATTGGATTAGTAACTAGCCACATTAATTGATCAAAGAATGGATTATTTGAACCATTTAAAAACAGAACAATTTGTTGATCTAGAATCTCTATTTTATCCATCCATTCCATCGTGAATCATTTTCCAAATCATATCTTTTAGTTCTACAATACCTATTTGTGATATTGAAGAAATAAAAACTGTTTTTATACCAGCAGGTAATTCTTTTTTAATCTCTTGTCTCAACTCTTCATCTAGCAAATCGCATTTAGTGATAGCTAGCATTTTTTCTTTATCCAAAAGTTCAGGATTATATAATTTCAACTCCTGTAATAAAACTTCATATTCTTCAATTATATTATTAGAATCTGAGGGAATCATAAACAATAAAACAGAGTTTCGTTCTATATGCCTTAAAAATCTATGACCCAATCCTTTTCCTTTGTGAGCGCCCTCAATAATACCTGGAATATCTGCCATAACAAAGGACTGGTGATCTCGATAACCAACAATCCCTAAATTAGGAACTATCGTGGTAAAAGGATAATTTGCTATTTCAGGTTTTGCAGCAGAAACTACAGACAGCAAAGTAGATTTTCCAGCATTAGGGAATCCTACCAAACCTACATCGGCCAAAACTTTAAGTTCAAGAATTTTCCATTCTTCTTTTCCGGGTTCTCCCGGCTGTGCATACCTTGGAGTCTGATTAGTAGAGGATTTGAAATGATTATTTCCTAAACCTCCTTTTCCACCGCTTAAAAGAATTATTTCTTCTCCATGTTCAGTAATTTCAAAAAGAAATTCTCCAGTTTCTGCATCTTTTGCTACAGTCCCTAAGGGGACTTCTATAATCTCATCTTTTCCAAATTTTCCAGTACACAATGCTGAACTACCAGAACCTCCTCCAGAAGCAATAATATGCTTCCTGTACTTCAAACTAAGTAGCGTCCAGATTTGTTTATTCCCTCTTAGAATTATATGTCCTCCTCTACCTCCATCTCCGCCGTCAGGACCTCCTTTTGCCGTGGTTCTATCTCTGTGAAAATGTCTAGATCCAGCACCACCTTTGCCAGATCTACAGCAAACCTTTACATAATCAACAAAGTTACTAGAGGACATTTTATTTTATATCTATTGAACTAAACAATCGTTCTGTTATTTGATCTACAGATCCAACACCATTGACGGTAGCTAACTTATTTTGGGCTTTATAATATTCTGCAAGTACTGCTGTTTGGTTTTCATAAACCTTAATTCTATTTGCAATAATAGATTTGTCTTGATCGTCTGCCCTTCCACTCTGCTTTCCTCTTAGAAATAATCTGGTAATTAGCTCATCATTTGGGACTTCTAACGCTATCATCTTGGTAATGGATAGATTCTTTGAAGATAGAAAATCGTCTAAAGCTTTAGCTTGGTGGGTAGTTCTTGGGAATCCATCAAAAATAAAACCAGATGATTCAGGATGTTTATTTACTTCAGACTCCAACATTTTAATAGTAACCTCATCTGGAACCAACTCTCCTTTATCTATAAATTGCTTAGCCATTACGCCTAAGTCGGTAGATTCCTTTATATTATATCTAAAAATATCACCTGTAGATAAATGAATAAGAGAATACTGATTTTTAATTCTTTCTGCTTGAGTTCCTTTACCTGCACCTGGAGGCCCGAATAATACAATATTTAGCATGCTATTTATTTTCTTCAATTATATAAATGTCTCGTAAATTTCTTCCAATTCCGTTGTAATCTAATCCAAATCCCACAAGAAATTCGTTTCCAACATTAATTGCTGGATATTTAATAGGTATATTTTTTTTGTAGGCATCAGGCTTAAAAAGTAAGGTGGCTACTTCCAAAGAATTTGGTTCTTGTGTTTTAATATTATCATAAACAGAGTCAATAGTATTTCCAGTATCTACAATATCTTCAACAATAATCAAATCTCGACCTTTAATATTTTCATTTAACCCAATAAGATTTTTCACAACTCCTAAAGAGTTTGTTCCTTGGTAAGAAGACAATTTTACAAATGAAACTTCACATTCATGGTCAAATCTTTTGATCAATTCTGACGCAAAAAGAAAGGCGCCATTTAATACACAAATAAAAATTGGTCTTTTATTTGCATAATGCTCATTGATTTTCAAGGAAAGCTGATCAATTTCAGCAAGAATCTTCTTCGATTCAATGAATAATTTAAAGTGCTTGTCCCCTAGAGTTACTTTTTTCATTTTGTTTATCCATCAAATGTAATCATTTCATTTTACTGAAAAATGATTGTTTCTTTAAATTGGTAACTTACATTTGTAAATAAATTAATTATATCCATGATTGAAAATCAATTTTTTAGTTCAGATTTTAAATTAGGAATACTTGGAGGTGGCCAACTTGGTAAAATGCTGCTTTACGATAGTATCAGATACGATATTTATACTAAGATCATGGATCCAAATAAAAACGCTCCCTGCCATAAGATTTGTGATGAATTTATTGTTGGGGATTTAACAGATTATGACCATGTCGTAACCTTTTGTGAGGATGTTGATGTAGTTACTGTTGAGATTGAAAATGTAAATACAGATGCCTTAGAGTTTTTAGAGAAAAATGGGAAAAAGGTGTACCCTTCCTCCAAAACATTAAAAACTATTCAAAATAAATCCAAACAAAAAGACTTTTATATTAAAAACAATTTACCCACATCATCTTATAAAAACTATCAAAACAAGAGTGAAGTAATTTCAGATCTTAATAATGGACACTTTAAGCTTCCGTGTGTATGGAAAAGTGCAAAATTTGGATACGATGGAAAAGGTGTTAAAATAGTCAAAACTTTTGAAGATATAAAGAACCTTCCCGATTTGGAATGCTTAATAGAACAAAAAGTGAAAATTAAAAAAGAAGTTTCAGTAATTGTAGCAAGGAATCCAAATAAAGACGAAACATGTTTCCCCATAGTTGAAATGGAGTTTAACGACGATTCCAACTTAGTTGAATATGTTATTTGTCCTGCTAAAATATCAAAAGAATTGGAGGAAAAAGCTTATGATATTGCTCTTCAAACTGCAAGATGTTTCAATAGCATTGGATTACTTGCCGTAGAACTATTTATTACAGAAAATGACGAGATATTAATTAATGAAGTTGCTCCAAGACCACACAATTCTGGTCATCACACGATTGAATGTTGTTTAACTTCTCAATTTGACCAGCATATAAGATCTATTTTAAATTTGCCACTTGGAAATACCGATTTAATAATTCCTGGAATAATGCTAAATTTAGTTGGAGAAAATAAAATCGAAGGATTTGTAAAATATGAAAATATTGATGAAATCCTTGATATAATTGGAGTTTCAGCTCACTTTTACGGTAAAAAGAAATCAAGACTTAACAGAAAAATGGGACACATTACAGTAGTTAATAACAATATCGAAGAAGCTCTAAAAATTGGAAAAAGAATAAAAAAAATAGTTAAAGTAACAGCATGAAAATTAAGCAAGTTGGAATAATAATGGGTAGTAAAAGTGATCTACCAGTAATGCAAAAAGCAATTGATATTTTAAAAGAATTTGGTGTTGGTTCAGATGTTAAAATAGTATCTGCTCACAGAACCCCCGAAGTAATGTTTGAGTATGCTAAAAATGCAAAAAAAAATGGAATAAAAGTAATTATAGCAGGAGCTGGAGGTGCAGCACACTTACCGGGAATGGTTGCATCAATTTCAACTCTTCCGATAATTGGTGTTCCAATTAAATCAAGAAATTCAATAGATGGTTGGGATTCTATATTGTCTATTTTACAAATGCCCGAAGGTGTTCCTGTAGCCACAGTTGCACTAAATGGGGCTTCGAATGCAGGTATTATTGCAGCTCAAATATTGGGAATAGAAGATGCTGAAATCTCAAAAAAATTGACCCAATACAAAGAGAATCTTAAAGAAAAAGTTATAAAAACCAATAAAGAATTAATGTAATCATATTTTCTATTTAAAGAAATTTTAAAAAATGATAAAAACAGATATTATAATTATTGGTGCTGGTCCAGTTGGTCTTTTCACAGTTTTTGAGGCTGGATTACTAAAATTAAAATGTCATTTAATAGACGCTCTTCCGCAACCTGGTGGTCAATGTGCAGAAATTTATCCAAAAAAACCTATTTATGATATTCCTGGTTATCCAAGTATATTAGCTTCAGAACTAGTAGATAAGTTAATGAAGCAAATCGAACCTTTTAATCCAGGTTTTACATTAGGTGAAACTGCCCAAACTATTGAAAAAAATACAGATGGTGACTTTATTATTAAAACTTCTCAAGGAACCTCTCTTAAAGCTCCAGTAGTGGCAATTGCAGGTGGGCTTGGTGTATTCACACCTAGAAAACCTAATATAGCTAACCTAGAAAGTTTTGAAAACGACAAAGTATTTTATATTGTTAAAGAACCTTCTTTATTTAAAGATAAAGAAATTGTAATATCCGGTGGCGGAGACAGTGCACTAGACTGGGCTCTTTTCTTTGCAGAGAATTATGCTTCCGATGTGAAACTTATTCATAGATCTGACAATTTTCGTGCCCATAATGATTCTGTGCAAAGAGCTTTAGATTTATCGAAACAAGGAAAAATTAAAATGATTTTGAATTCTCAAGTATCCGGTATTTCAAAAAATGAAAATAAAATTACTTTGGACGTTCAATCAAAAAACAATGATTTATCTAAAATAAATTGTGACAATTGGTTGCCACTATTTGGACTCACTCCAAAAATTGGACCTATTGGAGACTGGGGTCTAGAAATTCAAAAAAATGCAATTAAAGTGGACAATTCAACAGACTATTCAACAAATATTGATGGTATATATGCTATTGGAGATGTGAATACTTATCCTGGAAAATTAAAATTAATTCTTTGTGGTTTTCACGAAGCAGCTATTATGGTACAATCTGCATTTAAGAAAGTATATCCTAATAAAAATAATGTACTGAAATATACAACAGTAACTGGTATTAAAGGTTTTTAAAATGGATGTTAAAATTCATGTCACAGATAGACAAGGGAAAGAACAAGTAATCTCTGGACCAACAGATGTGAGCCTTAACTTAATGGAACTTCTCAAAGTTCATGAATATCCAGTTGAAGGAACATGTGGAGGAATGGCTCTGTGTGCATCGTGTCATATTTTTATTCACTCTCCAAATTTATTGCCAGAGAAATCGTCTTCAGAACAAGCAATGTTAGATGATAATTGGGACAGTAAAGAAAACAGCAGATTGGCATGTCAAATACCTATTAGCGAAAATATTGATTTATTGAAAATAGAATTGGCCCCAGAAGATGTGTAAATATTTTATGATTTTAAACTTTCTGGTATCTCACATACTGGAATAGGGTTCATTTTATGGAGATTTGTTTGATGGTGGCAGTTGTATATTTCTAGTACTTTTTTTTGTCTTTCAGATAAATTATTTTGAGAATTAAATTCCAAATAATTCATTGCCCACTCAAGTTCCTCATATGTTGCACCTAGTTGGTCTTCATCACTTCTATCGTCGTCCCAAAGGCCGTCTGTGGGTTTTGCTTTTTGGATACTAGAAACTATTCCAAGATGATCTGCGAGCTTAAAAACTTCAGATTTTAGAAGATCTGCAATTGGAGAAATATCTACCCCCCCGTCTCCATATTTAGTATAAAAGCCAACACCAAAATCTTCAACTTTGTTACCAGTACCAGCAACTAAGTATTTTTTATTACTTGCAAAAACATAAAGATTAGACATTCTAATTCTAGACCTTAAATTTGCCATAGACAAATCATCTTGGTTAGATTTTGGCAAAGCATTTGAAAAGGAATCGTAAACTTCTGTGAGATTAATTTCGTGACTTGTTACATTTTCAAAATTATTTTTAAGCCAATTAATGTGCTCATTACTTCTATCAAATTGATTAGACTTTTGATGAATTGGCATATTAAGTACTATAGTTTTTAAGCCTGTTTTAGCACATAATGTAGATGTTACTGCAGAGTCAATCCCTCCAGAAACACCAACAACAAAACCATTTAAACCAGATTTTTTTGAATAATCTAATAACCAATTTACTATATAAGATTCTATACTTTTTAAGTTCACAAGATAAATGTAAAAAGGATTAATAAATAAAAAAGCTGTGTTGAAGGAGTATTAAAAAAGTATTCCAAAAGATAAAACAATATTTCCAGGAAATGATTTAGCCCCTACTGATTCAAAAATACCCTTTGAAAGTTCCTGTCTTAAAAACTCTTCTTTTTCTTCAGAAACCAATTGGTTATTAAGAAAATAATTCCAGTTTAGCTGAAAGAAAAGAGCGGTACTCCCAGAAAGACTATATTCAGCTCCTGCTCCTAGAGTTAGACCTAATCGAACGGTTTGAGTCCCTTTGTCAATATTAATATTTTCTAACGTAGTAGTGAATGGCTGGCTTTCTGTAAAAGTAGAATCATTGTAATTCCAAGTATATAATTTTGATTCATCATCTACAGTAGATTTGGTTTTCAAACCTATTGTAGCTCCAAACTCACCGTAATAAGTAAAGTAACCAATTTCGTTGGTTTTTAATTTTAAAACCAAAGGAATATTAACATAGTTAATAGAATAATTTCTATTGTAAAGTTGATAAATATATCCACTAGTATCTGGAAGTGAGCCATCGTTCCATTCAACAAAGTTTTCACTCGCATCTAAAACATAAAAAGTTCTGTGATGCAAATTTAAATCGGTATCATAATAATTAATTCCTGCTTTAAAAGTAGAGAAGTTTAATCCTGTCCTTAGGGAAGTAGTAGGGTTGAAATTTATTTCTGTATCTAATCCCCAACCAAAGCCTAACCCAAAGCTACCTCTTGAATAAATTTTTTGTTGTTCAGGGGTTAGCCAACAAAGAGCACCTTCACCATACAAACCAAATCTAACTTTCCTTAGTTCTGTATTTTCTACAATTGGATCATTGGTTTGGGAACTAATTGGTGATGCCAACGGCAAATAAAAGAACAGAAATAGAAATAATTTATTCATTGGATTATATTTATACAAACTTAAAAAAAAAATCACCAACAAATTTTACTTTTGTACAAGCTTTGAAACATTTAATACATATTTATATTATTACTCTATTATTGGCTTGTTCATCGTGCAGCTTCAACAAAAGAGAAATCAAATTAAAAGATGACAAGTGGCAAAATTTTAAAACAATTCGCTTAGACCAAGTTTTACTAAACGCTAAAAATATTGATGAAATTCACCAACAGTTTATAAAATACCCTCAGCTTTATCAAAATTTTTATGCTTATATGATTAGAGCTGGGAAAAAAGAAGATGTTTTAGTTTCCAGATTACCAGAAAAAGTAAAATCAAATTTGGAGAGTTTTATTAACGATACTACTATTAAAAGTTTTCTTACAGAGATACAGAAAGAGTTCCCAGACTTTGATAATTATAAAATAGAAATTGCCAAAGGGTTAAACAGATGTGAAAATATATTTAACTATCGTTATCCAAAGATGGAAATCGGAACCTTTTTTTCATTATTTAATGCCGATGTTCACGAGTTTGATTCAATAATTTGGATTGGATTGGATATGTACTTAGGTCCCGAAAATAGAGTTACCAAACTTTTACCCAACGAATCATTACCGCAATATATCAAAGATAAAATGGACAAAAAATATATTGTATCAGATGTATTATTTGGGTATTTAATGACCCATCATTACCAGTACTTAGGAGATGATTTACTAAGCAAAGCTATCTCATGTGGTAAAATTGCTTATTTGATGGACTTAATTTTACCTGACGAACAAAAAGAGAATAAATTTAGATATACCAAGAAAGAATTAGACTGGTGTCAAAAGAATGAAAAATATATATGGCAATATATTGTAGATAATGAACTTCTTTATGAAAAAAATTCAAAAAAAATAAGTTATTTCTTTAATCCTGGTCCATTCACCAAGAATTTTGGACAAGATTCTCCCTCAAATATAGGGATTTGGCTAGGTAGCAGAATAATTGAAGATTTTGCTAAAAGCTCTGAACTAAACATTCAAGAAATATTAAAAGAGAAAAATATTCAAAAACTATTAAATAGCTATGACCCAAAATAAAACATTTAAAAAAGAAAAATTCTCGGTTGAAGTAATTATGGATGAGAATTTAATTCCTGAGGAGTTAGAGTGGCACTCTTCCCAAGGGAAAGGACAAAGTGAAAAGGCTTCTGCTGCGCTTATCTACTTATGGAATGCCCAAAAAAATGAAACATTTAGTCTTGATTTATGGACAAAAAAAATGTCCGTTGAAGAAATGAACAAGATGATGTTTCAAACCATAATGACACTTGCTAACTCTTACGAAAAAGCTACTAGTGAAGACCAACTGGCAAACGCAATGAGAGATTTTGCGGAATTTTTTGGTGAAAAAACAGAGATTATTCCTAGAAGTGGTAAATTTGATGGAGATGGGAAAGGATAAGCTCAAAAGATTTTCTCAAATATTGACCTTTGGAAATGTTATTCAACCAAAGATAAATTTCCATTCTGATGACGATGACATTAAAGGAAACTGGTCCACAGTTTTTAATAATAAAAACCCTATAGTTCTAGAATTAGGGTGTGGTGCTGGAGAATACACTGTAGCACTTGCAAAAGATTATCCCAACAAAAACTTTATTGGAATAGACATTAAAGGGGCTAGAATATGGAAAGGAGCAAAGACTGCTTTAGACGAAGGTCTAAACAATGTTAAATTTCTAAGAACAAAAGTAGATTTTGTAACAAAGTTTTTCGGTGAAAATGAAGTAGATGAGATATGGTTAACATTTTCTGATCCACAACCAAAAAAGCCAAAAAAAAGATTATCCTCGAAATTATTTACCGACAGATATCTAGAATTTTTAAAAATTAATGGAACTATTCATTTAAAAACTGACAGTGAATTACTTTATGATTTCACTCTTGAAGAGATAAAATCAAATAATTTTAAATTGTTGAAAAATATAGCAAATGTTTACAAAGAATCTTATGAGAACTCCCAAGAACTAAAGAAAACTCTTTTTATTAAAACTTTTTACGAGAAAAAATGGCTTGATTTAGAAAAGACAATAAAATATCTTGCTTTCAGCATTCACTAATGATAAATAGTGATAATATTTTGTAAATTAAATTGATGAATTACCACTGGATTATTTCTTTAATTTTAATCTGTCACTTTAATGCAAAAGGACAAATATTTCAAAACAGCGGTGCCTTAAGTACTTCCATGTCTGGGCTAAATGTTAATAATGAAGATATTTGGAGTGTAAATAATAATATAAGTCAGCTCTCTAAAATCAAAAATCCTGAACTAAGTATAAGCAGCTTTCAACCGTTCCTAGTAAAAGATTTTACAACATCTAGTATTGTTTTTGGAGTACCAACTAAGAAAGGAGCATTCGGCATGAATTTTTCTACCAATGGAAACAAACATCTTCAAATGCACAATGTGGGATTTGGCTATTCTCAAAAGTTAGGAGAAAATATTCAAAGTGGAATTAAGTTAAATTATTTTATGATTAATGCAGGAGATTATTACAATAAAAGATCTGTTATTTCTACAGACATAGGTTTCTCTTCAAAACTATCTAATGAACTGCAACTTGGCATTTGCATTAAAAATCCCACTTTCACCAAACTTTCCAATTTTGACGACGAAAGATTAGCAACTAATTTTCAGCTTGCTGCAGGATATAAATTTTCAAACGAATTAATCCTACACACGGGAGTTGAAAAAAATATATTTTATCCAGCTTCCTTTTTAGCTGCAATCGAATACCAACCGAGTGAGAAAATATTTTTAAGTGGAGGAATTAAGTCTAACCCTAGTATAGCTTCCTTTGGAGTAAGCATGTCCCAAAAGCAATTTACTATTTGTGCTGCTACTCAAATTCATCAGTTTTTAGGATGGAGTCCAGACTTATCTATTATCTATCAATTTAAATAATTTTTGAAGTTGCAAAATAAATATTATTTATTGGTAGTTGTTCTACTAGGAAAAATCTTCTATTCTCAAAGTATTGACACAGTGTCCAGCAAAAACAATGTTGTTTCAAATTTGTCTTATAAAGACATGAAAAAACAATATATAATTGAGCAGACTATTGAAAACATAGCGGAAAATAATGAAGATGAAAACATCGACTATACAACTCTATTTGACCAACTAAACTTTTACTATGAACATCCAATAAATTTAAATAGAAAAGAAATAAAATTTGATTTAGAACAACTTATGTTGTTAGACCAATTTCAGATTAAGTCCTTAATTAATCATAAAGAAAAATATGGGAAATTTTTGAATATTTATGAGTTACAAACTTTAAACTCCTTTTCTTCGAGTGACATTAGAAAAATTCTTCCATTTATTGTAATAAATGAAAACTTTGACGCTACCCATCTATCATTTTTAGAAATGCTAAATAAAGGTAAAAACGATGTTTTTTTTAGGTATTCTAGAGTCATTAATACAACCATTGGACAGACCAAATTGAGCGATAGTTCTTGGCTTAGTTCACCAAATAGTAAAATGCTTGGATCTGCAGATAATTTATATATGCGCTACAGATTTAAATACCAAAATCACTTGAGTTTTGGCATCACTACAGAAAAAGATGCTGGAGAGACTTTTTTGGGAAATCCTCAGGCTGAAAACTTATTTGATTTACAAAAAACAAGGGGATTTGATTTCTATTCTGCCCATTTTTTTTTAAAAGAGGTTGGTAAAATTGATGTTTTAGCGATTGGAGACTATCATATTCAACTTGGACAAGGGTTGACGTTCTGGTCTGGTCTGGCAATGGGTAAATCCTCCAACGTAATGAGTTTAAAGAGAAGTGCTGTTGGAATTAAACCATATGCTTCAGTTGACGAAAACGCTTTTTTGAGAGGAGGTGCATTTTCTTTGAAATATAAAAAATTTAAGTTTCTTACTTTCGCTTCCAAAAAAAATATTGATGCAAATATTGTTGAGGATACCACTGCTCAGGACGGCTCTTTAATAGTAAGTAGTTTTCAGGCTTCTGGAATTCATAGCACCATTGGTCAAATTGAAGATAAGGATGCAATTGAAGAAAATATTATCGGAGGAGAAATATCTTATCAAAATAAATTTATGAATTTTGGTCTCATGGGTGCTTTTACAAAATACAATGGCTCTTTAGAAAGATCTTTAACTACTTATAATCAATTTGAATTTAACCAAAATCAAAATTTCGTTCAAGGCTTTCATTATAGTATTGTTAAGAGAAATTTTAATCTTTATGGCGAAAGTAGTAGAAGTAACAACGGAGGGTTAGCAAATCTTCATGGACTGATGGCCTCATTACATCCAAATCTTGCACTGTCAATTTTTTATAGAAATTATGGCAGAAATTACCAAACTACTTATGCCAATGCTATTGGTGAAGGAACTAGGCCCATTAATGAAAAAGGTCTTTTTACTGGATTACAATTTAAACTAAATAATTTTTGGGAAATCACTTCCTATTTTGATCAGTTTCAGTTTCCTTGGATGAAATACCAAGTGAGTAAACCAAACACAAATGGAATAGATGGATTTATTCAAATCTTATATCATCCAACTAAAAAATTAAATATTTATGCTAGAATTAGACATAGAGATAAACCATATAATGAAAGTGAAAGTATCGAAAGAAGTATAACTAATGTTTATAATATTAGCCAATGGAATTTTAGACTAAATATTAATGCTTTAGTTTCTGAGTCTATTAGACTTCGAAATAGAATTGAGTATTGTTCTTATCTAAGATATGGTTTAGAAAAAGAAAATGGGATCTTACTTATACAGGACATCACTTATAAACCAAAGGAAAGTAAATTTTCATTTACAGCAAGATTTGCTTTATTTGATACAGACTCTTACAATTCAAGAATATACAGTTACGAAAATGATGTTTTGTATTATTTTAGAATACCTGCCTACTATTTCCAAGGTGCAAGAACTTACATTACTTCAAGATATCAATTTAAAAAGGGAATAGATTTATGGCTAAGATGGGGGACATGGATGTATACTAACCGAGATAATATTGGTTCTGGACTTAACGAAATTAATGGTTCTTCAAAGTCTGAAATTAGAGCTCAGCTAAGAATACAATTTTAAAATTCATTAATGATATTATTTAGAGTAATACTTGGTCGCATTGCGCTCTTTGCTAATTCTTTATCCAACAAGTAATAACCATCTAAGTCTTGTTTAGAACCTTGAGATTTAATTAATTCATCGATAATTTGGTCTTCGTTCAAAGTGAATTTATTATATAATTCTTTAAAAATATTTGATAATTCCTTGTCTTGATTTTGTTTGTAAAGAGCTTCTGCCCAGTAGTAAGCTATGTAAAAATGACTTCCTCTATTGTCAATACCTCCTAATTTTCTTGTAGGAGATTTATTTTCTATCAAAAGTTTTTCAGTAGCCTTATCTAAAGATTGACCCAATATTTTACATCTGTTACTATTATACTTTTCAGCCATGTGCTCTAAAGATACTGCCAATGCTAAAAATTCCCCTAAAGAATCCCACCTTAAATATCCTTGATTTACAAATTGCTGTACATGTTTTGGAGCTGATCCACCAGCGCCTGTTTCAAAAAGACCTCCACCATTCATTAAAGGAACTATAGACAACATTTTGGCGCTTGTTCCTAGTTCTAGTATAGGGAATAAATCGGTAAGGTAGTCTCTTAAAACATTTCCGGTAACAGAGATGGTGTCCAAGCCTTTAGTCAACCTTAATAAAGTAAATTTTGTAGCTTCTTTTGGAGATAGAATATGAATTTCTAAATCTTTAGTATGCAAGTCTTTCAGATAAAAGTTCACTTTTTGAATAATTTGTCTATCGTGAGAACGGTTACTATCTAACCAAAATACTGCGGGTGTTTTAGTAGCCTTTGCCCTAGAAACAGCAAGTTTTACCCAGTCCTGAATAGGAGCATCTTTCACTTGACACATTCTAAAAATATCTCCTTCACTAACAGACTGTTCTAAAACTATCTCACCAGCAGAATCTACAACTTGTATAGTTCCATTACCAAACGTCTGAAATGTTTTATCATGAGATCCGTATTCTTCAGCTTTTTGGGCCATTAAACCAATATTGGAAACACTTCCCATTGTAACAGGGTCAAAAGCACCATTTTCTTTACAGAAATCAATAGTTTCCTGATAAATTTCTGCATAAGAACGATCTGGAATAACTGCTTTTGTATCTTGAAGCTCGCCATTTTTATTCCACATTTTTCCAGAACTTCTAATCATAGCAGGCATAGAGGCATCAATAATAATATCACTTGGCACATGCAGATTTGTTATTCCTTTATCTGAGTCAACCATTGCTAAATCAGGATTTGATTTGTTGATTTGATTTATATCAGATAAAATATTTTCTTTTAATTTTTTAGATAATAAATCAAGTTTATTAAATAAATCTCCAAATCCATTTTTCAATTCAACACCAACACTTTCTAAGTCTTTACCATATTTAACAAATAAGTCTTTGTAAAAAACTTCAACACATTTCCCAAAAATTATCGGGTCAGATACTTTCATCATTGTTGCTTTCATGTGAAGAGAAAATAACAATCCTTTGTCTTTAGCGTCCTGAATTTGAGTTTCAAAAAAAGATTCAAGATTTTTCATTTGCATTACTGAGGAATCCACAATTTCCCCTTTGAGTAAAGGAAAATCATCTTTTAAGATGGTTTTTATTCCATTTTCGTCTTTAAAAATTATTTTAACAGATTTTTCGTTATCAATTGTTAGAGATTTTTCATTACCATAAAAGTCTCCTTCTTGCATACTAGAAACATGTGTTTTAGAATCATTCGACCACTCACCCATTTGGTGGGGATGATTTTTAGCAAAGTTCTTAACTGCTTTTGGAGCTCTTCTATCCGAGTTTCCCTCTCTTAAGACTGGGTTTACAGCACTCCCTTTAATACTATTGTAAATAGCTTTAATATTATTTTCTTCTTCATTTATTGGTTCTTCCGGATAGTCTGGTATGGAGTAGCCTTTAGACTGAAGTTCCTTAATTGCAGATTTTAACTGTGGGATTGATGCACTAATGTTTGGTAGTTTGATGATATTTGCATCTGGACTTTTTGCTAAATCGCCTAAAAAAGCCAAATCGTCTTCTATAATTTGATCTTTATTTAAGTATCCAGGGAATTGAGAAAGTATTCTTGCAGACAGAGAAATATCTTTAATATCAATTGAAATATCTGCAAACTTTGAAAACATCTTTATGATAGGTAAAAATGAAATAGTTGCTAAAGCAGGAGCTTCATCTGTTTGGGTGTAATAAATTATTTTCTTCTGAGTCATATTAGGTACAATTGAAATTTTCAAAAATTGAAAACAAAGAAACAACAAAATGATTTATTTAAGAGCATATTTTTTTAATTCTGACAAAGTTCCATTAAATAAATCTAAATCTACTGGCCCTTTAATACCAGATGCTGTTCCATTATCAGAAAATTGCCACATAATCCAAGGAACAGAACTTAAAGGGTTTTTTACTCTATTGTAATTTGCTACCCAAACTAAGTACCCATTTATATTATTATTCAAATAGTCATTATAAAAATGGGCGCCTGTGTATATTATGGGTTTAATCCCATAATGGTCTTCGATAATCTTTAGCCAATTTTTAACTCCTTTTACTAAATTTTCATTACTCTGTATTTTACTTGTTTTTTCAATATCTAATATTGGTGGTAAATCTCCAGGTATCAATTGAACATTCTTAATAAAGTTGTTGGCTTGTTTTGTAGAGTTTTCATTTGGTCTAAAATAATGATAAGCTCCTCTTAAAATACCATTTCCCTTAGAACCTCTCCAGTTAGAGGTGAAAAATCTATCTCTTTTATTATCACCTGCAGTAGCTCTTATTATTACAAACTCTACTTTTTGTTTGTCATTTATCTCTCTTACTTGTTTCCACGAAATAATCCCTTGGTATTCAGAAACATCAATTCCAAAAGTAAAATTGCCGTGAGGAACTTTTGGCGGATAGAATATTTTATTAAAGATTCTTTTATAATGGTTTACAACAGATGGGGTTTCTATAAAGTGGTAACTTATGTAGAAAATATTTCCAATTAATAAAAAGAAAAACCATCTTTTATAACGATTTCTTTTTGGTTTTTTAACCATTTAAAAACTTAAAATCTTTCCCAGGGAAATATGCAGAATCTCCAAGTTGTTCTTCAATTCTTAGTAGCTGATTGTATTTTGCCATCCTATCGGATCTAGAGGCAGAACCAGTCTTAATTTGTCCCGTATTTAATGCAACTGCTAAATCTGCAATTGTATTATCTTCAGTTTCTCCACTTCTATGACTCATGACAGAAGAATAGCCATTGTTGGTAGCTAAAGATACTGCATCAATTGTTTCTGTTAAAGAACCAATTTGATTGACCTTAATAAGTATAGAATTTGCTATATTATCGTCAATTCCTTTTTTAAGTCTTTTGGTATTTGTCACAAATAAATCGTCTCCAACCAATTGGCATTTATCACCAACTGCTTCTGTTAAAGACTTCCATCCTTTCCAGTCATCTTCAGCTAATCCGTCTTCAATAGAAATTATTGGATATTTATTCACCCATCCTTTCCAAAAATCTACCAACTCATCAGAGCTCATTACGTCTCCTGTAGATTCAAAGGAATATTTATTAGTTTTAGTTGAATAGAATTCAGAAGAAGCTGCATCGAGGGCAATCCACATGTCTTCACCAGGTTTATATCCAGCAGATTCAATTGCTTGCAAAACTACCTCTATAGCTTCGTCATTAGAACCTAGTCCTGGAGCAAACCCTCCTTCGTCCCCAACATTGGTTGACATTCCCCTAGATTTTAATACATTTTTTAAATGGTGAAAAACTTCAGTTCCCATTCTTAAGGCATCACTAAAAGATTCTGCTCCAAAAGGCATTACCATAAACTCTTGAATATCAATTTTATTATCTGCATGAGATCCTCCATTTAAAATATTCATCATAGGAACCGGTAGAGTAGTTGCTTTAACACCCCCTAAATAACTATAAAGTGGGATACCAGTTTCAGAAGCTGCTGCTTTAGCGCATGCTAACGAAACTCCTAAAATTGCATTTGCACCCAACTTTGATTTATTTTCAGTCCCATCCATTTGAATCATCATTCTATCAATATCTCCTTGATTGAGAATAGGCAACCCTCTTAACTCTTTTGCTAGAATATTGTTGATATTTCCTACGGCTTTTAAAACTCCTTTGCCCATATAGATTCCTTTATCTCCATCACGCAACTCTACAGCTTCGTGAATCCCTGTAGATGCTCCAGATGGAACAGCAGCTCTTCCAAATCCTCCCTTAGAAGTAAAAACATCTACTTCAAGAGTAGGATTTCCTCTTGAATCTAATATTTGTCTCGAATGTATATGGTCTATTACTCCCACTATTTTTAAATTTTAATTAGTTATTATTTATTAATATTTTCTATGAATTGATCAAATAAATATCTTGAATCATTTGGTCCTGGTGACGATTCAGGATGGTATTGAACTGAAAATGCATTTTTACCAATTATAGAAATACCAGCAACAGTATTGTCGTTCAGGTGTTCATGAGTTAATTTAATTCCCGAATGATTATCCACGTCTTGTCTTTTGACTACAAATCCATGATTTTGGGAGGTTATTTCGCACTTTTTGGTAATTAGGTTCTTTACAGGATGATTTATTCCTCTGTGTCCATTGTGCATCTTTTCTGTCTTCAAGCCTTGAGAAAGAGCTAAAATTTGATGTCCAAGACATATGCCAAAAATAGGATAATTTAAATTTACCAATTCTTTTACTACTCCGATTGAATGCTTCAAAGGTTCAGGATCTCCTGGACCATTGGACAACATTATTCCATCAGGCTTATAATTTGTAATTTCTTCTAATGAGACATCGTAAGGAAATACTTTAACTTTACAGCCTCTTTCATTTAAGCATCTAATTATGTTTTTTTTAACTCCGAAATCAATTAGTGCCACTTTAATTGGTCCTTCACCAATTTCATACGACTCTTGTACAGATACTTTTGATGCCAGCTCTAAACCTTTCATACTAGGAGCTTTTTTTAGAAGTTCATTTAGCTCTTTATTGGATTTATTTTCAGATGAAATAACTGCATTTTGAGCTCCATTTTCTCTTATATAACTAATTAGAGCTCGAGTATCAATATCTTTAATGCCTACTACATTATCAGAAACTAGAAAATCATTAAGAAGTTGATTTTCATCACCGTATCTTGAAAAATGATCAGCAAATTTTTTGACAACTAAACCCTTAATTTGAGAGTTATTTGATTCAACTTCAAACTTATTAGTACCATAATTTCCAATATGGGCATTTGCCATGGTTATGATTTGACCATGATAAGATGGGTCAGTAAATATCTCTTGGTAACCTGTCATACCAGTATTGAAAGCAATTTCGCCAGTAGCAGTACCTATTTTACCGCATGACTTACCGTGGAAGGTAGTCCCATCAGATAAAACTAAAACAGCATTTAAGTTATTTGACATAGTACTACAAAAATATATTTTACATTAAGAAATAGAAACTTTTTATTGCAAAAAAAAAGGTAGTTATTAACTACCTTTTATAAATAAGTTTTTAAAATCTATTTGTCCTTATCTTCTTCAGGCTTTGTATCCTCCATAGTAGAGCTATCCTCAGAGGGTGGTTTTACTTCAGAATCAATAACCTGATCAACTTCTGGTTTCTCAGATTTAACTTTCTTAACCTCTGCTGGAGTTTCTTCTACAATAACTGCCTCCTCAATATTATCGGAAACTTTAGTAGTTGCATTAGAAGATTTTTTACCACCTCTTCTTCTCGATTTCTTCTTAGTTATCTTATCTTTTGTCAATAATTCATTAAAATCAACTAATTCTATCATTGCCATTTCTGCGTTATCTCCCAAACGATTATTCAATTTAATTATTCTGGTATATCCACCAGGTCGGTGGTTAATCTTTGGAGCAACATCTCTAAAAAGAACTGAGGAAGCGTCTTTGTCTCTAAGATATTTAAAAACTACCCTTCTATTGTGAGTTGTATCTTCTTTAGATTTAGTTATTAAAGGCTCTACATACTTTCTCAAAGCTTTTGCTTTAGCAAGAGTAGTGTTGATTCTTTTGTGTTCTATCAATGAACAGGCCATATTAGACAACATTGCACTTCTGTGCGCAGTTTTCCTGCTCAAATGATTTATTTTTTTTCCATGTCTCATGTCTTCTTATTTAAACCTAGAAATACAATTAATCTCTATCTAATTTATACCTTGAAACATCCATGCCAAAAGACAAGCCTTTGGACTCAATTAAATCGTCTAACTCAGTTAGAGATTTTTTTCCAAAGTTTCTGAATTTCAACAAATCATTTTTGTTGTATGCAACCAGTTCTCCTAAAGTTTCAACATCAGCAGCCTTCAAACAATTTAAAGCTCTTACAGATAAATCCATATCCACTAACCTTGTTTTTAAAAGTTGTCTCATGTGAAGAGATGTTTCGTCAAACTCTTCAGTTTCAGATTTCTCATCCTCATCCAATGTTATTTTCTCATCTGAGAAAAGCATAAAGTGATGGATTAAAATTCTAGCTGCTTCTTTAAGTGCTTCTTTAGGGTGAATAGAACCGTCTGAGTCTATGTCGAAAATTAATTTTTCATAGTCCGTCTTTTGCTCAACTCTATAATTTTCAATAGTATATTTTACGTTTCTAATTGGTGTAAATATAGAATCTGTAAAAATAGTACCTATTGCTGCATTCTCAGTTTTATTTTCTTCAGCAGGGACATAACCTCTTCCTTTAACAATCGTTAATTGAATATTAAGCTTTACAGATTTTTCCATGTGACAAATGACATGGTCCGTATTTAACACTTGAAAAGATGATGTAAATTTACCAATGTCTCCAGCAGTAAAAGTATCTTGTCCAGAAATAGAGACATTTACTTCTTCAAAATCTGAATCTTCAATTTGTCTTTTAAATCTAACTTGTTTAAGATTTAATACTATTTCGGTTACATCTTCAACTATTCCCTTAATTGTAGAAAACTCGTGTTCAACACCTTCTATCTTTATAGAAGATATTGCAAAACCCTCAATAGAATTTAATAAAATTCTTCTTAGTGCATTACCAACTGTTATTCCATATCCTGGTTCGAGAGGTCTAAACTCAAACTGTCCACGAAAGTCAGAAGATTCTAACATTATTACTTTTTCTGGTTTTTGGAAATCTAAAATTGCCATGTTATTTATTTTTAAGTACTCTATTTATTTAGAGTAAAGTTCTACAATTAATTGTTCTTTAATATTTTCTGAAATCTGTTCTCTTGTTGGAATAGACTTTACTTCACCTGTAAGGGTTTTGTTATCCCACAATAGCCACTCATGTACCGCATTTTCGGAGCTTAGTGAAGAAGAAATAATAATCAAGGATTTTGATTTTTCTCTAACACCAACAACATCACCGACTTTTAAAGAATAAGATGGGATGTTAACAATACTCCCATTTACCGTTATATGTCTATGGGAAACCAATTGTCTAGCACCTCTACGAGTAGGAGATATACCAAGCCTAAAGACTACATTATCTAGTCTCTGCTCACATAGTTGGAGCAATATTACGCCCGAAATTCCAGATTTTGCAGAAGCTTTTTTGAACATATTTGAAAATTGCTTCTCCAGTATACCATATGTGTATTTAGCTTTCTGTTTTTCAGCAAGCTGAATAGCATATTCTGATTTTTTACCTCTTCTTTTATTGGGACCATGCATCCCAGGTGGGTAATTCTTTTTTTCTAGAGCTTTGTCAGGGCCGAAGATTGGCTCTCTAAACTTTCTAGCTATTTTTGATTTTGGACCGTTGTATCTTGCCATTTTTTTTATTTTATAAAAAGTTTGTCATGAATTAAGGTCAGTATCCTTCGATGTAACAAACTTTTATGGTTTATTTATTATACTCTTCTTCTTTTTGGTGGTCTACATCCGTTATGAGGTATTGGAGTTACATCAACAATTTCCGTTACTTCAATTCCATTATTATGGATACTTCTAATAGCAGATTCTCTACCTGCACCAGGACCTTTAACATAAACTTTTACTTTTCTCAATCCAAACTCAAATGCTTCTTTACTGCATTCTTCAGCAGCAATTTGAGCTGCATAAGGTGTGTTTTTCTTTGAACCTCTAAATCCCATTTTTCCTGCAGAGGACCAAGAAATAACTTGTCCCTTTTCATTACATAATGAAATTATTATGTTATTAAAAGAAGCTTGAATATGCGCTTCTCCAACAGGATTGATTTGTACGTTTTTTTTCTTTTTTGATTGCTTAGCCATAAAATTATGTCTTAAATATTATTTAGTTGCTTTTTTCTTATTAGCAACAGTTTTTCTTTTTCCTTTTCTAGTTCTAGAATTATTTTTTGTTCTTTGACCCCTGAGAGGCAAACCATTTCTGTGTCTAATTCCTCTTTGAGATCCAATATCCATTAACCTCTTAATGTTTAGTTGAACTTCAGATCTTAGAGCACCCTCAACTTTATAAGTTTCAGAAATTAATTTTCTAATTTTTCCTAATTGGTCATCATTCCAGTCTTGTACTTTGACACTTTCATCAATTCCAGCTTCTGCTAGAATATTTTCTGCAGTACTCCTTCCAATGCCATATATATAGGTTAAACCTATGACACCTCTTTTGTTTTTTGGTAAATCTATACCTGCTATTCTTGCCATAATATATTATCCTTGTCTTTGTTTGAACTTAGGGTTCTTTTTATTGATTACATACAATCTTCCTTTTCGTCTTACAATTTTGCAATCCGAAGATCTTTTTTTTATAGATGCTCTTACTTTCATTTTTATAATTATTTGTATCTAAACGTAATTCTACCTTTTGTCAAATCATAGGGAGACATTTCAACTTTCACTTTGTCTCCTGGTAAAATTCTTATATAATGCATTCTCATTTTACCTGAGATGTGGGCAGTTATTATGTGTCCGTTCTCAAGTTCAACTCTAAACATTGCATTTGACAATGCTTCTGTTATAGTGCCATCTTGCTCTATTGATGTCTGTTTAGCCATACTATTATTTGACTTTATTATTTAATACTTTTTCTATTTCTTCAAATGATGATAAAACTTCAGGTGAACCGTCCCTTGAAATAGCTACATCGTGCTCAAAATGTGCAGAGGGAAGATTATCTTTGGTTTGGATAGTCCATCCGTCGTCAAGCTGAGTTATTTCTTTTTTGCCTAAGTTTATCATAGGCTCAATAGCTAAAACTAGTCCAGGTTTCATCTTGTGTCCTCTACCTTTTTTTCCATAATTTGGAACTTCGGGTTTTTCGTGCAATGATCTTCCTAATCCATGACCAACGAGTTCTCTTACAACACCATAACCATTTGATTCAGCATGATTTTGAACTGCAAAACCAATATCACCAATTCTATTTCCTGACCTAGCCTGTTCAACTGCCAAGTCTAAAGATTCCTTAGTTATTCGAAGGAGTTTTTTAATCTCTTGTGAAACTTCACCTACTTCAAATGTATATGCTGAGTCACCATAAAACTCATCCATTAGAACACCACAATCAACGGATACTATGTCTCCATCAACCAATGGTTTGTCATTAGGAATGCCATGAACTACAGCGCTATTAACAGATGTGCAAAGTGTATTAGGGAAACCCCCATATCCAAGAAATCCAGGAGTTGCCTTATTATCTCTAATAAACTCTTCCGCAACTTTATCCAAATCAAGTGTTGTAACACCTGGTTTAATTATTTTAGCAACTTCTGCTAAAGTTTTACCAACAAGCAAAGAACTTTTTTTAATTCGTTCAATTTCTTCTCCAGTTTTATAAAAAATCATGGAAAAGATTTGTTAAAGGGATTGACTCATTGTCACTGCTGACGATGTAGATCTACCCTTAATTCTTCCACCTTTAATAAGACCATCATAATGTCTATTTAATAAGTGGCTTTCAATTTGTTGAAGCGTATCTAGCACAACTCCAACCATAATAAGTAAAGATGTTCCTCCAAAAAAGTATGCAAAACCTTGTTGAACACCAAAATTCATTGCAAATGCGGGAAGAATAGCTATAATCCCAAGGAAAATTGATCCTGGAAAAACTAGTCTAGAAATAAGACCCTCTATAAAATCAGCTGTTTTCTTTCCGGGTTTGACTCCTGGAATAAAAGAACCGTTTCGTTTAAGTTCATCAGCCATTTGATTTGGG
This sequence comes from Flavobacteriales bacterium, assembly GCA_038108155.1. GTDB lineage: Bacteria > Bacteroidota > Bacteroidia > Flavobacteriales_D > Parvicellaceae > MED-G20. The sequence continues at coordinate 39,298 of JAYNHP010000001.1, read as the reverse complement.
TTCATCATTATAGCTGTATAAAAATAGGTAAAGATTACAATCATAAGGAAAAATACAGCATTGTACCAAAACCCTTGAATATTTGAGAATGTGGCTCCAAAAGAACTATTTTGAAAAATTAACGAAGGTAAAAACATTAGAGCTTGAGCAAAGATAATTGGCATTACACCCGCTTGATTAATTTTAAGTGGGATATAACTTCTTTGTCCTCCTGCTAAGGCTTGCCTAGATCCTCTTCCGATAACTCTTTTAGCAGTGTGGACCGGAATTCTTCTTGTCCCTTGTACTAATAATATCGTTATAAGAATTACCATAAGAAGAACTACTAATTCAACAAGTAAAATCACAAGACCACCATCGTAAATCTTTGCACCTAATTCTTGAAAAAATGCCCCGGGTAAACCTGCAATAATTCCAATTGTAATTATCAAAGAAATACCATTGCCAATTCCTCGGTCAGTAATTCTTTCTCCAAGCCATGTAACAAACATAGTTCCCGCAGTAAGAATTGCAGTTACTTGAAACCACCACAAGAAGGAATCGTTCAATCGTGCTTCAGCAGGTACATAAGCACCCATGTAACTTGGTGCTTGGAATAAACATATAGCAATTGTTAAAAGTCTTGTATATTGATTGATCTTCTTTCTCCCACTCTCTCCTTCTCTTTGAAGACGTTGAAAAGTAGGAACAGCCATACCCAATAACTGCATAACAATAGATGCAGAAATGTAAGGCATTATTCCAAGAGCCATTATAGACGCTCTAGAAAATGCACCACCAGCAAACATGTTAATTAAATTTAGAATACTATTATCTCCAGAAGCGGAAGATGCTAATCTATCAGCATCAATTCCAGGGAGGACAATAAAAGAACCAATTCTATAGACCAAAACTAAACCAAGTGTATATAAAATACGCTTTTTCAGTTCGTCAACAGCCCAGATCTCTTTTAAAGTTTTAATTAGATTTTTCATTCAACTTTTTCTTTCTTTTGTTCTATTAAAGCAGCTTTGCCACCTAAATCTTCAATAGTAGATTTTGCTTTAGCTGAAAAACCATGAGCAGTAATATTTACTTTGGTTTTTAACTCTCCTCTACCAAGAATTTTAATTAAATCTTTTTTATTAGCAAGACCATTTTCAACAATCGTTTCTGGTGTGACAGACTTTAACTTGTGTTTTTCAATGATTACTTGAAGAGTATCTAAATTTATTCCCTTGTATTCAACACGATTAATGTTCTTAAAACCATACTTAGGAACTCTTCTTTGTAAAGGCATTTGTCCACCCTCGAATCCAATTTTAGATTTATAACCAGATCTTGACTTGGCACCTTTGTGTCCTCTTGTAGAAGTACCACCATGTCCAGAACCTTGACCTCTACCAACTCTTTTTTTGGCTTTTGTTGATCCCTCTGCAGGTTTTAAAGTATGTAATTTCATAATTTCTTAGTTATTTAACAATTTTAACCATATGTTCAACTTTCTTTACCATACCTAAAATTTGTGGAGTGGCTTCATGCTCAACAGTTCTATTTAGCTTACCCAAACCCAAGGCCTGAAGTGTTAACTTCTGTCTTTGAGGTCTATTAATTGCACTTTTTATTTGTGTTACTTTAATCTTTGCCATTTGAAATTCCTTATCCGTTAAAAACTTTTTCCAAACTCACACCTCTTTGGTGTGCAACACTATTTGCATCTCTTAATGATAACAAAGCTTTAATTGTAGCCTTAACAACATTATGAGGATTTGAGGACCCTTGAGACTTTGCTAATACATTTTTAATCCCAGCACTTTCCAAAACAGCACGCATAGCACCACCAGCAATTACCCCAGTACCAGCAGAAGCTGGCTTTAAAAATACCTGAGCTCCAGAATATTTTGCTTTTATTGTATGTGGTAACGTATCATTTACAACAGCTACTCTTCTTAAATTCTTTTTCGCCTCCTCAACAGCTTTAGAAATTGCTTCGGTTACTTCGTTTGCCTTTCCGAGACCATGACCAACGATACTTTGTTCGTCACCAACAACAACAATTGCTGAAAAACTGAAGTGTCTACCACCCTTAGTAACTTTAGTTACTCTATTGATAGCTACTAGCCTATCTTTTAATTCAATATCTGTTGCTCTTACTGATTTTTCTGATTCAATCATACTTCTTTTTTAAAATTTTAATCCGTTTTCTCTAGCAGACTCAGCTAAAGCTTTTACTCTACCGTGGTATAGATAACCGTTTCTGTCAAAAACCACTTCTTTGATACCGGCTTTTGAAGCATTTTCAGCAATCTCTTTTCCAATTAGTTTAGCTTGTTCAATTTTATTAACCTTTGGAGTACTGTCCTTAGCAAACGATGAAGCTGAAGTTATTGTAACTCCCTTTACATCATCAATAACTTGAGCATATATTTGTTTATTACTTCTAAAAACACTTAATCTAGGTCTAGCAGGTGTTCCAGAAATATTTTTACGGATTCTTTTTTTAATCCTCGCTCTTCTATTTGATTTTAAATTACTCATTTCTTAAATAAATTATTTTGCTGCCGTTTTACCAGCTTTTCTTCTAATTACTTCACCTTTAAATAATACGCCTTTTCCTTTATAAGGTTCTGGTTTTCTGAAAGATCTTATTTTGGCTGCTACTTGACCAATTAATTGTTTGTCAAATGATTCCAATTTAATGAGTGGATTTTTTCCTTTTTCGGTAGTTGCTGTCAACTTAACCTCCTTAGGAAGTTGAAAAATTATTGGATGTGAATACCCAAGTGATAATTCTAAATTTTGTCCTTGTGCTTTGGCTCTATATCCAACACCTACTAATTCTTGCTCAACCACAAAGCCTTCTGATACTCCAAAAATCATATTAAATAATAATGATCGGTATAAACCGTGAAGTGATCTTGTCTCTTTTTCATCATTTGGTCTTGAAAGAGTAATTGTATTATCTTCCAATGAAATTTTTATCAAAGGACTAACATCTTGTGTTAGTTCTCCTAATTTTCCTTTAACATGAACCTGATTTTCAGCAGAAATATTTATTTCAACTCCTTCTGGTACTGTAATTGGCGCATTTCCTATTCTTGACATTTCTTAAAATTTAGTCAACGTAGCAAAGGATTTCTCCTCCTACATTATGTTTTCTCGCTTCTTTATCTGTTATTAATCCCTTAGAAGTAGATATTATAGCAATACCTAATCCATTTAAAACTCTTGGCATAGAATCAACTCCAGTATACTTTCTTAAACCTGGCTTACTAATTCTTGTTAAATTTCTAATTGCAGGATCTTTAGTCTTATTATTATATTTCAAAGCGATTTTAATAATCCCCTGCTTATCGTCCTTAATTTCTTTAAAATTTAAGATGTAACCCTGATCCATTAGAATCTGAGTAATTGCTTTCTTAACATTAGATCCAGGAATTTCAACCACTTTATGCTTAGCACTTATGGCATTTCTTAATCTTGTTAAATAATCTGATATAGCATCTGTTACCATTGTCTTTTTTTTAATTGTTAATTACCAGCTTGCTTTAGTTACACCCGGTATTTTACCAGCTACTGCCATTTCTCTAAAAGTAACTCTAGATATTCCAAACTGTCTCATGTAACCTCTTGGTCTTCCTGTTAATTGACATCTATTGTGTTTTCTAACACCCATTGAATTCTTTGGAAGTTTTTGAAGTTTGAACATTGCATCCCAATCGCCTTCACTTTGAGCTTTTCTTAAAACTTTTCTTCTTTCATTGAACTGAGCGGCAAGTTTTTCTCTTTTTCGCTCTTTAGCTTTCATTGATTCTTTAGCCATAACCTTTATTCTTTATTTTTTTTCAAATGGAAACCCAAACTCTACCAACAATGCTTTACCCTCTTCTGTTGTATTTGCAGACGTAACAATAGTGATATCCATTCCTAATATTTTTTTAACCTTATCAATATCTATTTCTGGAAAAATAATACTTTCTTTAACTCCAATAGTAAAATTCCCTCTACCATCTCCATTGGACTTTACTC
>JAYNHP010000001.1:27569-35280 GCA_038108155.1 Flavobacteriales bacterium | reverse complement strand
CTCTAAAGTCTCTAGTTCTTGGTAAAGCAACAGAAATAAGTCTATCTAAAAACTCATACATTTTATCTTTTCTAAGAGTAACTTTAGTACCAATAGGCATTCCTTTTCTTAACTTAAAATTAGAAACATCTTTTTTGGAATTAACTATAAGTGCTTTTTGGCCAGCAATTTCCGTAAGATCATTAACTGCATTTTCAATTAACTTTCTATCTGAAACTGCTTCACCGACACCTTGGCTTATTACAATCTTTTCTACTTTGGGTACTTCCATTAGAGACTTATATTGAAACTTCTCTTTCAATACAGGAACTATCTCGTTCGTGTATTTTTCCTTTAGTCTTGGTGTGTAACTCATACTATTACCTCCCCTGTTTTTCTTGCAAACCTAACGAGTTTGTTATTTTCATCTTTTTTTCTGCCAATCTTTGTGGTTTCTCCATTATGAACAAACATTACATTTGAAATATGGATACTTCTATCTTTTTCTAAAATTCCTCCGTCAGGGTTAGCTTTATCTGTTTGGGGCTTTACATGTTTCTTATTAACAACTGTTAGACCCTCGATAAAAACTCTTTGTTTTACGTAATCTACATCAAGGATAACTCCCTGCTGTCCAAGGGCAGCACCAGCAATCACCTTAACTGTATCCCCTTTTTTTATTTTAAATTTCTTTTGCATTACTATTTTATTACAATACTTCAGGTGCCAAAGACACTATTTTCATAAATTGTTTTTCTCTTAATTCTCTAGCTACTGGGCCAAAAATCCTTGTTCCTCTCATTTCCCCAGTATCATTCAACAAAACAACTGCATTGTTGTCAAACCTGATATAAGACCCATCATTTCTTCTAACTTCTTTTTTTGTTCTAACAACTACTGCTTTAGAGACTTGGCCTTTTTTGACATTTCCCGCAGGAGTAGCATCTTTAACAGTAATTACTACTTGATCTCCAATTGAAGCATATCTTTTTTTCGTTCCCCCAAGTACTCTTATTACCAAAACCTCTTTAGCTCCACTGTTATCAGCAACCAATAATCTACTTTCTTGTTGTACCATTTTTAATTATTTTGCTTTTTCAAGTATTTCTATTAATCTCCAATTCTTTCTCTTACTTAATGGTCTGGTTTCCATTATTTTGACAGTATCTCCCTCGTTGCATTCATTTTTTTCATCATGAGCTACAAATGAGGAACTTTTTTTAACAAACTTTCCATACTTAGGATGTTTTTCTCTTCGTTCAACCATAACAACAATAGACTTGTCCATTTTTGAACTTGTTACTAAACCTACTCTTTCTTTTCTTAAATTTCTCATATCAATTAGTTGGTACTTTGTTGTAATTCTCTTTTTTTAATTTCTGTATGAATTCTAGATACATTTTTTCTTACAGTTCTTATTTGAAGAGGATTTTCTAATTCTGCAGTTTTATGATTCATCTTTAGCTTATTTAACTCCCCTTGTGTATTAGTTAGCATTTCGTTAAGCTCCTCAATAGATAAACCGTTTAATTTTATGTTAAATTCTTTACTTTTCACCTTAAATACTTTTAAATTTCGTAATCGTTTCGTACAACAAATTTTGTCTTTAACGGCAGCTTCTGTGAAGCTAGTCTTAAAGCTTCTTTTGCAACTTCAAAAGATACTCCATCAGTCTCAAATAATACTCTACCGGGTCTTATAACAGCTACCCAATGGTCTAGAGCTCCTTTTCCCTTACCCATTCTTACCTCTGCAGGTTTATTAGTAATAGGTTTATCTGGAAAAATTCTTATCCAAACCTGGCCTTCTCTTTTCATATACCTTGTTACAGCAATACGAGCAGCTTCAATTTGTCTAGATGTAAGAAAACCTTCTTCTAAAGATTTTATCCCAAATGATCCAAAAGCAATTTGGTGTCCTCTTTGAGCGTTGCCCTTGATTTTACCCTTTTGTTGCTTTCTATGTTTCGTCTTCTTAGGTTGTAACATAATATTCTAATTATCTTTTTCTTTTATCGTTGTTTGATTTTCTACTAGTCGTACCAAAATTGGGAGATAAATCTCTTTTACCGTAAACTTCACCCTTACAAATCCAAACCTTTATACCAATTAAACCGTAAGTTGTTAAAGCTTCAGAAAGAGCATAATCTACATCAGCTCTAAGTGTGTGAAGAGGAATTCTTCCATCCTTATACATTTCACTTCTTGCCATTTCTGCACCATTTAACCTTCCAGAAATTTTAACTTTAATACCTTCAGCACCCATTCTCATAGTAGAAGCAATAGACATTTTTATAGCTCTTCTAAATGAGATTCTTGCCTCAATTTGTCTAGCTATACTGTCTGCTACTAATTTTGCGTCTAGTTCGGGTCTCTTTATTTCAAAAATATTAATCTGTACCTCTTTTGAAGTTAGTTTTTTTAATTCTTCCTTAAGTTTATCAACTTCAGATCCTGCTTTTCCAATAATCACTCCAGGCCTAGCTGTATTTACAGTAATCGTGATTAATTTTAAAGTACGCTCAATGATAATTTTTGAAATACTGGCTTTCTGCAGTCTTACATTTAAGTACTTTCTAATTTTCTCATCTTCTACCAATTTAGCAGAATAATCTTTTCCTCCATACCAGTTGGAATCCCAACCTTTAATGAAACCTAATCTATTACCTATAGGGTTTGTTTTTTGTCCCATGCTTTATATTTAAGCTTTATCAATTATTAATGTAACATGATTAGATCTCTTTCTAATCCTATGTGCTCTTCCCTGAGGTGCAGCTTGAATTCTTTTTAACATTCTAGCACTATCTACATTGATACTTTTAACAATCAAATTTGCAGATGTTGCATCTTCTCCATCGTTCTTTTGTTCCCAGTTATTTATTGCCGACAAAAGAAGCTTTTCTAAATTTCTTGAAGCGTGTTTTGGGCTAAATTTTAGAATGTTTAAAGCCTTATATACATCTTCACCACGAACTAAATCAGCAACTAATCTCATTTTTCTTGGAGATGTAGGACAACTGTTTAGCTTGGCCAAAGCTTGTGTTTTTCTAGACTCCTTTATTTTTTCTGAACTATTTCTTTTTCTTGCACCCATATCTAAGTTTTTAGAACTTTAATTATTTTTTCTTCCCTCCATGACCTCTAAAGTTTCTTGTTGGAGCAAATTCTCCTAATTTGTGACCAACCATATTTTCTGTTACAAATACTGGGATAAATTTCATTCCATTATAAACTGCAATAGTAAGGTTGACAAAATCTGGAGTAATTGTTGAAGCTCTCGACCATGTTTTGATAACAGTTTTTTTAGAAGACTCTTTTGCTTCTTCAACTCTTTTCATTAATTTATAATGAACAAATGGCGGTTTTTTTAATGATCTAGACATTATTTATTTCTTTTTTCTATCAATGATAAATCTATTAGAAGATTTAGTTTTACTTCTTGTTTTGTATCCTTTCGCTGGAAGACCTTTTCTTGATCTTGGATGACCTCCAGATGATTTTCCTTCTCCACCACCCATTGGATGATCAACAGGATTCATTACTACACCTCTAACTCTCGGACGTCTTCCTAACCATCTTTTTCTTCCTGCTTTACCAGAAACTTGGAGACTATTTTCAGAATTTGATACTGAACCAATTGTAGCAATGCATGTAATTAAAACCATTCTTATTTCACCAGAGGGCAACTTAACAATTGCATATTTTCCATCTCTAGCATTTAACTGAGCAAAAGAACCTGCACTTCTAGCAATAGCTCCACCTTTACCGGGTGTCATTTCAATATTATGGATAATTGTACCTAATGGAATATCTTTAAGAAACAAAGCATTGCCCAATTCTGGAGATGCTTTAGAACCTGACAAAACCGTTTGCCCAACTTTTAATCCATCTGGAGCTAGGATATATCTTTTCTCACCATCTGCATAAAATAATAATGCAATTCTTGCAGAACGATTTGGATCGTATTCTATGGAATGAACTTTTGCAGGAATATCGTATTTATTTCTTTTAAAATCTATAATTCTGTATTTTCTTTTGTGGCCACCACCAATATATCTCATGGTCATTTTACCAGAGTTATTTCTTCCACCACTTTTGCTAGAACCTTTAGTTAAAGCCTTTTCTGGCTTACTAGCTGTTACTTCACTGTAATCACTGACAACTTTGTGTCTTTGTCCTGGTGAAGTCGGTTTAAATTTTTTCAAGCTCATTTTAGTTCTTTTCTAATCTTTAAATATTTTCATATAAATCAATGGTATCTCCCTCATGAAGAGTAACAATAGCTTTTTTAAACAATCTTGTTCTCTGAAAAGAAACTCCTTGGTTTGTATATTTCATTTTTCTTTTACCACCACCCTGCTTCATAGTGTTAACTGCTTTTACACTTACACCATAAGCGCTTTCAACAGCTTTTTTAATCTGGATTTTATTAGCGTCTGTTTTGACTTCGAAACCATAACGATTAAGCTTCTCACCTAAGTCGGCCATTTTTTCTGTTAATATGGGTTTTATAATAATATTTTCCATAATTATACCTTAAATAGTTTTTCAATTTGAACAAATGCATTTTCTGAAATAATCAACTTGTGAGAATAAAGAATATCGTAAGTATTAAGCTTATCAGCAGTTATAACTTTAGCATTTTTTAAATTTCTAGAAGACAATAAAGTGTTTTGATCTTTCTCACTTGTAACAAAAAGAGATTTATCACCATCTATTTTTAAGTTTTTAAGAACTGAAACAAAATCTTTTGTTTTTGGTGTTTTAAAAGTTAAATCGTCTAAAACAAGTATACTATCTTCTTTAGCTTTATAAGTAAGTGCAGACTTTCTCGCAAGAACCTTCAATTTTTTATTTAGTTTAAAACTATACGATTTTGGTCTTGGACCAAAGACACGACCACCACCTCTAAATAGAGGATTTTTAATAGACCCTGCTCTAGCAGTACCAGTTCCTTTTTGTTTTTTAATTTTTCTTGTACTTCCAGCAATATCTCCTCTTTCTCTAGATTGGTGAGTACCTTGTCTTTGGTTTGCAAGGTATTGCTTAACATCCAAATAAATAGCATGGTCATTAGGCTCAATAGCAAATATATCTTTGGTTAATGAAACTTTTTTAGCAGTCGCTTTACCTTCTTTATTTAAAACTTTAATCTCCATTATTTCTCAACTATTAAATAAGATCCTTTAGAACCGGGAACTGATCCTTTTACAATTAATAAATTCTTTTCTGGAACTATCCTCAAGACTTCTAGGTTAATAGATTTCACTCTATCTCCTCCCATTCGTCCACCCATTTTCATGCCCTTAAAAACTCTGGCAGGATAAGAAGCGGCACCAATAGAACCAGGAGCTCTCATTCTGTTGTGCTGGCCATGAGTTGATTGTCCAACTCCACCGAAATTATGTCTTTTAACAACTCCCTGAAAACCTTTACCTTTCGAAGTTCCAACCACATCTACAAATTCACCTTCCTGAAATTGGTCGACAGTAACAGAATCTCCAAGATTTACTTCTTTTAAACCTTTGAACTCAACTATTTTTCTTTTGGGAGTAGTTTTTGCTTTGCTAAAGTGACCAAGCATAGCCTTAGGAGTATTCTTCTCTTTTTTATCTTCAAAACCTAATTGAACAGATTCATATCCATCCTTTTCTTGCGTTTTTATTTGAGTAACGACACATGGTCCTGCCTCAATAATTGTGCATGGTAAGTTTTTACCCTCGGCACTGTAAACGCTAGTCATCCCTATTTTTTTTCCTATGATACCAGCCATCTTGATATTTATATTTATACTTTAATTTCTACATCAACTCCACTAGGAAGTTCTAATTTCATTAGTGCATCTATAGTTTTCGAAGAAGAACTATAGATATCCATTAATCTTTTGTAAGCACATAATTGAAATTGCTCTCTCGATTTTTTATTTACGTGAGGAGATCTCAAAACTGTGTAAATTCTTTTATGGGTTGGAAGTGGAATTGGTCCACTAACAATTGCTCCAGTTGTCTTAACTGTCTTAACAATTTTCTCTGCAGATTTATCTACAAGATTGTGATCGTATGATTTTAATTTTATTCTTATTTTTTGACTCATAATGATTTTTGTTAAGCTGTTACTTCACCTTTAGATTTAGCAATAACGTCCTCTGAAATATTTTTTGGTGCATCTGCATAATGTGAAAACTCCATACTTGATGTGGCTCTACCAGATGTTATAGTTCTCAACTGAGTAACATATCCAAACATTTCAGAAAGTGGAACCTTTGCTTTAACAACTTTAGATCCTGCTCTATCATCCATGCCTTCAATGAGACCTCTTCTTCTATTTAAATCTCCAACAACATCTCCCATATTAGCTTCAGGTGTTACTACCTCAATTTTCATCATTGGTTCTAAAATTACCGGATTACATTTTGGAAGAGAAGCTCTGTAAGCCATTTTAGCACAAAGTTCAAATGAAAGAGCATCCGAATCAACCGCATGAAAAGATCCATCAGTTAATGTAACTTTCATATTATCTACAGGATAACCTGCCAAAACACCATTATTCATAGAATCTTTAAATCCTTTTTCTACAGAAGGAATATACTCCTTGGGAATATTTCCACCTTTAATTTTATTTTCAAAAATCAGTCCTGGATTCTCAGCGTCACCTGGTTCTATAGAAAACACGATATCTGCAAATTTTCCTCTTCCACCAGATTGTTTCTTGTAAACCTCTCTATGATCAGTACCTGAACTTATAGCTTCTTTATATGCTACTTGAGGTGCCCCTTGATTACATTCAACTTTAAATTCTCTTTTAAGCCTATCAATAATAATATCTAAGTGCAACTCTCCCATACCAGAAATGATAGTTTGTCCAGAGTCTTCATCTGTCTTTACTTGAAAAGTTGGATCTTCTTCGGACAACTTAGATAAGGCGAGTCCTAACTTGTCAACATCAGCTTGTGTTTTAGGTTCTATTGCTAAACCAATTACTGGATCTGGGAAGTCCATTGATTCTAAAACAATATGCTTCTTTTCATCACATAATGTATCTCCTGTTTTAATATCTTTAAAACCAACTAGTGCGCCAATATCTCCAGCATCTAGGGATGGTATTTGATTTTGCTTATTAGCGTGCATTTGGAATATTCTAGAAATTCTTTCTTTTTTGTTAGTTCTTGTGTTGTAAACATAGGAACCAGACGTTAATTTTCCAGAATATGCTCTTGTAAAGCACAATCTACCAACAAAAGGATCAGTTGCTATTTTGAAAGCTAGAGAGCTAAAAGGTTCATTTACAGATGGCTTTCTAGAAGTTTCTTCTCCACTATCTGGATCTGTACCAGTTATAGCTTCAATATCTAAAGGAGAAGGAAGAATCTCCATTACCATGTCTAACATAGTCTGAACACCTTTATTTTTAAAAGCAGATCCACACATCATAGGGACAACTTTGCCTGCAATAGTAGCTTCTCTTAAAGCATCCAAAATTTCTCTTTCTGTTAAAGAATTTTCGTCTTCAAAGTATTTTTCTAATAAATTATCGTCAAATTCAGCAACTGCTTCCAATAATTCTCCTCTAAGAGCTCTTGCTTCATCAATAATGTCTGCAGGAATTTCAATTTCTTTGAAGGTCATTCCCATGTCATCTTCATTCCAAACTATTCCTTTGAAATTAATTAAATCAACTACTCCTTTAAAATTGTCTTCAGATCCAATATTTATTTGTAGTGGTAAAGCATGACT
>JAYNHP010000001.1:5141-27469 GCA_038108155.1 Flavobacteriales bacterium | reverse complement strand
GTATCAATAATATTTACATGGTATTCTTGATCTCTATAATTCCAATTAAGTGTTGTTGCAGCAGAAGTAATTGTTATACCTCTTTCTTGCTCTTGCTCCATCCAGTCCATTGTAGCAGCACCATCGTGTACTTCTCCAATTTTATGGCTTACCCCACCATAGTATAGAATTCTTTCGGTAGTAGTAGTCTTGCCAGCATCTATGTGAGCTGCAATTCCTATATTTCTTGTAAATTTTAAATCTCTTGCCATGTCTATTAAAACCTGAAGTGTGAAAATGCTTTATTGGCTTCTGCCATTCTGTGAACGTCTTCTTTTTTCTTAAACGCAGCTCCTTCTTCTTTGGATGCCGCCATAATTTCTCCTGCTAATTTTTCACTCATTGTCTTTTCATTTCTTTTCTGTGAATAACCTATTAACCATTTTATAGCTAATGATCTTTTTCTACTATCTCTAACAGGCGTTGGAATTTGAAATGTAGCTCCCCCAACTCTACGACTTTTAACTTCAACCGAAGGTGTAATGTTTGCTACTGCTTTTTTCCAAATCTCTAGGCCATCTTCTGATGTCTTTTCAGAGATTATATCTATAGAATCATAAAAGATATTGAAAGCAATATTTTTTTTGCCATCCACCATGAGACTATTAACAAATTTTGTAACCTCTACATCTTTAAATTTAGGGTCTGGTAATATTATGTGCTTTTTTGCTGTTCTTCTTCTCATCTAATAAGTTATTTCTTTTTAGCTTTTTTGGTGCCATACTTTGATCTTCTTTGAGACCTACCCTCTACGCCTGCTGTATCCAAAGCTCCTCTAACAATGTGGTATCTAACCCCTGGTAAATCCTTTACTCTTCCGCCTCTAACTAAAACAATACTGTGTTCTTGCAAATTATGTCCTTCACCACCGATATAGGCATTAACCTCTTTTCCATTGGTAAGTCTAACTCTAGCAACTTTTCTCATTGCAGAATTTGGCTTTTTAGGTGTGGTTGTATACACTCTAACACAAACACCTCTCCTCTGTGGACAAGAATTTAATGCAATAGATTTACTAACTTTTATTTTAGTTTGTCTACCCTTTCTTACTAACTGCTGTATCGTTGGCATTTCTTTTTATTTATAAATTTTTCGGCTTGCAAAGGTATGAGAATATCTTAAAAATCCAATACATCATCAATTATTTTTAAAATGTTTATTTACTGAGGATTATTTATTGTGAGATTATTGTATGGTTGTAACTAAAATTATTGTTGTTTTACAAAACAAATATTTATTAATTTTTATAAGTAGATTTAGAACTATAAACATGAACATACTTCAAGGACTAAATAAATCTCAAACTGAAGCGACAAAAGTAATTAATGGACCAATAATGGTAATCGCTGGAGCTGGATCTGGCAAAACAAAGGTATTGACTCACAGAATTGCTTATTTAATTGAAAATGGAATTGATCCATTTAATATTCTTTCTCTGACATTTACAAACAAAGCTGCGCAAGAAATGAAAGAGCGAATATCAACAATGGTTGGCTCAGAAAACTCTAGAAATATTTGGATGGGCACTTTTCACTCTGTTTTTGCAAGAATTCTTAGGGTGGAACATGAGAAAATTGGATTTCCTTCTAATTTTACTATTTATGATACTCAAGATGCCAAAAGTTTAATAAAAACGATTGTAAAAGAAAAAAAATTAGACGACAAGCTTTACAAACCTGGCATTATATATAATAGAATTTCTGCTGCAAAAAATAGCTTAATTGGCCCCGAAAACTATTTAAATGACAGCGATATAAAATTAACTGATCGATCTACTGGAAGACCACAAATTGGCGATATATATTTGACTTACAGTCAAAGGTGTTTTAGAGCTTCTGCTATGGACTTTGACGACTTATTGTTTAAAACAAATGTTTTACTAAAACAAAACCCAGAAGTACTTTATAAATATCAAGATAAGTTTAAATACATTCTAGTTGACGAGTATCAAGATACCAACCACGCTCAGTATTTAATAATAAAGTCTCTTGCAGCTCGCTTTGAAAATATTTGTGTTGTAGGAGATGACGCACAATCCATCTATTCTTTTAGAGGTGCAAATATTAAAAATATTTTAAATTTTAGAAAAGATTATCCAGACTATCAATTGTTTAAATTAGAACAGAACTACAGATCAACTAAAAATATTGTTGAGGCTGCAAATAGCATTATACGAATCAATAAAGACCAGATCAAAAAAAATGTATGGACTGAAAATAATACAGGAAGTAAAATAAAAATAGTAAAAAGTTTTTCGGACAATGAAGAAGGAAAAGTGGTAGCTAACAGTATTTTTGACAGTTCAGTTTCACAAAGTATTTCCTATAAAAATTTTGCTATTCTTTACAGAACCAATGCCCAATCGAGATCTTTTGAAGAAGCTTTAAGGAAATTAAATATTCCTTACAAAATTTATGGCGGGTTGTCTTTTTACCAAAGAAAAGAAATTAAGGACTTATTGGCTTATTATAGATTATCAGCAAATTTAAATGATGAAGAAGCTCTTAAAAGGATTATTAATTATCCTAAAAGAGGAATTGGCCTTACAACTATAAATAAAGCTATAATATGCGCCAACCAAAGAGATGTTTCTCTTTGGGCTGTTTTGAAAGATCCAAATCTATTTGGATTGGAGGTTAATAGTGGAACTAGAAGTAAATTAGATCAATTTACCTCTATGATATTGAATTACAATTCCAGAGTAAATAAATCTAATGCCTATGAGCTAGCATTAGAAATAGCAAAAAATACAGGGTTAATTAGAGATTTAAGTAGTGACAAAACTCCTGAGGGAATTGTTCGATTTGAAAATGTTCAAGAATTATTAAATGGAATTCAAGAATTCTCTAAAATCTCGGAGGATGGTTCCCTTGTGGCGCTAGGAGATTTTTTAATTGATGTTGCATTACTAACTGATGCAGATATAGGAGAAGAAGATGATGTTAATAAAGTTTCTTTAATGACCATCCATGCAGCAAAAGGATTAGAATTTTCTAATATACACGTTGTTGGAATGGAAGAAGATTTATTCCCATCCATGTTGGCAAAAAATTCAAAATCTGATCTTGAAGAAGAAAGAAGATTATTTTATGTTGCAGTTACTAGAGCAAAAGCTAACCTAACTTTATCTTACGCTGTAAGTAGATTTAGATGGGGCAATTTAATTCAGTGTGAGCCAAGTAGATTTTTGGAAGAACTAGATCCAAAATATATCGAACATACCTTTTCTAGAAAAAAATCCTCCGAACCTTTTAAAAATAGTCTTTCAAAATCTTCATCACAGCCATTAAAAAATAAATTTAGCAAACCATTGGCCCATCTGAAAAAAGTGAGCAATACTGACAATAGTGCCAACTATAATAAAGAGCAGGATATTTTAAAAATAAAAATTGGAGATCAAGTAGTTCACGAACGATTTGGAAAAGGAAAAGTATTAGACCTTAATGGTGATTTTCCAAATACAAAGGCAACAGTTTTTTTTCCTAGCGCAGGTCAAAAACAGTTGTTATTAAAATTTGCTAAACTTCAATTGATATAAAATTGATTGTATTATTACGTTAAATTGCTACATTTGAAAACAAAATTTCACACAATTTTATTATGAGTTTAACACTAGAGTTGGGATACAACACAGAAATGGAAAAATTAGCAATACCTGAATATGGAAGGAATATTCATAAAATGGTAGAACATGCCATAAAAATTCAGGACAAAGAAGAGAGGCAAAAATGTGTAAACGTTATTATCAAAGTCATGGATTTGATTAATCCAAAGACAAGAAACAATAATAATAGTGAGGAGCATGCTCAAAAACTATGGTCTCATCTTCATATAATGTCAAACTTTGAGCTTGATGTTGAGTCTCCATATAAAAAGCCGGAGAAAGAACTTTACCAATCAAAACCTGAAGAAGTCCCTTATCCAAGTAATGCCATAAAATTTAAGCATTATGGAAAAATAATGGAAGATATGGTAAAAGCAGCTACAGAACTTAAAGAAGGAGAAGATAAAGAAAAATTAGTAAAACATATTGCCAATCTACTTAAGACATCTTATCTTCAATGGAATAGAGATTCTGTCAATGACAACTTAATTATTAAACAGCTAGAAGATCTTTCAGGAGGTAAATTAACTATCACTTCCGACAAACTCAGAGATACTAATGATATTGTAAAAGCTTTCAAGAAAAAGAAAACAAATAACAATAAAAACTATCCAAAAAATAAAAACAGAAGAAAGTACAATGGGAGCTTTTGAAATAATTGGCGGGAAGAAACTCAAAGGAGAGATAACTCCTCAGGGAGCTAAGAACGAAGCTCTTCAGGTTATTAATGCAGTTTTATTGACTGAACAAGAAGTAATCATTAATAATATTCCTGACATAATTGATGTTAATAAACTTATTGATCTACTATCAACTTTAGGAGTTAAAATAAAAAAGCTCAATAAAGGATCATATAGTTTTAAAGCAGATGAGGTAGATGTAGATATAATGACTTCTGAAGTTTTTAAAAAGAAAGGTGCAAGCCTTAGAGGATCAATTATGGTTGTTGGGCCACTATTAGCTAGGTTTGGCAAAGGCTATATACCAAAACCTGGAGGAGATAAAATTGGCAGAAGAAGGCTAGATACTCATTTTTTAGGGTTTCAGAACCTTGGTGCAGAATTTGACTATGATAAAGACACCAACTTTTATAAGGCTCACTCACCAAATGGACTTCATGGCACCTACATGTTGCTAGATGAAGCTTCAGTAACTGGAACTGCAAACATTATTATGGCTGCAGTTTTGGCAAAGGGAGAGACAACTATATACAATGCTGCTTGCGAACCATATATTCAACAACTTTGCGAAATGCTAAATAGTATGGGTGCTAATATAATTGGTCTTGGTTCCAATAAAATTATAATTAATGGTGTTGAAAAGCTAGATGGATGTTCTCATACAATTCTTCCTGATATGATAGAAATTGGGAGTTTTATTGGATTGGCAGCTATGACTCAATCTGAAATACTTATTAAAAATGTTGCCTATGAAAAACTAGGAATGATTCCTAATGTATTTAGAAAATTAGGTATTAAAATTGATAGGAAAGGTGATGATATTTTTATTCCTTCACAAGAAAATTACGAAATAGAATCTTTTATTGATGGTTCTATTATGACTATATCAGATGCTCCATGGCCAGGATTTACACCAGATTTATTAAGTATAATTCTAGTGACTGCAACTCAAGCAAGAGGCAGTGTTTTGATTCACCAAAAAATGTTTGAAAGTAGACTGTTTTTTGTGGATAAACTAATAGATATGGGTGCTCAAATCATTTTATGTGACCCACACAGAGCTACAGTAATTGGGTTAGACAGGAAAGCCTCTTTGAGAGGAATTAAAATGACTTCTCCCGATATACGAGCTGGTGTTTCACTTTTAATAGCAGCTTTATCTGCTGAAGGTAAAAGTACGGTACTTAATATTGAACAAATCGATAGAGGTTATGAAAATATTGAAGAAAGGTTACTTAATCTAGGAGCTCAGATAAAGAGAATTGATTAATATTTAATTTGAAATAAGAATGAAAACCTTAAATTTTATTTTACTAAGCATTATACTTTGTACAAGTAGCTTAAAAACTCAGGCGCAAAATGATGAAATCAAAGGTGTGAATATTGGGAATATTGCACCAGAAATAGATTTAAAAAACCCAAATGGAGATATTATTAAACTTTCCTCCTTAAAAGGCAACATAGTTTTAATTGACTTTTGGGCGTCCTGGTGTGGCCCATGTAGAAGGGAAAATCCTAATATAGTTGCAGCCTACAATAAATATTCAAAAAGCAAATTTAAAGATGCAAAAGGCTTTAAAATTTATAGTGTTTCTTTAGATAAGAACAAATCTGCTTGGGAAAATGCAATATTAAAAGATAATTTAATTTGGAAATATCATGTCAGTGATCTTAAAGGCTGGGCAAGTGAAAGTGCAACTAGATATGGCGTGAGAGGAATTCCTTACAACTTTTTAATTGATGCCGAAGGTAGAATAATATCCAAAAATCTGCGAGGAATTGCACTACACCAACAAATAGATAAGTTGGTAAAATCACTTTAATAAAATCACTATTAATAACTGCGTTATAAAATATGACACTTTGTCGTATTTTAAATTTGGTTCGTAATTTGCACAATAGAAGCAAAATATTTATCTGAAATGAAGTCAAAGAAAAAGAAAAAGTTAAAAGAAGAATCCGTAGAAGAACCCAAAGTAGATTCAGCTAACGAGGCTTCGGAAGAAAGCGTTGTAAAAGAAATTAATATTGATTTTAAAGACAAATACATTAGGTTGTACTCTGAATTTGAGAACTACAGAAAAAGAACTGCAAGAGAGAAAATAGATATTATTACCAATGCAAGTGAAAATGTTTTGAAAGAAATTATTCCAATTTTAGATGATTTTGAAAGAGCAATAGCTAACAATGAAAATGTAGAAGAAATATCTACTATAAAAGAAGGATTTGAGTTGATATACAACAAAATTTTTAAAACTTTAACAAACCAAGGTTTAGCACCTATGGATTCAATAGGTAAAAGCTTTGATCCAGACATACATGAAGCTATAACTAAAATTCCTGCCACGAAAGACAAAATGAAAGGTAAAGTTATGGACGTAATCGAAAAGGGGTATACTTTAAACGAAAAAGTAATAAGATTTGCCAAAGTAGTAGTAGGAGAATAAATAGCTTTAAAATGAGTAAAAAAGATTATTACCAAACACTAAACATTTCTAAAAATGCTTCTGAGGGTGAAATAAAAAAAGCTTACAGAAAGTTAGCCCTAAAATATCATCCTGACAAGAATCCAGGAAATAGTGCAGCGGAACAAAGTTTTAAAGAGGCCGCTGAAGCATATGAAATATTAAGTAATCCTCAAAAAAGACAGCAATATGACCAGTTTGGACATGCTGCCTTTGAAGGCGGTCAAGGATTTGGTGGCGGAGGTGGTGGAATGTCTATGGATGATATATTTGATCATTTTGGAGATATTTTTGGATCTTCATTTGGTGGAGGTGGTGGATTTGGTAGAGGAAGAAGTGGAAAAAGAGTTCGCAAAGGTTCTAATCTTAGAGTCAAATTAAGGCTTTCTTTAGAAGATATAGTAAATGGTGTTCAAAAGAAAATAAAAGTAAATAAGTTAGTTGCTGCGAGTGGTGTTGAATTTTCAACTTGCCCTACTTGTAATGGAACTGGCCAAGTTACAAGAGTTACCAATACAATTCTTGGTGCCATGCAAACAGCATCAACTTGTCCCAATTGTAAGGGATCAGGACAAATTATATCAAAAAGACCAGCCGGAGTAGACGCATCAGGTTTAGAGAAAAAAGAAACTATAATTGAAATAGAAATTCCTGCTGGTGTAGAAGAAGGAATGCAGTTAAGTATGCAGGGGAAAGGCAATGAGGCTCCTGGTGGAGGAGTCGCAGGGGATTTAATTATCGCAATTGAAGAAATAGAACACGAACACCTAGTAAGAAACGGAACCGACTTACTATATCAACTTGGAATTTCATTTTCAGATGCGGTAATTGGAAAAACTATTGAAATTCCAATGGTTAGTGGAAAAGCTAAAATTAAAATTCCACCAGGAACACAAAGTGGAAAAAATTTAAGATTAAGGTCTAAGGGTATTCCAGATGTGAATGGTTATGGAAGAGGTGATATGATAGTAAATATACAAGTGTTTACTCCTCAAAAAATTTCTAAAGAAGAAAAAGAATTATTGCTAAAATTAAATGAAAGTGATAACTTCAAACCAAAACCAAATCAAAGCAAAAACTTTTTTGACCGAATGAAAAATCGTTTTGCTTGATTTTCAATATAAATGTCTTCTAAAAATATAATTGAAATAGAGGGACTTCACAAATCCTATTCAGACCACAAAGCATTAGATAATGTCAATCTCTCAATTGGTGAGTCCAAAATTTTTGGACTACTTGGTCCTAATGGAGCAGGTAAAACTACTTTAATCAGAATTATCAATCAAATACTTGAACCAGATCAAGGTGAGGTGAAATTTGCCGGAGAACTTTTATCAAGAAAACATATTCATTCCATTGGCTATCTTCCAGAAGAAAGAGGATTGTATAAAAAAATGAAAGTTGGTGAACAAGTTCTATATCTTGCTCAGCTAAAAGGACTTTCAAAAAAAGAAGCAAAACAAAAATTAAGTTATTGGTTTGAGAAACTTGGTGCAGAAAATTGGTGGAACAAAAAAGTGGAGGACCTTTCCAAAGGAATGGCCCAAAAAATTCAATTTATAACTACCGTATTACACGATCCTAAAGTCTTAATTTTAGATGAACCTCTAAGTGGATTGGATCCGGTTAATAGCCTTTTAATAAAAAATGAAATACTTGAATTAAAGGAAAAAAACAAAAGTATTATTTTATCAACCCATGACATGAATTCTGTAGAGGAAATTTGCGAGGAGGTTGCCATCATCCATAACTCTAAAAAAATATTGCAAGGAAGTATTAATGAGATTAAAAAAAATTACGAAGAAAACCTATGGACTATTTTATATAGTGGTAACCAAATGAACTTTACCAATGCAGTATGGGGAGGATGGGAGCTTATAAATCATACTAACTTAAATCAAAATACTAATAAAGCAGATATTAAATTATTAAATGATTTTACTATTAATAAATTTATTAAAGGAATAGTTGATCACGTTGAAATATTAGAAATCAATAAAAAAATTCCAAGTATCAATGATGTTTTTATAAAAGCAACGACAGATGAGTAAAATTGGATTAATAATTTCTAGAGAATATCTCACTAGGGTAAAAAAGAAAACATTCATTTTAATGAGTTTTTTAGGTCCCTTGCTGATTGTTGGTTTTGTTTTATTAACTAGCTACTTATCACAGGAAAACAAAGAAAAATATGAGATTCTAGTAGTAGATGAATCTCATTTATTTGATAGTATTCTAAGAAACTCTGATAAATACCATCTGCAATGGGCTCCTAAAGGGAAGAGCTACGACGAAGTTCAAGAAATTTTCAAAAAAGATGACCAACTAGATTTATTAGTGTATTTGCCGGTTAATTTAATTAAAACAAACTCTATGACGGCTAAGTGTTTGTATAAGGAAATACCGTCGACTGGAGTTCAAAAACATCTTTCAAGTATTATAAATGAAGCAATAGAACTATATCGTGTGAATTTCAATAACATTGATATCTCTACATATAAATCCATTAAAACTAAAATTAATTTGGATGTTGTTGACATTCAAAATAAAGAGAATAGAAATATTCAAAGAAAAGCATTTGTAGGAATAGCTCTCGCTTTATTTATTTATGGATTTATTTTTCTTTACTCAGTACAAGTAATGAGAGGTGTCATTGAAGAAAAAACAAATAGAATAGTTGAAGTAATAATATCCTCGGTTTCTTCATTTGAACTAATGATAGCTAAAATTATTGGAGTTGGGCTAGTTGGAATTACTCAATTTATTATCTGGGCAATAGTTACCATGGTTATGTCAATAACCATCTTCCCACTAATAATAAAAGATAAATACAACCCATCGCTTCAAATGAATTCCGATGAGTTAGTAAATAATAGTTTCAAAATTGATTCAAATAACGAAGCCATTCTATTTATAATCAACGAAGTTCAATGGTCTTATTTAATTGTTTTTTTCATATTGTTCTTTTTGGGAGGTTATTTATTATATAGCGGATTAATGGCAGCTATCGGAGCAGCAGTAGATGAAGAAGCAGACACCCAGCAGTTTCTTCTTCCTCTAACCATTCCTATGGTATTTGCAATTTTAATGGCTAGTAAAGTTATTGACGACCCTTCTTCGTCTTTGGCTTTTTGGCTAAGTGAAATACCATTTACATCTCCAATTATAATGATAATAAGAATAGCTATGGGGATTGGAGATAGTAGTGTCGAAATGTGGGAAATTATTCTTAGTTTATCTTTATTGACTATTACTTTTATTGGTACTTCTTGGCTGTCTGGAAGAATCTATAGAAAAGGAATTTTATCTTATGGTAAGAAAGCTAGTTATTCAGATCTTTTTAAATGGTTGAAAAATTGAAGAAAATACTTATCATAGATGACGAGCGTTCAATTAGAGCAACTTTGAAGGAAATATTAGAGTTTGAAAAATATCTAGTTGAAACTGCTCAAGATGGTATTGAAGGCTATAAAATGGCAGAAGAAAAAAACTTTGATTTAATATTTTGTGATATTAAAATGCCTAAAATTGATGGAATAGAAACACTTAAAAAAATTGTAGAAAACAACATTTTAACGCCTGTTGTTATGATAAGCGGACATGGAGATATTGAAACAGCTGTTCATACACTAAAAATTGGAGCTTTTGATTACATTGAAAAACCATTAGATTTAAATAGAGTTCTAACATGTGTTAAAAATGCATTAAATAACAATCATCTAAGAAAAGAAAACAGCATTTTAAAAAGAAAAATAAAATCTAATTCTGAAATAATTGGCCAAAGCCCAGAAATAAAATCTATACTAGAACTAATAACTAAAGTTGCAAATTCAAATGCAAGAGTCTTAATTACTGGACCTAATGGTACAGGAAAGGAATTAGTTGCCAATCAGATCCATGAAAAAAGTAATAGGAATAAAAATTTATTTGTGGAAATAAATTGTGCCGCAATTCCATCTGAACTAATAGAAAGTGAATTATTTGGGCATGAAAAAGGTTCATTTACATCTGCCCACAAACAAAAAATAGGGAAATTTGAACAGGCTAGTAATGGAACATTATTTCTAGATGAAATTGGGGACATGAGTCTTTCAGCCCAATCGAAAGTTCTAAGAGCTCTGCAAGAAAATAAAATAACTAGAGTTGGTGGAAATAAATCAATTTCTGTAAACCCTAGAATTATAGCTGCAACAAATAAAAATCTTAAAAAGGAAATAGAAAATGGGAATTTTAGAGAAGATTTATTTCATCGTTTAAATGTTATCCCAATAAATGTACCATCGCTTAAGGATAGAATAGAAGATATTCCTATGCTTTGTGATTATTTTATTGAAAAAATTTGTAATGAACATGGGGTTAAACAAAAAGAAATTTCTAATAAGGCAATTGATGAACTTAAAAAAATGAAATGGACAGGAAATATAAGAGAACTTAGAAATGTATTAGAAAGATTAATAATTCTTTCTGACAAAAAAATTGACTTAGCGGAAGTTAAAAAATACGTTCCTACAATTATTTGAATATTTCTCGGGCTTTTAGAGTTACGTTCTTAAGACCACCCACATGCGACCCACCTGCAGTTGCAAAGAAAGGTTGTCCACCACCTCCACCTTTAATTTCTTTTGCAAGCTCTCTTATAATTATGCCAGCATTCCAATTTTTAGACTTAACTAAATCTTCTGAAATCATTAAAGAAATAAATGGCTTATTGTTTAGATTGCTTAATAAAAGAACTACCAAATTTTTCATTTCTGCTTTTATTTCAAAAATTATTTGTTTCATTTCATCGGCAGATAAATCTGATTGGTCTTCAATAATAGAAAAGGAATCTAACTCTTTTCTATTAGATAATAATTGTTTTTTAACTTCCTTTAATCTTAGTGAATTATAGGAATCTAATTTTTTTTGTAATAATTGGTTATTTGATTGTAGTAACTCTACTGCAGACAACAACTCTTGAGGATGTTTTAACAACTTTGAAATTGCTTCATACTCATTTAATTTTTTATTAATTATTTCATCCGCTTTTTCGTCACAAAGAGCTTCAATTCTTCTTATTCCAGAGGAGATAGAACTTTCTGAGGATATCTTAAAATTTCCAATATTTGCACTGTTGGAAACATGTATTCCTCCACATAATTCTATAGATTTTCCAAATTGAATCACTCTAACTGAATCTCCATACTTTTCTCCAAATAACATTATTGCTCCCTTTTGTTTGGCAATTTCCATTGGGATATTTCGTTCTTCAATCAAAGAATTAGCATCTCTAATTTGCTTGTTAACTTTTTGTTCTATTAATACTAGTTCTTGAGGACTCAACTTTGAAAAATGAGAAAAATCAAACCTTAAATAATTTTCGTTAACAAGTGATCCTTTTTGTTCTACATGAGTCCCTAAAACTTCTCTTAAAGCATGGTGCAATAAATGAGTTGCAGAATGATTTTTTGAGATTTTAGTTCTTCTATCCAAATCTACCTGTCCATGGAAAGAAGAATTCAAATTCTTTGGTAACTCGTCTACGTAATGAACTATAACCCCATTCTCTTTTTTAGTGTCCTTTATCAGAACCTTTCCTTGGTTATCTTCTATAAAGCCAGTATCTCCTACTTGACCTCCGCCCTCAGGATAAAAGGGAGTTAAATTAAAAATTAATTGAAATTTTGTTTTTTCTTTAACAACTAATGAGCGGTATTTTGTAATAATGATTTTTGCTTCTGAATGGTCATATCCAATAAATTCTTGTACATCATCTTGCTTTAAAACTATCCAGTCTCCAAAATGTTTAACAGCATCAATTTTAGATCTGCTTTTTTGTTCATTGAGACATTTTTCAAATTCTACAATATCTATTTTTAATTTGTTTTCAGATGCAATGAGTTGAGTAAGATCTAATGGGAACCCATATCTATCGTACAATTCAAAAGCCAATTGACCACTTACAGTACTTTTTAATTGTTTTTTTTGACTCTTAACAATTTCTTCCATTCTTTTAATACCAGAACTTAAAGTCCGAAAAAAAGATATTTCTTCTTCTTGGATTATCTTTTTAATAAAATCTTCCTGAAGACTTATCTCATTAAAAACACCTTCAAAATTATTGACAAGTGAGGGAACTAACTGGTAAATAAATGGCTCCTTTAATTCCAAAAACTGAAAACCATACCTAATTGCTCTTCTTAAAATTCTCCTTATTACATATCCAGCACCAGTATTGGATGGCAACTGACCATCAGTGATTGAAAATGAAACTGCTCTCAGGTGATCTACAATAACTCTAAAAGCAATATTTACTTTATTTTGAGAATCATCCGAATTACCAGATATATATTTTTTATTGGAGATAGATTCTAAAGAATCAATTATTGGTCTAAAAACATCTGTATCATAGTTGCTATTCTTACCTTGAAGAACCATAGCTAGTCTTTCCAACCCCATTCCAGTATCAACATGCTTATTTTTTAAAGGAGCTAATGAACCTTCAGAACTTCTATTGAACTCAATAAAAACAAGATTCCATAATTCGACAACTTGAGGATGGTCCTTATTTACTAAGTCTTTACCAGGTATTTTGAGAATTTCCTCATCATTTCTTAAATCAATATGAATTTCAGAACTTGGACCGCATGGCCCTTGAGCACCCATTTCCCAAAAATTATCTTTTTTCCCAAATTTTAAAATTTTATCGCTAGGAAGTAAATTTTCCCAAAATTGATATGATTCACTGTCAAAACTTGTTCCATCTTCCTCATCTCCTTGAAAAACAGTAACATATAGTTTACTTTTATCTATTTTATAGACTTCGGTAAAAAGCTCCCAAGACCATTTAATTGCCTCTTTTTTAAAATAATCTCCAAAAGACCAATTTCCCAACATTTCAAACATTGTGTGATGGTAAGTGTCAACACCAACCTCTTCCAAATCATTGTGTTTTCCTGAAACTCTTAAACATTTTTGGGTATTGGCAACTCTTTTATTTTTAGGAATCTCGAACTCGAGAAATATATCTTTAAATTGATTCATACCTGCATTGGTAAACATAAGAGTAGGGTCATCCTTAATCACCATAGGTGCAGATTTTTCAATACTATGATTTTTAGCATTAAAAAATGAAAAAAAAGCAGCTCTTATATCTTTTGAATTCATAAATTGATATGTGGTATTAATTAAAAGTAAAGTTATTTATTTTAAATATACTATCTTAATGATTATAGAATTTTAGTGTATTTGTTGTCATAAAAAATATGAAGGAAAATCTTTTTAGGGTGCTTTTGTTATAATACTCTGTTTTTTATTAAAAATTAAAGCTGATTCTGGAAAATCTTCTTTGGATAAACTTTCTACATATTGCCAAGCAGCTTTGGAAGAATCAACTAATGGAATCCCTTCTCCTATTTGCTTTACAGAAATAACTTTTGCAGCAATAAACTCACCGTTGGAATTTAAACTAAGATCAAAAATTGGAGCTACACCACAAGGACCTTTTAAATTAAACCTAGCATAAGTACAGAAATTCCCCATACTATAAGTAATAAACCTATTCTTATATAATTCAACTGCTCTTGTAACATGAGGGCCATGGCCGAGAAGAACATCAGCACCTGCGTCAATACATAAATGAGCAAATTCATAAACACTTCCTCTGTTATTACCTAAGAAAATCTCATCTACTCTAGGGGTATGAATTGCTTTAAGACCTTCAGCTCCAGAATGAAAAGAGACAATAACAATATCACATAGTGAGTCCAAATACTTTACATACTCCACTACTTTAGTATAATTTTTCATATTAAAGCAACCACTATTAGGAGCAGTTGAAAGAAAACCATACTTGATATTTTTTTTGGAGAAAATTGTATATGGTTTATCCAATGAACCTGCAAAATTAATTTCAGCCGTTTTTAAAACTGACGCAGTTTTCTTTCTACCCTCCAAGCCAAAATCATTTGCATGATTATTTGCAGTACTTAACAGATTAAATCCTGCATTTTTAATATTGGAAATATAATGTTCTGGCATTCGGAAAGTATAACAATATTTTGGATTATTACAAGATTTAGGAGTTCCCCCATTGCCAATAACTCCCTCTAAATTACCAAAAGTAATGTCTCCTTTTTTTAAAAAACTTTCGACATTCTTAAATAAATCTACTCCATCGTTGTTAGGCAAATAGCTTTTATTTGGGAAATTGGTGCCCATCATAATATCACCAACTGCAATTACATTGATGGTATCTTTCTTATTAATTAGGGTGTCTTTTTGTTGGAGTTTAATTAAGTGGTTATTATAATTCGAATAGGATTGCTTTAGAGAAAATGAAATAAATAATAAAAATGTAAAAATGATATAAATAGAATTCATGAAATTAGTTTTTGATTTGTTCTCAACAAATCTGGGTTAAGAAGATGTAATTAACTTAAAATAAAAATGTTTAAATTCGCGTAAATTTAGTATAAATTGAAAAATACGAATTACAAATACAATCCAAACACTCTTAATTATGAAGAGATTAACTTAACCCTGTGGGATAAGTTTAAAAGACTTTCTTATTATTTAATTGCATCTGTAGTTGTCTCTGTACTTATACTTTCATTTTCATTTTATAATATTAAATCATTTATACAAAAAGAAGCCGCTAAAGAAAACCAAAGTTTGAGACAAGAAATATCTGTTTTTAATAAAGATCTTAACCTCATTCTTGAAGTTCTTAATGACATTCAAAACAAAGACGATAATATTTACAGAGCTATTTTTGAAGCCGATCCTTACCCAGACCACAAAAGAAAACTTGGAACTGGCGGAAATCCAATCAAATTTAAAAAATATGAAAATATTGAGTATGGAGAGTTGGTGGTCGAAATAGTTCAAAAATTAGAACTAATTGAGAAAAAGCTCTCTTCACAATCCAGATCTTTCGATGAGGTTTTTGAAATTACAAAGGAAAAACAAAAAATGCTTAAAGCAATACCAAGTATTCAGCCTATAAACAATCGAGATTTAACTAGAATTGCTTCAGGATTTGGTATGAGAATGCATCCTATTTACAAAATTCTTAAAATGCATCAAGGAATGGATTTCACAGCTCCGGTTGGTACTGAAATATATGCGACTGGTGATGGAACAGTTGAAAAAGTTGGATGGACAGGCGGTTATGGGAAAACTATTTTAATTAATCATGGCTATGGATACAAAACAAGATATGCACATTGCAGTAAATTCAAGTGTAAGAAAGGTCAAAAAGTTAAAAGAGGTGACCATATAGGATATGTTGGAAACACTGGACAATCTACAGGACCACATCTTCATTATGAAGTATTTAAAAACAATAGACAAATAAATCCAGTTAATTTCTTTTTCAACGATTTAAGTCCGGAGGAATACGATAAAGTGATAGAGATTTCCTCTCGCCCAACTCAATCTCTATAAAATGGATTTGCTAAAGTTTGATATTGATAAATCTCCAAAGATCTATTACAGTATAGGTGAATTAGCTAAAATGTTGAATGTCAATACTTCCTTAGTTAGATTTTGGGAAAAAGAGTTTGAAATACTCAAACCAAAGAAAAATAATAAAGGAAATCGTCAATTTACCAAAGAGGACGTTAAGAATTGTCATTTAATTTACCACTTAGTAAAGGAAAGAGGTTATACACTAAATGGAGCCAAGGATGTATTAAAAACTGATATTTTAGAACTAAGAAATCAGAAATTAATATTGGATAAAATGGTGAAAATAAAATCATTTTTACTAAAACTAAAAGAACAACTTTAAAAAGTTTAAGTCATAATATGGAACCGACAAAAATAAATTATACTAAATCTAAGTCTAGAACCAACACTAGCAGTTTTGTTGCTAATGTTTTTTCATTAATGTTTACAGCCCTTATCATTTCAGGTATTTCAGCAGTATGGTTTGCAAGCGATGAAATGAAAAACTATATAATTAGTTATGAAGGGGGACTAACCACTTTTGGATGGATTACAACACTTGCTCCTATAGGATTAGTTATGTTAATTGGGTTTGGATTTAATAAATACAGTGTAAAGTTTTTATTAGGAATCTTCATTCTTTATTCAACGCTAACAGGGATTAGCTTAAGTACCATTTTTGCTATTTACTCAACTTCCTCTATCTCAACTACATTTTTTATAAGTGCATTGACATTTGGTGTTATGGCACTTACAGGTTACACAACAAAAACTGATTTAACAAAAATAGGGAGTTTGCTAATAATGGGATTAGTAGGAATACTTATAGCGAGTATTGTAAATATGTTTATTGGAAGTTCTTTAATGGATTATATTATTTCAATAATTGGAGTTTTAGTATTCACAGGTCTAACTGCTTATGATGTGCAAAAGATTAAAAATATTGGAAATCAAATTGACCAAGGTTCCGAAACAGCTCAAAAAATGATGGTTTTAGGAGCTCTAACTTTATACTTAGATTTTATCAATCTATTTTTAATGTTGTTAAGACTTTTTGGAAATAGAGATTAATTAATATTATGAAAGCATACGTATTTCCTGGTCAAGGAGCCCAATTTTCAGGAATGGGAAAAGATTTATATGACTCTAACGAATCTGCAAAAAATTTATTCCTAAAATCAAATGAAATTTTAGATTTCAATATTTCAGATATTATGTTTTACGGAACAGACCAAGAGCTGAAACAAACAAAAGTTACACAACCAGCTATATTCTTACATTCAGTAATTCTCGCTATCTCCTTAGGGGAAAGTTTTAAACCAGATATGGTTGCTGGACATTCACTGGGTGAAATTTCAGCTTTGGTGGCAAATAAATGTCTTTCTTTTGAAGATGGGTTAACCCTAGTTCACAAAAGAGCATTGGCAATGCAAAAGTCCTGTGAAGAAAAACCCTCCACAATGGCTGCAATTTTAGGTCTTGAAGATAATATTGTTGAAGATATTTGTAGTTCTATTGAAGGAACAGTAGTTCCGGCAAATTACAATTGTCCTGGCCAGCTTGTGATTTCTGGAGAAATGGATGCGATAGATGTAGCAATTGAAAAACTAACAGTTGCTGGAGCAAGAAGAGCAATAAAATTACCTGTTGGAGGAGCATTCCATTCACCATTAATGGAATCTGCAAAAAATGAATTGAAAAATGCAATTGATCATACTTTATTTAGCAATCCAATATGTCCGATTTACCAAAATGTAAGTGGCGAAGCTGTAATGGATGCTGAACAAATAAAAGCTAACTTAATTGCCCAACTAACTGCACCAGTAAAATGGACCCAATCAATGAAAAATATTTTAAAGAATAAAGATGTTGAAGTAATTGAAGTTGGACCAGGGAAAGTATTGCAAGGATTGTTTAAAAAAGTAGATCGATCTATTCCTACTTCAAGTGCTTCTTTATTATAACGATTTATTTAAAATCTGTTCTTGCTGAACTAGAGAATGAAATATAGGCAGTCTAGATGCGTGACTAATCATTTCTAAGTGCTGTTCGTGATGGCAGTCACTACCGATAAAATCTATAACTTTATCATTTATTAGTCTGTCTGCAACTTTTTTAACTTCTGGACCATAAGCTCCCGTTATGGAACCAATATTTAATTGAAGTTTTACTCCTCTATTAATCATTTCTTCAATTTTATCATAATCTTTATGCCAGTATACATAACGTTCTACATGTGCGAGAACAGGAGAAACTCCCTTTTCTCTCATTTTCCAAATAGTTTCGTTTAATCTAGGAGGTTCATCAAAAAAAGATAGTTCAAAAAGAAGATACTTTTCAGATCCAAAGGTAAGTAAGTTATTTTTATCTAATAAGTCTTCAAACTCTGGTTCCAAATTGTATTCTGCAGCAGCTTCGATTTCAATATTTAAGTTATTTTTTATTATTTCTGCTTTTACTTTATCCAAACCAGAAAGTATTATTTCTGGTGTATTTTTATAATAATCACTCATTATATGTGGAGTAGTAATTACTTTTTTATATCCTAAATCAATAAATTTTTTAAGCAATATTATTGTGGTCTCCATATCAGGTGATCCATCGTCTATTCCAGGAATTATATGAGAGTGAATATCGTTTCCCAAAAAGCTTAAATCTATAGGCTCAATAGTTAATTCTTTTTTAGTAAAAATACGACTTAATAAACCCATTAATTATAATGTTGATGGTAATAGTTTTGATAAGATCCACTTGTAACATCATCCAACCATTCTTTATTATTTAAATACCAATCTACTGTATTGGCAAGTCCTTGTTCAAAGCTTACAGATGGGGTAAATCCTAACTCATTTTGAATTTTTGTAGCATCAATAGCATATCTTAAATCGTGTCCAGCTCTATCTTTAACATAAGTTATTAGCTTTCTAGATTCTCCCTTAGGATTAGAAAGTCTGTCATCCATAATATCGCACAAAAGATTAACTAAGTCTATGTTCTTCCACTCATTATGACCGCCTATATTATAAGTTTCGCCATTTCTTCCATTATGAAAAATTAAATCTATAGCATTGGCATGATCTTCTACCCAAAGCCAATCTCTTACATTTTCACCCTTTCCATAAATTGGAAGAGACTTTTTATTTTGAATGTTATTTATAATTAATGGAATTAGTTTTTCTGGAAACTGATGAGAACCATAATTATTACTGCAATTTGAAATTTTAATTGGCATACCATAGGTATGGCCATATGCTCTAACAAGATGGTCGGAGCTTGCTTTGGATGCAGAATAAGGACTCCTTGGATCGTAAGAAGTAGTCTCGTAAAAAAAACCTGTTTCTCCTAAAGAACCATAAACCTCATCGGTAGAAATATGATAAAAACATTTGTCTTCAAAATTTTCCCAATTTTTTCTACAGGCATTTAATAAATTTAAGGTTCCAATTACATTGGTAGTCACAAATTCTCCAGGATTTGAAATAGAACGATCTACATGAGATTCAGCAGCTAAATGAATTACCCCATCAAATAAATATTTCTCAAATAAAATTTGAATAGCATCTTCATTATTAATATCAATATTTTCAAATTTATAATTGGATTTTTTCTCAATATCCTTTAGATTATTTAAGTTCCCTGCATAGGTTAATTTATCTAAATTCACTATCAAGTATTCAGGGTATCGATTAATCATTTTTCTAACCACATGAGAGCCAATAAAGCCAGCACCACCAGTTATAAGTATGATTTTTTTATAATCCATTACAATGTCCAATAATTTAGTTTTTGAATTTTATTTCTAAAAATACCTTTTAAATCTACTAAAACTCCTTTTTCAGAAAGTATAGAAACAAAGTAATTTTCATCTAAAAGAGTATATTCTTGATGATTTACTGCAACAATTACAGAGTGGTAAATACCGCTTGTTTTAGCGACTAAATCAAAACCATACTCTTCCATTAATTCATCAGAATTAGCATGAGGATCAACAACTTCTACATGACATGAAAAAGATTTTAATTCGTTGATTACGTCTACTACTTTAGAGTTCCTTATATCTGAAACATCTTCCTTGAAAGTAGCTCCCATAACCAAAACTCGAGCTTCTTGCATTGGAGTTCCAGACGCAATGATTTTTTTAGCAACTGTTCTACCAACATAGGCCCCCATAGAGTCGTTAACCGCTCTTCCAGAATTAATTATTTGTGCATGGTAGCCAAGTTCCTTGGCTTTGTGCGTGAGATAATATGGATCAACGCCTATACAATGACCTCCGACAAGCCCTGGTCTAAAATTCAAAAAATTCCACTTAGTTCCTGCAGCTTCTAATACTTCGTAAGTATTTATATTCATTCTATTGAATATCACAGAAAGTTCGTTAATCAAAGCAATATTTACATCTCTTTGAGTGTTTTCAATAATTTTAGCGGCCTCCGCAACTTTTATAGATGATGCTCTATGTACACCCGCAGAAACAACTAATTCATAGGTTTTAGCAATTTCTTCTGAAGATTCTTCATCGCATCCAGAGGAGACTTTTACAATACTAGAAAGAGTATGAACTTTATCTCCTGGATTAATTCTTTCTGGAGAGTAACCTACTTTAAAATCCTTTACAAACTTCAAACCACTCAATTTTTCCAAAACAGGAATACAATCTTCCTCTGTGCATCCTGGGTATACTGTAGATTCATACACCACATAATCTCCTTTTTTAAGAACCTTGCCAACTGTTTCACTTGCCGAAAGTAATGGCTTAATATTGGGTTCTTTACTTTGATCAATTGGTGTTGGCACAGCGACTATAAAAAACTTGGCTTCTTTTAAATCTTCAATTTTATGAGTAAACTCTATTGAACAATTGTCAAAATCACTTGAAACTAACTCATTACTAGGGTCAATTTTATTTTTCATCATAGAAACCCTTTCTGGGTTAATATCAAACCCTATAACATTAGTTATTTTAGCAAATTCTAATGCGATTGGAAGACCTACGTATCCTAACCCAACTACAGCAATTTTTTCTTCTTTAGCAATTAATTTGTCGTAAATTTTCATTTTTGATTATCTCTAAGTTTATAAATTTTTTCTATAATTTCTACAACTTTTAATCCTTCTAAAACATTGGTGGTGGCTACATTTTGTCCTCTTAATGTCTCTACAACATTTTCAATAATATAATGGTGGTTTGCTGCACTTCCTTTATAAGGACCATAATCATTTGGGGGATTAGAAGGTGCAAGCTCGGGCATTTTATAATCTTTTATATTGCAATATTCAATTTCATTCATATACTGACCACCAATCTTAATACTTCCTTTACTTCCAACCACAGTCATACTGCTTTCCAAGTTGGAGTTCCAAACTGCTGTAGAATAATTCAAACAGCCCATACCACCTTTTTTAAAATCAAAAGAAACTATTCCTGAGTCCTCAAAATCTGTAGATTCTTGGTGGGTAAAGTCCTCAAATTTTCCTTGAATATTTTCTATGTCTCCAAACAACCAATACATGATATCTATGAAATGTGAAAATTGGGTAAAAAGTGTACCACCATCCAAATCTTGTGTTCCTTTCCATCCTCCTTTTTTATAATACCTATCGTCTCTATTCCAAAAACAGTTTACTTGAACCATAAATATATCTCCTAATTTTTTAGTTTCAATAATTTCTTTGATCCATTCGCTCGGGGGAGAATATCTGTTTTGCATGACAGCAAATACATGTTTGTTTCTTTGAAGTGCATTAAATATCACTTTTTCACAATTGGCAACAGTCAGTCCAATTGGTTTTTCAATTACAACGTGTTTGTCATGTTTCAAAACAGAAATAGAAATATCAGAATGTGATCCATTTGGCGTACAAACACAAACAACATCTATTTCTTGGTGTGAGTTAAGCATTTTGAGATAATTATTGTAAAACGGAACATCGTAAGGTTCTAATGCTAAACTTTCTTTGGGTAAAACATCACAAATAGCAGTAAGTTCACAATTTGTATTTCTTAATACCATTTCTGCATGTCTTTTACCAATATGACCAGCTCCTATTATTCCAAACTTAATTTTATCCATTATTTAATTTCTTTTACAGAATTATTTTTTAGTTCAT
>JAYNHP010000001.1:0-5131 GCA_038108155.1 Flavobacteriales bacterium | reverse complement strand
TTTTAAACAATTTCACAAGATAATTTTATAAAAAAATTATTTTTATAATTTATTTTTTTTTTTTTAATTATTTTTTTTTTTGTAAATAATTCTTTAACGACTCTGGGCATGTGGCTTTTCCAGAAACAAATTCTAATCTATGGCCATACTCACTGACCCATCCAATTTGTTTACCTGGGTTTCCAACTATTAATGCATAGGGCTTAACTGGCTTAGTAACCACAGTTGCTGCACCAATTAGAGCATATTCACCAATAGTATTTCCACAAATAATTGTAGCATTAGCTCCAATTGAAGCCCCTTTCTTTACCAAAGTTTTAATATAACTATCTCTTCTAATAATAGCACTTCTAGGATTTAGAATATTTGTAAAAACCATAGATGGACCTAAAAACACATTATCCTCACATACTACTCCTGTATAGATTGACACATTATTTTGAACTTTTACATTATTGCCTAATTCTACATAAGGTGAAACCACTACGTTTTGACCTATATTACAACCTATTCCAATAATTGAATTGCTCATAATATGGCTGAAATGCCAAATCTTAGATTCATCACCAATTTTTACATTTTCATCAATTACTGCTGTAGGATGTGCGAAATAATTCATTAAAAGTTATTATAAGATTCAAAATTTTGATGGTCTTTCTTATTTAATTCCTCAACTGAAAGACTACAAAAGTAATCATAAGTTAATTTCAAACCCTCACTTCTTTGAATTTTAGGTTCCCAGTCTAATATATTCTTCGCCAAATCTATATCTGGTTTTCTTTTTAAAGGATCATTTTCAGGTAATTCTTTGAATATAATACTTTGATTTTTGCCAGTTAAATTTACAATTTCATTGGCAAAATCTTTAATGGTAATTTCGTTGGGATTTCCAATATTCACCGGATAATTATAATCACTATGTAAAAGCCTATAGATTCCTTCAATCAAATCATCTACGTAGCAAAAAGATCTAGTTTGAGACCCGTCTCCAAAAATAGTCAAATCCTCATTTCTTAAGGATTGTCCAATAAAAGCTGGTAAAACTCTGCCATCATTCAATCTCATTCTAGGGCCATAAGTATTGAAAATTCTTACAATCTTAGTATCCAAATTGTGAAATCTATGATAAGCAATAGTAATAGCTTCTTGAAATCTTTTAGCCTCATCATAAACACCTCTTGGTCCAATTGGATTTACATTTCCAAAATAGCTTTCATTTTGAGGGTGAACAAGCGGATCTCCATAAACTTCACTAGTAGATGCAACTAAAATAGTAGCATTTTTAGATTTTGCTAGACCTAATAAATTATGAGTTCCTAAAGAACCTACTTTTAAAGTTTGGATAGGTATTTTTAAATAATCTATTGGGCTTGCAGGAGATGCAAAATGAAGAATATAGTCTAAATCCCCATCAATTTGAACATATTTTGATACATCGTGCTCAATAAACTCAAAATTATTATGGTTTGTAAATAAATCAATATTTTTTAAAGAGCCAGTGATGAAATTATCCATGCCGATTACAAAAAAGTTTTCATTTAAAAACCTTTCACATAGATGAGAACCTAAAAACCCAGCTGCTCCAGTAATTAACACTCTTTTCATTTATTTAGATTATTAATTACTTTTCTGCCTACACTTTGGTAATAAAAATTTCTGTTTTCCATGGACTCTAAAGAATATAAATTTCTTCCATCAAATATTATTGGGCTTTTCATTAAAGAATGCATCAAATTAAAATCAGGATTTCGAAAAGCCGACCATTCAGTTGCAATTAATAATGCATCTACATCTCTTAAAGCATCTAAACTATTATTAGAATATTGGATTTTATCACCAACTAGATCTTTAACATTATCCATTGCTTCAGGATCATAGGAGACAATTTCGGCTCCAAAATCAGTTAATTCATTGATAATGGATAAAGACGGAGCTTCTCTTATATCGTCCGTCTCTGGTTTAAAAGCAAGTCCCCACAATGCAAATCTTTTTCCTTTTAAGTCCTCTCCAAAATAAGATTTAACTTTCTTAACCAAGCTCATTTTCTGGATGTCGTTAACTTTCATTACCGCATCTATTATTTTAAACTGATAATTTTCAATTTGACCAGCTTTTTTTAAAGCTTTAACGTCTTTTGGAAAACAACTTCCTCCATAGCCAATGCCAGGAAATAAAAATCTTTTACCAATTCTAGAATCTGTACCCATTCCTTTTCTAACCATATCCACATCTGCACCAATCATTTCGCAATAATTAGCAATCTCGTTCATGAAAGTAATTTTTGTAGCGAGAAAAGAATTGGAAGCATATTTAGTAAGCTCTGCTGATTTTTCATCCATAAATAATATAGGATTTCCTTGTCTAACAAATGGCTGGTATAATTCCTCCATTAGTTTCTTTGCTTTTTCGCTACTTGTTCCAACCACTACTCTTTCTGGTTTCATAAAATCTTCTACTGCAAACCCTTCTCTTAAAAATTCAGGATTTGAAACTACATCAAACTCCACATTAGAATTTTCTCTAATTACTTTAGTAACTTTCTCGGCTGTGCCAACTGGAACTGTACTTTTGTCAATGATTACTTTATAATTTTTAATAATCTTTCCAAGGTCTTTGGCTACCGATAGAATATAGCTTAAGTCTGCAGAACCATCGTCACCAGGCGGGGTTGGAAGTGCTAAAAATATTAATTGTGCATCTTTTATTCCTTCTTCCAGTTGGGTTGTAAAAAATAATCTTTTTTGAGCAATATTTCTTTGGAAAAAATTATCTAAATGTGGTTCATAAATAGGGATTTTTCCGTTTTGCAATTTTTGAACTTTTTGTTCGTCAATGTCTACACACGTAACAGTGTTTCCAGTTTCTGCTAAACAAGTTCCTGTTACAAGACCTACATATCCAGTACCAATTACAGCTATTTTCATTATTTATCTTTTATTTAAAAAATTAGAAATATTTTCAATTATATAATCTTGTTGTAAGTTAGAGAGCTCAGTATGCATTGGCAATGAAAATACTCTAGATGAAAGCCAATTAGTAATTTCCATATTTCCATGAGAACTGGGGATATTAGAAAACATTTTTTGCCTATGAGCAGGCACCGGATAATAAACCATTGCCGGAATATTTTTACCAGCTAAATATTGGATTAATTCATCTCTCACTATTGAGTCGTCTAGCTTTAATGTATATTGATGAAATACATGATTAGAATCCAAATTTCTGTAAGGTAATGTTAATTGGTCTATACCCTTTAAATTTTGATCGTAATAATTGGCAGCTTTCTGTCTGTTTAAAATGTATTGATCAATCTCTTTTAGCTTAATTCTTAGTACGGCTGCCTGTATGTTATCTAGTCTTGAGTTGCACCCAACTATATCGTGGTAATATCTTTTGCTCTGGCCATGATTGGCTATCATCCGAAGTTTTTTTGCTAGCTCGTCATCGTTTGTCATCATTGCACCGCCATCACCAAAACAACCTAAATTTTTTGAGGGGAAAAAACTAGTACATCCTATATTTCCTATAGTTCCTGTTTTTTGAGGTTGGTCAAATCCTAAATAATCACTACCTATCGCCTGAGCATTGTCTTCAATTACAAAAAGATTGTATTTCTTAGCTAAATTCATAATAGATTTCATGTCCGACGACTGTCCGAAAAGATGAACAGGAACTATGGCTTTGGTTTTTTTAGTAATTGCCTTTTCCACTTCATCAACAGAAATATTAAAATTTTTGGGGTCACAATCTACGAAGACAGGTTTTAAGCCTAAAAGCCCTATTACTTCTGTAGTAGCTATGTAAGTGAAAGATGGAGTTATAATCTCATCTCCAGGCTTTAGGTCAAGGGCCATCATAGATATTTGAAGCGCATCTGTTCCATTTGCACAAGTAATAACATGTTTTACTCCAAGATAAGCAGCTAATTCATTTTGAAAAGATTTAACATGTTCTCCATTTATAAATTGTGTAGAACTCAAAACATCATTTATAGCTTGATCTACTTGAGTCTTTATCTTCTCATACTGACCTTTAAGGTCAACCATTTGAATATTTAAATTGTTTTCACTCATCTCTATAAATTAACAATTGCGAATATAACTATATCCTAGATTTATGGCAATTCTTATATTTGATAATTCAAATTAATTTTTCTTAAAGTTGTCTCTGTTTTATAAAGTACTGTTCATTTTAACAATTTCAATGTTATCATTGTCCAATGCAGTGGGTCAAAGAAATAAAGATTCTGTTATTTATTTCCCTTTTATCAGAGTTAGTCTAGCTGTGCAATCTCCACAAGGAGACTTTGCTGATAACTACGGTATAAACTCTAATATTGGACTTTCTCTTGGCTTGAAAAATAAAAGTAATCAAACCTTTGAACTAAACTACAATTTTATTCATAGTGCAAATGTTAAAAACACAAGCGTCTTAGATCACTTAATAAATGATCAAGGATGGATTATTAACCA
Organism: Flavobacteriales bacterium; assembly: GCA_038108155.1. Taxonomy (GTDB): domain Bacteria; phylum Bacteroidota; class Bacteroidia; order Flavobacteriales_D; family Parvicellaceae; genus MED-G20. The sequence goes on along the minus strand of JAYNHP010000001.1, from coordinate 659 downwards.
GTACGGTGAAGAAAATCTATATCTAATGTATCACAGAGGAGGATTAATTAGTTTAGATGTTGGAAAAGTCTTTAATCTTATTGGACCAAATCCAAATTCTGGAATTTTCCTAAAAGGAGGTATTGGATCTATGTATCACAAAATAAGAATTGAAAATCAGGAAAATCTAATTCCTCAACTTAAAAAGGAATATTTAAAATACTATGATAGGCTCACAGTTGGGGTATTATTGAAACAATATATTGGCTACCAAAACATGAGCAATAACAAACTTATAAATTTTACAATTGGTATAGAGATAATAGAAGGGTTTAACAGAGGAATGAGAGATTATCAAATTGATTTAATGGGCCCTTATACTGATAATAAATTTGATGTATATCTTGGACTAAGGGCAGGATGGTTTTTTCCAGTTTTAAGAAAGAATCCTAACGAATTTTACTACAATTAAAATGGGGTTATTTCATTATCAAATTGCTATTGCGCTATTGTCTATTTACTTAAAAACTTCTTCTTTTTTAGGTAATAATAAACCCAAAAAATTATTAAAAGGCCAAAAAAATTGGCAAATAAACTTATCTAATTTAAGTTCAGAAAAAAAAACATTTTGGATACATGCTGCCTCTCATGGAGAAGCAATTATGGCAAATTCTATTATA